>CAYPEV010000044.1:2599-13882 GCA_964409605.1 uncultured Christensenella sp. | reverse complement strand
GTTTGCGGGTGTATCTGCGCTGATACAAAAAACGAAAAAGTCGTAAAACAGTCGATTCTCAAATATCCAACCGCTCCATGCGCCGCAGCATTGCCGCGGCGCTTTTCTGTGTCTGTTTTTATATGGGACACTTCTCAAAAAAACCGATTGACAAATCAAAGCCCCGGACTATAATTGAATCTGCAACTGTTGGTACTTCAACTGTATGGTGGTGTAAGATGCAATTTTCCAAGCTAAGCATGCTGATCAAACTCGGCAGAGAATTCGGGCACGAGCAGATCCGGGACGCGGGTTTTTCCGACACGGAACACGCGATCTGCACGTTCCTTTGTTTTCACGACCATGTTTCGCAGGATACGATTGCAAACGCGCTTCTGCTGGACAAAACAACGGTTGCAAAGGCGCTTCACGCGATGGAGACAAAGGGGCTTGTCGAGCGCGAGCAGGACGGGCAAAACAGACGCAAAAACATCATCCGCATCACGGAAACGGGAAGAAAGAGCGTCAGTGCCAGTCTGCACATTTACGACGCATGGTTTTCCGAGGTATGTGCCTGTCTGGATGAATCGGAACGGCAGCAGCTGGAAGGTTCGATCAATCGAATGATCGAAACCGCTCTATGCATGCGCGAGCAACAGAAACGTAAAACAAACTGAGAGGAAAACATGTTGTGATCGACCAAAAAGAACAGCAAGGCTCTATCCGTTCCATCGCGAAACGCGTATGGACGGGACTCAAATCGTATCTGACCGACTGGCGTAACCTGCTGGGGCACGCGCTGCTGGGCGTCTTGTTCGTGGTTGTCGCCGTATGGGCGCCGATCCCGCTCTGGTTCAAGCTCATCATCATCGCGCTTCTTGTTACGCTGAACGTGTTGCGCATGCGCATGAAAAACAAGAAAAATTCTGCAAAGGAGGGCTCTGACAGATGAGCTCCTTTCGCGATCTTCGTATCGTCGATAACTTTTACCAGACGTCGGCGTTCTTTCCCATGCCGACCGTGCTCATCTCCACACGGAACGAAACCGGACAAACCTCGCTGGGTTCCTATTCTTTGTGCTTCCCGTACTATGTGGCGGGTAAGGATTATTACGCCATGCTGCTGGAGAGCCGAAACAGCTCCAACACCGCGCAGAATATCCTCAGAAGCGGCACCTGCGCGCTGAATTTCATCGAGGACAGCCGCGCAAACTTCAAAGAGGCGGTTCACCTTGGATTCCCCGGTGAAACCTGCACCGAGAAGATGCAAAACTGCCGCTTCACGCTCGAGGACGGTCAGGCGGGCGGAGACAAGCCGCGCCCGTGTGTGGTCGCGGAGGCATATCAAGTGTTTGAGTGCACCTGGCAGAGCGATCTGGAAAATGCGTTTGAAGACAGCGTGAAGGTCGGCCAGCTGGAGGGCATCGAGCCGCCGTACCGCAGCTTCAACGGCATCACGAGCCGGTTCGGCGCGCATTTCATCCTCAAAGTGGACAAGATCCTCATGAAGGAGCGTTTCTACAACGCCATCATCCGCGGCGTCAGCGCAAGGTCCTTCCCGCGCGTTCCTGTGGACTATGGCTATCGTGACAACACGCATTTCTGGTATACGCGCTTCACGCGCCCGCTATCCGAGCGAATCCCTGCGGGTAAGGAGACGGATCTCTCCAACGTGGTCTATGCCGCGAGCCGCGTCGACCCCGACGTGCACTTCACGCAAGACGCCTGCAAGACGCTCGTGCGCGTGCCGCGCGTGTTTCTGAAGGCCGCGCTGCAGGGCTGCGTGGATTGGGCAAAGGAGAACGGCGTAACCGTGCTCGAAGAAAGCCACATGGCGGTCATCCGCGACAAGCGGAGCAAAGAGAAGAAATAGCGCATGCAAAAACCGCCTCAAGGCGGTTTTTGTTTGCATCGCGCTCATCGCGGGCTTAATCCGCCCGTTTGACGACGCGCGTGTAGCAAAGAATCAAACTCCACGATCACCGCACAGATGTGCCACGAGCGGCGTTTTCGGCGTCCCCTCACGTGTTTGCTTGCCTGCCGCGCAGAATTGATGATATGATAACAATTACCAACAAACCCAAGATGCGATATCGCAAAGGAGAACCCCTATGCTTGAGTTTAAATTTGACACGCAGCTGCTGCTGGCGGGCGAGCAGCTCAGCGAGGACGAGATCTTTGACTACATCACCGCAAATTTTGAGGGAGACAGCCTCCTTGCCGTCGGGGACGAATCGCTGATCAAGATCCATTTCCACACCAACCGCCCGTGGGAAATCCTCGCTTATTGCGCGTCGCTCGGTGAGATCTTCGACATCGTGGTGGAGAACATGGAGCGTCAGGCGGCAGGCTTGCAGGGCTGAGGGTACCCCCTTCGCCGTCTTGCGCGCGAGGCGCGCTTCCTGCGCCGGGCCATTTCCCCGCGCAGTTTTTCTCCAGTTCATCTTTCGGCATATACTGAGAAACACAGGGCGCGTCCGGCTGCGCCTGTTTTTCGTTTCACATGCCGCACGCGGCAATGACGCCACAGCAGCCCCGAACCAGTGAGGAATTGCCATGTTTCACATTCTCGTCGTAGAGGACGACACCAACGCAAGAAAGCTCATGAAGGCCGTGCTGGAGCGCGCGGAATACTCCGTCCTGACCGCGGTCAACGGAGAGGAAGCCATGGAGCTTTTAGACTCCAACCATGTCGACCTGATCCTGCTGGACATCATGATGCCCGGCATGGACGGCTACGCGCTTACCAGCGAGCTGCGCGCGGCCGGCAGCATGGTCCCGATCCTGATGGTAACCGCAAAGCAGCTGCCCGCGGACAAGAAAAAGGGCTTTCTCGCAGGAACGGACGACTACATGACAAAGCCCGTCGACACGGAGGAGATGCTCCTGCGCATCAAGGCGCTTCTGCGGCGCTCCCGCATCGTCAGCGAGCGAAAGCTGACCATCGGTTCGGTTGAGCTGGACTATGACGCGCTGACGGTCACCCGCGGAGAGGATCACCAGACTCTGCCGCAAAAGGAGTTTTATCTGCTTTACAAGCTCCTCTCCTATCCGGACAAGATCTTTACGCGCATTCAGCTGATGGACGAGATCTGGGGTATGGAATCCGAAAGCGGGGACACAACGGTCAACGTGCACATCAACCGCCTGCGCAGACGGTTTGAATGCTATCCGGAGTTTGAGCTGGTCTCCGTGCGCGGGCTTGGCTATAAGGCGGTGAAAAACGGATGAAGCACGAATCGAAATCCATCCATCAGCGCTTTGGGCTGACCGCGCTCTTCTCCGCAATCGTGTTCCTAATCCTGATGATCACATCCGTGCTGATCTTCGTCGCCGGCATGCTGTTGATCCGCATGAATGCGATCAATATCGCAAAACTTTCGCGGCAGGAGCCGCTGCTGCCGATCCTGATGCTGCTGATCATCAGCGTCGTAGTCGGCACCGTGGTCTCCTTTATGATCAGCCGCTTTCCGCTCAAGCCGCTGCGCCGCGTGATCGATGCGATCAACCGCCTCGCGGCGGGAGATTTCTCCGCGCGCCTGCGCCTGCCCGGGCCAAGCTCGTTTACCGAGCTTGCAAACAGCTTTAACCGCATGGCGGAAGAGCTCGGCAGCATCGAGATGCTGCGCGCGGACTTTGTCGACAATTTTTCGCACGAGTTCAAAACGCCGATCGTCTCGATCAAGGGATTTGCGGAGGAGCTCAAACACGACGACCTCACGAAAGAGCAGAGAGATGAATATCTCGACATCATCATCCACGAATCCTCGCGCCTTGCGCAGCTCGCGACCAATGTGCTCAACCTCTCGCGCGTCGAGAAGCAGACCATCCTTGCCATCCGGGAGCCGTTTGATCTGACGGAGCAGGTGCGCCGCTGTGTACTGCTTTTTGAAAGCAAATGGGACCAGCGCAGGCTGAATCTCAACGTCGAACTGGATGAAGTTACGCTGGAAGGCGACGAGGAGCTGTTGAGCCAGGTTTGGCTCAATCTCATCGACAACGCGGTGAAATTTACGCCGGAGGGCGGCTGCGTTGACATCCGCCTGCGCAAGAGCGAAGCAAACGCCGTGTTCTCGATCTCGGACGACGGCTACGGTATCTCCGAAGAGGTTCAGCGGCATATCTTCGACAAGTTTTATCAGGGCGAGTCTCCGGCCCGCGTCTCCTCCGGCAACGGGCTGGGGCTCTCGATCGCGCGGCGCGTGGTCGCGCTGCACGGCGGCGACATCCGCTGCAAGAGCGAAGAAGGCGCGGGCACGGAGTTCACGGTAGAGCTGCCGCTGCGCTAAACGACGCGCGTTTCACGAAAACGCCATATTTCATGCGCCACAGTTTCTCCTGCGTTCACGTTCGCCCGCTACGATAAGGCAGAAAAATGGAAATGATTCGCTCCGGCAGGCGCCGGAGCCATGACGGAAAGGAAACACCCCATGCAGACAAAAAAGAAGAAGTCCCGCGTTTGGCTCTGGGTTTTGATCGCGGTGGTTGTCACCATAGCGGTCGGCCTGCTCCTCTTGAGCAACGCGATTCAGCGCGCCTCGGAACCTGTCTATGCCGCCTATACGGTGGAAAACGGCACGGTTGAGCGCACCATTACCGGCAGCGGACGGCTCTCCGCGGCGGACGACGCAACCCTGAAGCTGCCAGGCGGCGTACGCGTTGCCAGCATCCCCGTAAAGGCCGGCGACACGGTGAAGGCGGGAGACGTGCTTGCGACGCTGGATATCGCCTCGCTGCGCGACCTCGCGGCGCAGGTCAGTTCGGACCTTTCCGCGCTGGACCGCGAAATCGACACGCGCAGCAAAGTCACGCAAATCAAGGCGCCTGTGCGCGGCCGCATCAAATATCTGCCCGCGGGCGAAGGGGACGACGTCCTCTCCATAATCCGC
Source organism: uncultured Christensenella sp. (assembly GCA_964409605.1). Lineage (GTDB taxonomy): Bacteria > Bacillota > Clostridia > Christensenellales > CAG-138 > UBA7703. The sequence goes on along the minus strand of CAYPEV010000044.1, from coordinate 9,015 downwards.
GAAAACGGGGCGCTCGCGCTGATCTCATCCGACGAGAAGATGCAGGTCGTCATCGAAACGAACGCATCGCTGACGCTTTACAGCGACGTCTCCGTCCGCTGGGACGGCGGAAAAGCCACAGGAATGGTGTTTGAAAAGACGTCGGACGGTTATCGGATCACGCTCAAGGACAACGGCACGCCGTATCTTGCAACCGCGCAGGTCTACGACGGCGAAACGCTGCTGGGCGAAGGTACGCTTACGATTCACGCGCCGGTCGCGGTGCTCGCAGCCGGCGGCGAAATTACGGATGTGTACGCGAAGGAGAATGACCTCGTCTACGCAAACCACAAGATCTTCTCGATCGAAGACGCGCCGGCCAGCGCAAGTTATAACCAGTCCTTTGCCGAGCGCACCGAGAAAGCCGCGCTGTATGCAACGCTGCTCTCCTATATTCAAGATCCGCGCGTGACCGCAGCCACGGACGGCCTGATCAGCGACGTGAAGATCACCGAAAACACGGACATCCCCGAGGCGACCGGCAGCGACGGCATGACAGACGCATTCGTTCTGCATACCGGCGGCGCGGTGAAGCTCGCCATCGACGCGGACGAACTGGATATCTTCTCCGTTGCGCTCGGCCAGAGCGCGAGCGTTACGCTCGACGCATACCCCGGCGAAAGCTTCCCGGCAACCGTCACGCATATCTCCCGCATCGGCACGGTCAGCGGCAGCATCACGACCTATCCGGTCGAGGTGACGCTTGACTATGACGAACGCCTCCTGGAGGGTATGAACGGCAGCGCGGTAATCCTCACCGCCAAGGTGGAGAACGTGCCTCTGCTGCCCCTGGAACGGATCAACGAAGATTCTGCCGGCGAATATGTCAACGTGAAGAACGCATCGGGTGAACTCGTGCGCAAAGACATCACAACCGGACTTTCCGACGGCACCAACGCGGAGATCACAAGCGGGCTAGCGGCGGGAGACGAGATCTGGTATCTGGACACGAGCGGAAACGCGCAGCTTGCCGCGATGATGGCGCGCAGAAACGCCTATGCGGAAGAAAACGGTTATCCGACCATCGGAGGAAACTGATCATGGCAAGCGGTAAACCCATCATCACCATGACCGGCATCACAAAGGTGTATTCGGTCGGCGGAGAGGAGGTGCGCGCGCTAGACGGCGCGAACCTGGTGATCCACGAAGGTGAATTCGTCAGCATCATCGGCCCTTCCGGCAGCGGCAAGAGCACGTTGATGAACATCATCGGATGTCTCGATGTCGCGGACAGCGGAGAATACATCCTCGACGGTCAATCGATCGAACAATATTCCGAAGAGGAGCTCGCACGCATCCGCAACAAGAAAATCGGGTTCATCTTCCAAAACTTCAACCTGCTTTCGCGCATGAGCGCGCTTGCCAACGTGGAGCTCCCGCTGATCTACCAGCGCATGCATCTGAGCGCGCGAAAGGAGCAGGCACAGCGCGCGCTGGACCGCGTGGGCCTCAGCGATCGCAGTAGCCATAAACCCGCGGAGCTCTCCGGCGGGCAGCAGCAGCGCGTCGCCATCGCCCGCGCGCTCGCAACCGCCCCGGCGATCCTGCTTGCGGACGAACCCACCGGTAACCTCGACAGCAAAACGGGCGAGGATATCATGGCGCTGTTCCACGAGCTGCACCGCGCGGGCGACACGATCGTGCTCATTACGCACAACGAGGAGATCGCAAAGCAGACAGACCGGCGCATCCGCATCATGGATGGCCGCGTATCGGAGGTAGGCAAATGATCCTGCAATCGATCAAGATGGCGTGGGAAGCGATCACCTCCAATAAGATGCGCTCGTTTCTGACCATGCTGGGTATCATTATCGGCGTCGTGGCGCTCGTCGTTCTGGTTTCGCTGGTCAACGGCGCGACCGGCGCGGTTACGAGCGAGATCACGGCGCTCGGCAACGATATGGTAACCGTCAACGTCAGCGACGACAAGGGTTCTCCGATCCGCCTTGCGGATCTGGATGAGATCGCTGCGCTCAGCGCTGTGAACGAGGCCGCGCCTTCGGGCAGCATGAACGCCACGGCGAAATTCGGATATTCGGACATTACGGTTTCCTTGTACGGCACCACGCCGGCGTATTATAATGTACAGGGGCTGTCGTTGAAGTACGGAAGGTTTTTAAAGAATGCCGACCTGAAAAACGCATCCTATGTCACGGTGCTTGCATACAACACGGCGGAGGAACTCTTCGGCAAGGCCGACGTCGTCGGCGAAGAACTGACGATCGGCGGACGCAATTTCCTCGTCGTCGGCGTGCTGGAGGAAGACACCTCGCTGTTTGTGTCCATGCTCGGCGGATATTCCGCCTATACGCCGTTTACCGTCCAATCCCGTATGGCGGATGAGCCGTATGTGACCGCGCTCTCCGTCTCTCCCGCCGGCGATACGGACGAAACAGAGAAGCAGGTTGATGCGTTCATGCTCGCGCGGTTTCAGCAGGATGAAGACGCGTTCCGCCTGATGAACATGAGTAGCATCTCCGACGCCATGAGCACGGTGACGGGCACGCTCTCGCTGCTGCTCGGCGGCATCGCGGCGATCTCCCTTCTGGTCGGCGGCATCGGCATCATGAACATCATGCTGGTCTCCGTTACGGAGCGCACGAAGGAGATCGGCATCCGCAAGGCCATCGGCGCGGGGAAAAAGAGCATCATGATGCAGTTCCTCATCGAGGCGCTCATGGTGAGCCTGATGGGTTGCATTCTGGGCCTCGCGCTGTCGTGGCTGATCCTCGAGATCGTAACGCTCATCGCAAAGACGATCTCGTTCTCGATGTCCCTCGGCGTGGTGCTGCTCGCGGTCGGTTTCGCTTCGGCAATCGGGCTGATCTTCGGCCTGTATCCTGCGAATAAGGCGGCCAATAAGCACCCGATCGAGGCGCTGCGCTATGAGGGCTGAGCCTTCCCGCGATCCGCGCTTTTCCTCAGACGCTTGCGTAACGCGTCTTTGTGTGCCACAATAGAATCCCACATTCCTCAGCGTGCAACTTCGCAGGGCGCTTCGCCTCTCCCATGGCGCCTCCCCCTGCGAGCCGCATGGTTGCGCGGCGGGAGTAACGATCCCCCCCTCTTTCCACTGCCGCCACGCAACAGCATAAGCCCGCAGCGCTCTTTCCCCCCATCGAGCACTGCGGGCTGTTTTTTATATGTGCTGCCGCGCACAGCAATATGCGGTTTGCGCTCCGGTTGTTTTTTCGCCTTTCGATTCTTATGCAACTGCAATTCTACGCGATTATAATAAGTGCGCAGACAAAAAAAGCGCCCGGAGGGCGCAAAGAAATCACGATTCTAATTCAAACGGTCGAACAGTTCCTCAAACTCCCGATGGGATTCGATAAAAAGATCTACCAGCGCAGGATCAAAGTGTTTTGCTCTGCCTTCCTGAATGATCTCAAGCGCTTTCTCATGGGGAAACGCGGGTTTATACACGCGCTTGGAGCGGAGCGCATCGTAGACGTCCGCAAGCGCCATGATCCGCGCGGAGAGCGGGATTGCCTCGCCTTTCAGCCCGAAGAGATAGCCGCTGCCGTCCCATTTTTCATGGTGATACCGCGTGATATCCAGCCCCATCTGAATGAACGCGTTGTTTTGATATCGCTTATCGATGTTCATCAGCGTTTGATAACCGATCTCGACATGCGTCTTCATGATCGCGAATTCCTCCGGCGTGAGCTTGCCGGGTTTGAGGAGGATCAGGTCGGAGATGCCCACCTTGCCGATATCGTGCAGAGGGCTTGCGCGATAGATGGTTGCGATGTATTCGTCCGTAATCGTCGCGCTGTGCTCCTTGATGCCGCGCACCTTTTCCGCAAGCAGGCGGCAAAAACTCGCCGTGCGCTCGATGTGCGCGCCGGTCTCATCGTCCCGCGATTCCGCAAGCTTCACCAGAGCGAAAATCGTCGCCATCTGGGATTCGGAGATCTCCTTGACCTGCTCGGAGACCATCTCCTCAAGCTGCTTGCTGTACCGCTCCAGCTTATCCTCCGCCTCTTTCATGACGGTGATATCCTGCAGCGTGCCAAAGCTATGCACAGGTTTGCCCGCCTCGTCAAACTCCGTATTTAAGCGCACGTGCACCCAGCGGACGCTGCCGTCGGGCATCAGGAGGCGATAGCGATCGGACCATGGCTTCTGTGCGGTCAGAAGTGTATGCGTAATCTGTACGATATGCGAAAGATCTTCCGGATGCACACGTTCCAGAAATTTCTTATCGCTCGGCGTCTCGTCATGTGAAAACTGCAGGATATCATACAATGAATCCGACCAGTAGCGGGTATTGGTGCGATAGTCGATATCCCAGCGTCCAATGTGAGCGATCTGCTGCGCTTCGCTCAGGCGCCGTTCGCTCTCCGCGAGGCGCTGATTGGTGTCCTCCAAATTCCTTGCAATCTCCGCGTGGCTTAAGACAAGCTTTCGAAACAGCTCGTTTTGAATCGTGCTGTCGACGATAAAGGCGAAGCTTTCCAGCGCATAAAGCGAGAGCGTCGGGGTTTCGGACGCTTGTATGTCGCGATAGATCTGCCCGTCATCCGAAGCGTCCCAGCGCCTCATAGTTTGTTCTCCGCAATCAGGTACTCAATGCCGACATGTTCCATCCGACGCAGATAGCGCGTCACCGTCTCCGCGTCCCGCTTGCTTTTTAAGATGCTGCCGTGTTGGGGGGCGATGCGCTCAACATCGAGCGATTCGATGACGTCCAACGCATGCGAAAGCGCGGCCTTTGAGGTCATAATGCGCTTGTGAAATTGATCGATGCCATACATTGGGCATTTTTTTCCTGTCTTGGGACAAACCCGCGAGACGTTGCACTCTTCGCAGCCATCCACCAACTCCAGATAGAGCTGCCAGTTTGCGTCATAACTGCCAAACAAGTCGCTGGAGAACAGCGTCTTTGTCTTGGTATCATAGGTCATAAAGCTGCCGGGCGAATGGCAGAACGGTGTACCGTGGAAGGTCAGTCTTCGACCCGTCTGAAATACAAACTCGCTCCCGATCACACGGTAATCCAGCTTTGGCGTCTTTTTGGAATAGTAATGGATGAATACGTTGTTCTCCATATGCGAGATGATGCGGAGCTCCTCGGTCTGGATGATCGCTTCCAGCTGCGGCAGGCTGCCGCAAAGGTCCGGATCATAATGATGATAGATCAATCGCTTGATCTGCGATGGTCGAAGTCCGGTGCGCAGAACTTTGAGCATCACATAGCTGAAATCGTCACGGCTGCCACCGTCGATCAGCACCGCCTCATCCCCTTCGTGAATCAGATATGGGTTGCAATGCAGGCCGACGTTGTTGTTTGCATAGCCGAGCCAATCGATCCCGTCCGCGATCTCGATTGGGTTTAAATCCAGATTTTCTTGTGTCTCCATGCGGCATCCTCCATTGCATTCACGCACGAACTGGTTCGCGCCGTTTCTTTGTTTGATGCTTCAAATTAATTCTACTCACAAAATAGGAATCATGCAATATGGTTTTACATCATGATTACATCAATCCATAAATAATCTCGGTTGGCCGTAATATGTCGTGCAGTATGGTTTCCCCTCTCTTTACTCGATTTTTCTTCAGTCGGAGCGCTTTTCTTCATCTCTTCCCTGCCGCGCCGTGTTGGACGCGCCGGCTGCCGCGCGGAGGCGAATCAACAGATCCAGCGCGGTTTGCTGTAGATACGCACATAAAACGTCTCCGCTCAAGCCGCAGTTTACGAGCGTCTGTGCTGCCGCGATGCAGATCATCTCCCGCGCCTTGGCTTCCTCCGCCTGCGCGAGCATTTGCTCCGCACGCGCCATTCCCGCAGCCGAAAGCGAAAGCGTGCGCGCATCCTCCCCTGCGAGTGTGCAGAGCGTCGCTGCCTCCGCGGCGGGCAGATAGAGGTTGACCAAAAGGTCGGTGTAATCGATATAGTATGTTTCATAGAGCGCAAGCAGAGAGTCCCGCGGGAACGCGCGCAGCAGCGTATTTTCCGCCAGCAGCCTCCGGAGGAAATCCTGCATGTATTCCGCACCAAGCAGCGTCTCGGACGCCGGATGACACAGCGGATAGTCAAAGGAGCAAGGTATCTCCTGCGCGAAGAAGTCTGCGTCGTATCCCGCGAAGAACGCGGGCAGGGCGTCCAACGTGTCGCAATACGCGGTGTTCACAAGCGGCGGCGGCGTCCGCTGCGCCTGCAGGAGGAGCAGCTTTGCGCGCTTTGCCGCGCGCCTTGCCGCACCGACGCCCGCCTGCCGGCGCGCTTCGACCGGCGCGCTCTGCGGCACATCCCGCGTGGGGTTGCGCCGGTGGAGATCGAGGCAATAGAGAATTCCCTCCAGGAGCCGCCGCGCAGTATCCACGGGAACCGACGTGCTGTCCCCCATCGTATACCGGCGGATGCGCTCCTC
>CAYPEV010000044.1:0-2499 GCA_964409605.1 uncultured Christensenella sp. | reverse complement strand
TATCCACGGGAACCGACGTGCTGTCCCCCATCGTATACCGGCGGATGCGCTCCTCCAGCAACGCAAAGAGCGCTTCCGGCTGCTCCGCGCCGTGCGAGGAAAGCTGCGGCAAAATCAGTGCTTCATTCGTCGTCATACCCGTCGTCATACCCGTCGTCCTTCCGTTCGTCGTCACCTGTTTCCCCCAGTCCCCGTGCGCGGCAGAGCGCCTCCAGCGTGGTTCCGACCACCGCCTCCACCGATCCGGAATACGCATCATACCGCTCCCGCATGGCGCAGATCAGCTCCTCATCCGTCAACTGTTCCCGGCATACATTCTTAAAATAGTAAAACGCGTCCACGAGCTCTAGAAGCGTCGCTTCATACTCATCCTGCAGGAGGTAGGGTGAATCGCAAAAGCCATCTGTAATGGCACGCACGGCGCTCGCGCCGAGCTCTACACGGCCGTGGTCGCTGAGCGCGCGTTCCCGCGCCACCGCAAGCTCGCGCATGCCCTGCTCGCTCAAACGCAGGCCAAACCGCGCGGACGTCTCGTTGACGCTTCTGAGCTCCTCCATAAACTGTTCCTGCTGCCGCAGCGCAAGCGCTTGCCCCTGCTTCTGGTCCATTTACCGCTTACCTCCTGTTCCGCGCATAGCATATGCCCTGCCGCGCCGGCATGCAAGACTTGAAAAACAGCGCAAAATGTGGTATAGTAACAACAGAAAATGAGTTGCGGACCGGCGCAGCTCTTCTTTTTTTCTGTACGATTGCGTGTTCCTGTGCTACACTCCCCGATATGAAGCAAGAAAAGCAACTCCCGCGATGGAACCATTTGACGCTTTGCAACGATATCGAGGCGCTGTTTTCCGCGGCCTGCGCGGAAGAAACGGACATCGAGCATGTTCTGTTTGAAAACCTTGCGCTCGACGGCGGCGAATATCCCGCGCTGACCTTCCGTGACTGCCGGTTTGTCGGCTGTCGCTTCTCCGGCTGCTCTCTTTTGCGCGCGGCGTTCATCGATTGCACGCTGGAGCAATGCGACCTCTCCAATACCCAGCTCACGCGGGGCACGCTGCAGCGCGCGCAGCTTACCGACTGCAAGCTGCTCGGCGTCACTCTGTCGGAGGCGTTTCTGCTCGATGCAACGTTTGAACGATGCGTGATGCGCTACGGCAATTTCACCGCTTCTAAACTGCGGCATACGCGCTTTACCGGCTGCGACTTGACGAGCGCGTCGCTTTCCGGCTGTACGCTCTCCGCCGTCGCATTCTCCCGCAGCCTGCTCACACGGGCGGAGCTGTTTCAAACCGCGTTCTCGGGCATGGATCTCTCCGATTGCGATCTTTCCGGCATCTCCCTCAGCGGAGGAGAGCTGCGCGGCGCAACGGTCAGCCTGGAGCAGGCCGCGATGCTCGGGCAGCTGCTCGCCGGAGTCATCATTCAGGAACATCTGCCGCAGGCATGAGATAACTTTGACGATTTTCGTTCTGTTGCGCATGATTCCAAGACGGATCGGCTATCATGAGAATGTTTCCCAGTTCTGCACGCGCGGGTCACAATCCGTTTCAAAATCGTAACATGTCGTTGATGCCTTGTTCACGATTCTCTGGTAGTATATACATTGCTGGGACACAGACGGCAAGCGGAACGCGCCGGCATCATCCATCTTTTTCGTGACAGATTTCTATTGCCGCAGGAAATGAAAAGATTCCGCCGTTTGAGCCCGAATAAGGACGCTCCGAAAGGGGCGTCCTGTCGATTTTTTGAACGAATCCACGGTTCAAATCTCAGAACCGCATATGTAAAAAAGAGGCAGCCCGCCAGGGCTGCCTCTTACGCTACGCTTGAATTTCGATTCTTAGAAGATATGCAGCGTCAGGAACAGCGTGCTCATCAGAGAAGCGACGAGCGACACAACCGTGATCTGCGTGTTGATGGACGGACCTGCGGTGTCTTTGAACGGATCGCCGACGGTATCGCCAACGACTGCCGCTTTATGCGCGTCGCTGCCCTTGCCGCCTTCATGGCCGCTCTCAACATACTTCTTGCCGTTGTCCCAGAGGCCGCCGGAGTTGCTCATAAAGAGCGCGAACAGCAGACCGCTGATGATGTTGCCGCAGAGGAAGCCGCCGATGGCCTGTACGCCGCCGATGAAACCGACGACAAACGTTGCGATGATCGCCATGAGGCCGGCCGGAATCAATTCCTTGATGGCGCCGTCGGTGGCAATCTCGATGCACTTGTCGTATTCCGGATCAACGCCCTCTTTGCCTTCCTTGAGGCCGATGATCTCGTTGAACTGACGGTGGATTTCCGCGACCATACGCTGCGCGTTGCGATCAACGCCGAGCATCAGCATGGCCGAGAACACGGCGGGAATCGCCGCGCCGACAAGCAGGCCGAAGAAGACCATCGGGTTCATGACGTCGAAGTTCGTAATGCCCGGCACGCCAAGTTCGAGGGCGGCGGTGTTGACTTCGCTCATGAACGCGCCGAGCAGCGCGATGACGGTGAGGC
>CAYPEV010000043.1:0-13973 GCA_964409605.1 uncultured Christensenella sp. | reverse complement strand
ACTTTATCGTTCGATGCGGATCTTGCGCCTGAACGCCTCATCAAAGTCTTCCGGAATCTGCTCACGGAGCACCTCCGCGCCGCGCATCGTCACGATGACGGTATTCTTGCGCATCTGTTTGCTGAGCGGTTTGGCGATCTTCAGGTCGCAGAATTCGCCGTCCATCAGGTGTTTATCTTCCAGTTTGATGACGAGTTCCTTCCGGCGGAACTTGATGCGGCGGAGCGTGCGCAGTTTCTGCTGGGCCTCACCATGGCTGCCAACCACCACGACGGTAACATTATACCCTGCGAGCAGGAGCACTATGGCAATCGCCGCGAGCGCGGTTATCACAACAATCGCCGCAGCGGTGACTTGATCCCCCGCTGAGCGCACGGAGCGCGCGATGATATCCCGCATGGTCACGCGCACTTCGACGCTGCGGATGTTTCCATCCTCGTCCATGGCTTCGATCAGGTATGTGCCCGGGGCAACGTCCTCCAGCGTGAGCGTTTCGCTCCATTCTTTGCCGGGCAGACGGATTTTTACGGTGTCGCCCGGAATCTCCTCAATGTCTTCCTTGGTCACCACCACGTCGCCGGATTGCGGTTCGGGTGTGGGGGAAGCATCCGGCGCTTGCGCCGCTTCAACGATGAACGGGCCAAATGTCTCATACGCCGTCAACCCGAAGGCATTCTTCGCGTATGCGTGGACATAATAGGTGCCGGGATCGCTCATGCGCAGCGCGTCTTCATAGGTGCGGTAGGAACCGCCCGGCGTGCCGCTGGTCGAAAGCTGATAACCGCGGCTGACGAGATCGGATTCCGAATCCGCAAACGTCAGCGCGGCGGTAATCGCATCCTGCGTCGCGGTGCCGACGCGATATGCGCCGGAAGAGAGCGTGATGATCGGTTTGCTCACGTCCGCGCTGTTCACCGCATGAGTAAACACTCTGCGGTTGCCCGCAATGTCCGTCAGCGTAAAGCTATATATGCCGTTCTTGGCGACGGTGAAGGTCGGCCTGCCGCTTGCTTTGACGCTCGTTCCATCCGGAAGGGCGAGCTTGTCGTTCCCGCTGCCGCCGGGATCGGCTTGCAGCGTCAGCGTCAGCAGCACGCTGCCGCCGGAGATGCTCTCGCGGATCTCGGGCACGGCGGGCTGCTGCTTGTCTACGCGCGCAAGATATGCGCCGACCACCGCCGTGTTGTTATATTCGTCTGCTGCGTTGATGTTCACGGTATGTACGCCCGCGACCACATCCATGCCCGCCGCGGCGGCGCTCGCTCCGCCATCCATGTCATAGTAATAGGTGACCCGGGAGGCATCCACCGCGCTGCTTGCTACGACCGTTACGGTCTGATTCGTCCATGTGCCGGCGGTGTAGGCGCGCCCGTCCGCCGTCTTCATGGTGACAACCGTGCCTTTCGGCGCGTCTTTGTCCACCTGCATCGCGCCGGAGTAGCCGTATTCGCTCGTGAACTCCGCATCACGCGCATTCACGCGGAACTTCAGCCCGTCCGTACTTGCCAGCGAGTCCGGGATTGCAAAGACGTACTTCGTGTCTGTCAGGTTGTTGTCGAGGAACTGCCATGTCTTGCCGTCGTAGTATTCGAGGCGATAGGTCAGCACGTCCCCGTCGATATCAAACCCGCTCCATTCGACCGCGACCTTCGAGCCTGTTCCGGCGCGGTCGCCATCCTTCGGGCTGCTCACCGCGAGAATCACCGGCGGATCGTTTACGCTGATTACGTTGATGGTCACCTTCGCGCTTGCCGATGTTTCATTTCCGTCCGTGATGGTATACGTGAAGCTGTCCGTGCCGGAGAAGCGGTCATTCGGCGTATAGTCGATCTTACCCGCGACGATCTCCGCCTTGCCGTTTTCGGGCATACCTACGGCGGTGATGCGGAAGCTCGCGCGCAGGTGCAGCTCATCCTCGTTCAGTGCTTCGTCGGTGTCCACGTCCCAGTCGTTGTGGAGCACATCCAGCGTGACCGTATCCTCGTCGTCGGTCTTGGCGCTGTCGTCCTCCGCGTGGATCGCGTCGTTGCGCTGTTCGATCGTAATCGCAACGCTCGCGCTGTCTTCCAGCGTACCGTCCGTGAGCACATAGGTGATGGTATCCGTGCCGTTATAGTTTTCGTCCGGCGTATAGATGATCTTTGAGCCATCCGTCGTTGCCTTGCCATGCGCACCGTCGGTTACGGAACGGATGAAAGGTTGCTCTGCCGGCGAGAGATTCAGCGCGGCAAGCGTGTCGATATCCCCGTCGTTGACAAGCACAGAGATCTCTTTAACAGTGTCTTCCCCGAGTGTCGCCTCGTCGCCCCCGGCCTCCGGCGCGTCGTTCACCGGACGAACGGTGATATCGAGCGTTCCGGTGTCGCTTGCGCCGTCGGCATCCGTCACGGTGTAGACGATCTCGTCCGCTCCGTTGAAGTCGGCGTCCGGCGTGTAGGTGATCTTTGTCCCGCTGACCTGCGCGGTTCCGTGCGCGGGTTCGCCCGCTTCCTGGATGGAGACGGTAATCACATCCTCGTTGGTCAGAATATCCGCATCGCCGATCAGGGTGCTGACGTCGATCTCTTTTGCCGTATCCTCGTCCGTCTCAGCCGAAGTGTCGTTGGCCGCTGGCGCGTCATTGACGGGTGTAATCGTCACCCGGAGCGTCGCCGTGTCGGTCAAGCCTGCCGAGTCGACCACCTGATAGATCACTTCAAACGTTCCGTTGTAGTTCGCGTTCGGCGTGAACGAAACGTCCCCGTTCTCGTCGGTCGCAAACGTGCCCGGCAGTCCTTCGATCGTCCCAACGAAGCCGTCGAATGTCTTCGTGTCTCCCGTGTCGACGTCCGTGTCGTTCTCCAGCACATTGACGGAGGCCGTGTGATCCTCCTCCGCGCGCATGGAGTCCGCGTTGGCAACCGGCGCGTCTTCCTCCGAACCGACGAGTATGGTCAGCGTTGCGGCGCTCGTTCCGCCTTTTCCGTCGCTGAGCACGTAGCGCACGGCCTGCGTGCCGCTAAAGTCCGCCTCCGGCGTGAATACGATAGACGCGCCGTCGATCTCCACCGTACCGTGCGCTTCGCCAACGAACGAATAGCTTTCGATGACGAAATCGTTTCTGGAGTGCAGTTCGTCTTCGTTGAGTTCCTTCACCGTGTCGGCATCCGTGTCGTTTGCGAGCACATCATTCCGCACGGTTTTGTCCTCGTCCGCCGTTGTGCCGTCGTCCTTCGCCGCCGGGCTGTCGTTGACCTGCCGGATGGTTACCGTGACGCGGGCGATTGTGCTGACGGTTCCGTCGGAGCAATAGTAGTCGAACGTATCGACACCGTTGTAGTTTGCGCTTGGCGTGTAGGTGATCGTCTCGCCGTCCGTCGCAATCGTTCCGTGGGAGGGCGCCTTCAGCTCGGTTCCCGTGATCCGCACGCCGATGCTTGCGTCGCCCGGATGCGCGTTCAGCTCCGGATCCAGATCTACGTCGTCATCGTTTTCGAGCACGTAGATCTTGACCGCCGTATCCTCCTGCGTCTCCACGGCGTCAGGCTCCGTGAGCGGCGCGTCGTTGACCTGCGCAATGTTTACGCTAAACGTGCCCGTGGCGGTAGCGTTCGCCTTGTCTTTCACGGTGTAGACAAATGTGTCCGTACCGTTGAAGTCGCTGTTCGGAATATAGGTGACGCTTCCGTTCGCGTCGACGCTCGCCGTGCCGTGCTGCGCCGCGGTGCTGATCCAGAGCGTCAGTTCGTCTCTGTTGGTCGCGATATCCACATCGCCTACGAGCAGCGATTTTGCAATGGTCTGGAGCGCCGCGTCTTCGCTGATGTCCAGCGTATAGCTGCCGGCTGTCGGGTCGTCGTTGACGGCGGCGACGGTGACCTTGAAGGTCTCCGTGCTCGTCGCGTTTGCGCCGTCCATCACGGTCAGTTCAATGACCGCTTCGCCGTTCTGGTTGTTCTTCGGGTTGATCGTGATCGTACGAGCGCCGTCTGCGCCCTTCGTGATGGTCACGTCCGTGAGCGCAATCAGCGTCGCGTTCGTCGTGTTTGTCACGGTCACAATAAGGTCGTTCTTCGCCGTCTCCACGTCGCCGACGGCGATTTCCAGCACGCCGTTTGCGCCGTCTTCCATCAGTTCCAGATCGTCCGGCGCAATCGTGAACACCGGCGGATCGTTGACAGGCTTCACCGTCACGCTCAGGCCTGTCGTGCAGGAGCTGCCGTACCCGTCCTGGAGCGTGTAGTATACCACCGCCGTGCCGTTCCAGTTCGCAGCGGGAGTGAACTTGACCATGTTGTTCTCCCGCGCGACGGTTCCGACGGCAGGATTGACGACCGAGGCCGCGCTGAGATAGAATTTCTCGCGCAGCAGCGCCGTATCCTGATTCAACGCGGAATCGATGTCCACATCCGTGTCGTTTGCCATGACGTCGACCCAACCCGTCGTCGAGTCTTCGTCAATCGTCATGCTGTCCGGATTCGCCGTCGGGCTGTCGTTGACCTGCCGGATGGTTACCGTGACGCGGGCGATTGTGCTGACGGTTCCGTCGGAGCAATAGTAGTCGAACGTATCGACACCGTTGTAGTTTGCGCTTGGCGTGTAGGTGATCGTCTCGCCGTCCGTCGCAATCGTTCCGTGGGAGGGCGCCTTCAGCTCGGTTCCCGTGATCCGCACGCCGATGCTTGCGTCGCCCGGATGCGCGTTCAGCTCCGGATCCAGATCTACGTCGTCATCGTTTTCGAGCACGTAGATCTTGACCGCCGTATCCTCCTGCGTCTCCGCGGCGTCAGGCCCCGTGAGCGGCGCGTCGTTGACCTGCGATACCGTGAGTCGGACCACGGCGGCTTCGCTGACGGCGCCGCTTGCATCCACCACGGTATACGTGAATTGGACTGGACCGTTGTAGTTTTCATTTGGCGTTACGATCACGCTGAGCGCATCGTCGGATATTGTGATGGTCGCGTTCTCGTCCTCATCCGTAACGCTGTTGACCTTGAGCTTCTCCGCATCCGGATTGGTGATCAAGTCGCCATCCGTGTCGTTCTCCAGCACGTCAAAGGCGGTCGCTTTGTCTTCGGGAATGGTTCCCGTGTCGTTGACCGCAACCGGAACATCGTTGACATTACTGACGTTCAGCACGAAACTTGCCGAAGAACTTTCGCCGTCGGGGTCGGTTGCGGTAATGGTCACGGTCGTGCTGCCGTTCCATTTGAGATATGGCTTGAGATCGATATCGCGGTTGTATCCTTCGAGCGTATCGATATGGATGCCGTTGACCAGCAGGATGGAATTGCTGCTCTTGGCGGTTACGTTCACTTCAACCGGGGATGCGCCGCCCGCAAAGGCTACGTTATCCACATCCTCGACAGTGAAGGGAATATCGTTCTTCTGCGTTCCTTCCGAAATCGTATACTCTGCGCTGCCAAGATACCGGATCACGGGCGCATCGTTGACCGGCGTGACCGTGATCGAAGCGGTAAACGTATAATACGCCTTTCCATACAAATCATAGATCGTATAATCAAACGAATCCGCAGCGTTGCTGTCCTTGACGGTCTTGTAATAGACCGTCTTTTGATCCGTCGCGATGCGCACCGTGCCGTGGCTTGGTTCCCTGTCAATCTTCGTAATCGTAAAATCGCCCGGCGTGGTGGCATAGTCCGGATCGATGTCCTTCAGCAGATCGAGCTGCTTTTCCACATCCTCGACGACCGTAAAGGATTTGTTGCCGTTGTTCGGAACGTCGTCCACAGACACAACGGTCACGTTAAAGAAGGTCGACGTGGTAGCGTTCTTCGAGTCTTTCACCGTCAGCGTAATCTTCGCCGTGCCGAATTTGTTCGCGGCGGGAATCGCCTTCACCGTACGCAGGGAGCCCGTCGCGTCGTCCGTCGGGTTTGTGATGGTGATATTGCTCAGCGGGAAAAGGGCGGTGTTGTTGCATGCGATCGAAACGCTGAGCGTATCGTCGTTGTCTTCTTCGTCCGTCACGCTGAAGCCGATGTCCCCCGTGCCGTTCGGCGCATCTTCCAGCACGCCTGTCACGCTGGCGATTGCGGAGATCTTCGGCGGGTCGTTGACGGGCGTGACCTTCACCGTCACGGTCGGCGTGCAGGAATTCCCGTCTTCGTCCTGCATCGTATAGGTGAAGGTATCATAATAATCCACCGAAGTGTCGCGGTCGGATTTCGGCACATAATAGATCTTATTGTCGACGATTGTGGCTGTGCCGTACTGCGGATTCGTGTTCGAAAGCAGCGTCAGCGTGTCTCCGCCGTTGTTCGGCTGTGTATCCACATCGTCGTTTGCAAGCACATCAGCCGTGTATGTCGCGTTTTCCGCGACCGTAAACGCGTCGTCCCCTGCTTTCGGCGCGTCGTTGACCGGCATCACCGTCAGGAGGAACTCATCGCTGTCCTCGCCCCCGTCCGCATCCTCCACCTTGACGGTGATCGTCGCGGAACCGACCTTGTTTTCATACGGCAGCACAGTGAAGCTGCATGCGCCGTTTGCATCCGGCCTCAGCGTGATGGCAGGCAGCAGCACGCCGTTGAGGTGCGTCGCCGTGACCGTAAGTGAACCCGCCGCGGTTTCGACGTCGCTCACCGTAAAGGTGATCGCCTGTGTGCGCGTGTCCTCTGCCGTGGTGACGTCTTCCAGATTGTCCGGCGTGATCACGGGCAGATCGTTCACCGGCGTGACCGTGACGCTCACGGAAAAGCGTTCCGTTTTGTCCGAGGAATCCTTGGCCGTATAGTAGAACACTTCCGGCTCGTTTTCCGGGCTGAACCAGTCCGCGTTCGGCGTGTAAAGGATGGATTTGTTGTCCGAACTGGGCGTCGCCGTGCCGTGTGCGGGCGTGTCGATGGAGACGATCACGACGTCTTCCATCTCGGGATTCGTCGTTTCGTCCACGTCGTCGTTCCGCGTTACGTCGATCGTGACCGAATGATCCTCTTCCACGGTTGCCGTGTCGTTTCCGCCGCTCGGCGCGTCGTTGACCGGCTGAATCACTACACTGACCGTTGCCGTGTCCGTCTTTCCGTCTTTGTCGGTAATGGTATAGACGAAGGAATCGGTCCCGTTATAGTCTTTGGCCGGTGTATAGAGAATCGTATCTCCGTCGATCACGGCCGTGCCGTGCGCAGGTTTTGTGACCCGCAGAATCGAGATCACATCCCCGTACAGTGCGTCTTCGTCGCTGTCATTGTCAAGTACAGTGATCGCAATCGGCGAATCCTCGTCGATGTCTATTTCGTCATCCCCCGCGACGGGCGGGTCGCCATCCGGCTCTACCGTGATAGAAACCGTCGCGTATCCCGCTTTTTGATCGAGGGTTATATCGACCGCGCGGATGATGAAGGAGTCGGCTCCGTTGAAGTCCTTGTTCGGCGTATAGTCAAACGAGCCGTCGGCATTGACCACGACAGTGCCGTTTTTCGGCGTCGTCCATGCGTCAAACGCGACTTCATCGCCGTCGGGGTCGACGGCCGTCGCGATCGCGTGAACGGAAGTATCCTCTTTCGTCTTCACGCCGGGTGCGGTCACAACCGGCGCGTCGTTTACGCTGATGATCTCCAGCGGATAGACTCCCTCGCCCGTGAGACTGCCGTCGCTGACCCAGATCTTCAGATCGAGCTCCCCGTGTACGTTTTCGTTCGGGGTCACCGTAATGGTTTTGTAGCCTGCCTCGCTGGTGCTCAGTGCAATCTGCGTGGTTTTCACGAGCGTTTCGTCCAGCGACGTAATCTTGATAATCAGGTTGTTGACCGGGCTCTCCGCGTCCGCAACCACGAAATGGAACGCCTTTGTCGTGTCCTCCAGCGTCGTCCACTTCCCAAGGTTCGAGCTGTGTTTGCTGACCGTCGGCGCGTCGTTGACGGGCTTGATCGTGATGCTGACCGTCGCCGTCGCCGTGCCGCCGTTTCCGTCGGATACCGTATAGGTAAACGAATCCTTACCGTTATAGTTTGCTGTCGGCACGTAGCTGATCTTTGTTCCGTCGATGGTCGCGCTTCCGTGCGCCGGATCCGATACTTCAAAGATGCTCAGCGTGTTCCCTTCGGGGTCCGAGTCGTTGCCAAGCACGCTAAAGAGCGGCGCTGCGTCTTCGTTGATCGTGAAGCTGTCGGGTTTTGCCGTCGGCGGGTCGTTCATGGGAAGGATCGTCAGCGTAACGTCCGCGCTGTCGGTCGCGCCCGCGCGGTCCATGACGGTATAGCGGAATGTCACTTTCCCGCTGAAGTTGCCGTCCGCAGCGACGAGGACTTTCCCGCCGCCGATGTTGGTAACCGTCGCCGCGTTGACAATATCGGATATGGCAACGATGCTCGGGCTGCCGTCTTCCACGTCGGAATCGTTGTGGAGCAGATCGATGGTGGCAACCGTCTGGGGCGCTTTTGTTTCCCCCGCGACAGAGACGGCTTCGTTTACGCTGTCTGCGTCGTCTTCCGCTTCCGGCGGGTCGTTGACGGGTACGATTTTGAGCAGGAACGCGCCGTTTGCGCTGAGGCTGCCGTCGCTTGCGGCGACATTGATCTTCACGGTACCGTATGCGTTCGCCTCCGGCGCAACATGGATGACCATCTCATCGCCGTCAACGTGGGAGATGCTGATGTTGCCGTTTGTAACGAGCGTGTCGTCTTCCGACGTCAGCGTATAGCTCGTGCGTTCCGTGAGGTCGTTGTCGATGTCGCTCACCCGCAGTTGCACATCGATCGCGCTGTCCTCCTGCGTGGTCTGGTAATACGCCAGATCATGGATCTCCGGCGCGTCGTTGACGGGAGTTACTTCGATCGTCACCTTGGCCGCGGCGGAAAGACCCGTTTCGGTCTGATCGGTGACGATGACATAAAACGTCTCCTCGCCGCTGAAGTTCGCGTTCGGCACATAGCGGATCGTACGGTTTGCTCCGATGGTCGCCCGCCCGTTCTGCGGCTGGTGCATCGGGTCGATGGTCTCGACGATCGTGTCTCCATCCACGTCGCAGTCCGATCCGGGAGACGCGAAGGTGATGCAGGAGTCTTCCTTCATGGTCCTCGTGATGTCATTCGTTTTCGGCGCGTCGTCCACGGGGGTCACGTTCAGATCGATTTCCGCCTCGTCATATGTCATGCCGTCGCTGACGCCAACGACGATCACGCCGGAGCCGTTTACGTTCTCCGCGGTGCGGATCGTTACCCGGCTGCCCGCGCCGGTGCGGGTCACGCTGTAAGAAACCATAAACGGGATCGGCGCAGTGGTTTCCCCGCTCTTCGTGTAGGCATAGAAGTAGAGATCGTCGTTTGCGCAGTCCGCGTCGTGGAATTCGACGTCAAAGACGTTGCCTTCGCTCGCATCTTCGGTAAATGTGATGCTGTCCGGCACGGCGATGATCTCCGGCAGGTCGTTGACCGGATAGACCCTGAGCCAGATCGTTCCCGTGTCCTTTTGGCCGCCGTCGATCTGTTCCACCGTATAGGTGATCGCAGCGTAGCCGTATTGATCCGCCGCGGGCTGAAAGCGCACGGTGTTGTTGTCCAGCACCTCGAACGTGCCGAGAGTGGTCGTGGTGTTGACCGTGAGGGCGTAATCCACAGGCGTGGGGTTATCCACGGAAAGCTCGATTGTAAACGGCTTGTCGTCCTCATAGCAGGTTACGTGCTTGTCATAGGTATTCAGGGAACCCGTGAAAACCTCGCCGATGTGCACGGTTGCCGTCGCGCTCTCATAGCCGGGTTCCTCCGTGTTCGCGCGGTCGATCATCCGGTATCGGAACGAATCCGCGCCGTTGCCCAGCGGGGAGATTTGTGTGCGCGTATAGAGGATGGTTCCGTCGGGCTGAACCGTTGCCGTTCCGTAGAGCGGCGGCGTTACGATATCGAGCGTATGAATCACGTCGCCGCTGTCAGTGTCGTAGTCGTTGTGGAGCACATCGATCGTCGCGCTCTCGGTTCCAAGATCGTTCGGCACGCTTTTCCAGTCGTCCCGGGCGACCGGTGCGTCGTTGACCGGGTTCACCGTGATGCTCACACTCGCCTGCGCATACGCGCGCCCGTCGGAGATGCGGTATGTCAGGCTCTCTGTGCCGCTCCAGTCCGCATATGGATAATACGTATAGTCATTGCCGACACGCTCGATGTAGCCGTGTGCGGGTGTGGTAAGGTTCGAAAGCCAGATCGTGTCTTTGTCGGCATCCGTGTCGTTCGCCAACAGCGTGAGCGCAAGGGCTCCGTCCTCATCCACACTCAGCGTGTCGTCCGCTGCGACAGGCGCGTCGTTTTGCGCGATCACGTGCAGATAAAACGATGTGCTGTCCGTCAGCCCCGCGTCGTCCGTTACCGTGACGGTTATGCGCGTGCTGCCGGTCTGATCCACGCCGGGTTTCAGCGTCAGCGTATAGTTGCCGTCAGTGAGGTCATTCACGGTGATGTGCGCCTCGTCCTCGGGCAGCAGCGTCGTGTCGTCGGAATCCACGCGGATAGACGCCGTATCTCCTGCGTCTTCATCCGATACGCTGAATGCGATGCCGCTCACGGTTTCGTCCTCGCCGACATAACGGCTGTCGATCGCGGTGATCACCGGTGCGTTCGTCTCGCTCATGACGTTCAGCGTAACCGTCGCGGAAGATTCCGCGGTTCCGTCCGTGATGGTATAGCGAAATGTTTTGATTCCGTTTTCGCCGACCGCAGGCACGTAGGTAAATATCTGTGTCGCTTCATCCAACGTCAGGCTGCCGGGCAGGTCCTCCGTAAACCCGCTGATTTCAATCTCGTCTCCGTCCACATCGTGGTCGTTGGCCAGCACGCCGAATGTGAGGCGCGCAGTATAGTGCGCGTAGATGAGGTCCGCTTCCGCAATCGGCGCATCCTGGGCGGGTGCGATGATCAGCTTTACGGTGTCGCTCGCGTGCGCTTCTCCGTCGCTGACGGTCAGTGTCAGGATTGGCGAACCAAACGCGTCCGCAGCAGGCAGGAGGCGCACCTCGCCGGTACCGTCATTGTTGTTGATGATTTGTATACCATCCGTGGTAATAACGCGGGCGTCACTGCTCGCTGCAATGACCTTGAGGTTTTTGGGATCGCTTTCGTTGTCCGAAATGCGGAACGGGATAACGATCCACGTATCTTCTGTTCCGTTGAGTTCGGTCTCGGCCACCACGATGCCCGGCGCATCGTTCACGCCGTTTGCCGTCAGCGTGCAAGTGGCGAGTGTCCGCGCCGTGCCGTCGCTGACATAATAGGTAAAGCTGGTTGTGCCGTCGAAATCGTGCGCGGGCGTATAGCGCAGGGTCGCTCCGTCGAGCAGCGTGATCGCGCCAACGGAGGGATCGCTTGCAAGGCCATCGAAGAAGATAGGGTCGCCGTCGATGTCGCTGTCATTCAAAAGAAGGCTTGCGATGGAAATATCCAGATAAGCCGCGTCTTCGGTAAATGTCTTGGTGTCGCTCCCCGTGCGCGGCGCGTCGTTTACGTTATTGATGTGGATCAGTATCGTCCGTTCAACAGAGTCGAATCCATCTCCCAGCGTCAGTTTCAGGCTTACATCGCCATGCATATTTGCAGCCGGGGTCAACAGCAGCTTCACGGCGGGATCACTATCGCCCAAGCCGGAGATGACGACGCCGCTTGGATCGATCATTTCTTCGTTCAGCGTTGCGGCTTGCAGCATCACGCTGTCCGCGGGCGTCTCTACATCATAGATCTCAAACGCAATCTCGTGGTTCGTTGCGTCCTCATCGATGGTGTATTCATCGGATAGCCCGGCAAAGCGCGGCGCATCCGTCTCCGGCGAGACGACGACCGTAACCGTTGCCTCCGCGGTGATTCCCGCTTTGTCCGCTATCGTATAGCCAAACGTATCCGTTCCGTTGAAATCCGCGTTCGGCGTGTAGACGATCTTTCCTTCGACGATCTGCGCGGTTCCATGCGCGCCGTTTACACAGGAAGCGAGCACGATTGTCTCCTGCTCGTTGGTGGGCATATCCGGATCGGAGTCATTATTGAGCGCGTCGATGGTGAGCGCCGTATCCTCTGCCGTATATGCCTTGTCGTTGACCGCGGTGGGCGCGTCGTTCACCTGATTTACGATCAGCGTAACTTTTGCCTGCGCTGTGCCGCCTTTTCCGTCCGTGATGTCATAGGTAAACGTATCCGTACCCGCGAAGTTCTCGTTCGGCGTATAACGGATCTTTCCGAGCACGTTCAGCGTCGTGCCATTGGCTGCCTTGCCGACGTTGGAGATGCTCACCGTGTCTCCGTCCGCCGCGTCGCCGTCGTTGGCGAGCACATCGATCTCGATCACCCCGTCCTCTAGCACGGCGATATCCAGGTCATCCTGTGCGATCGGGTCGTCGTTGACCGGCTCGACCGTGACGGTAAACGAGCGGGTTGCGGTCAATCCGCTCTCATCCTCCACCACTACCGTAACATTCACCGGGCCGCCGGAGCGATTCGCGGCGGGTGTTATATCCAGGCTTGCGCCGTCGTCCGTTTGATGGAGCGTGACCGGATCCAGCAGGTCGTTGTCCGAAACCGTAATCCGAAAGATCAGATGGCTGATGCTGCTCTCCGCGTCGTAAACCGATAGCGCGACGCTGCACATCTCGTCTTCATCTGTAACAACGTTGCCGATCGTGTCAAATTTCGGAGCCGTCGTAATGGCTATCGTCTTAAGCGTTTTGTTTCCCGCGTTGTCTGCGGCATAGATCGTGTACGTTCCGCCGCTGCTTACGTTGAACGTACTGCCCGTAATTAATGTACCACCCGTGGTAAAATAGTCCGCCGTCTGATTTCCCGCGGCGTAGCAGAACTTCTGCATGCCGCTGAGCCCGACTTCGCTCGCGGAAACATCCACCTTCGCCGTCAGGCTGCCCGGGGTGATGACCGCGTCGCTGATGGTCGGTGCGCTTTTGTCGATCTTTGCCGTCGCCTGGGCGGAAGCGGAGCGGTTGCCCGCAGCATCCGCAACCGCGACGCGGATGACGGTGTTTCCCTCTGCCGAAATTGCGAATTCGGCCGGCAAGTCTGTCCATGCACCCGCACCGATCTGGTACACATAGCGTTCCGGCGAACCTGTGCCGGTGGAAAGCGCGGGCATCTGTACAAAAACGTCCCCGTTTGTCCATGCGCTATTGCTCAGCGGCACGGAGGACGGCGCGGACGGCGTGGTTTTGTCGATATGGTCGATTGTACCGGAAACAACCTCTGACTTCTTCCCTGCAAGATCCAGCGCATAGGCGGAGAAGCTGGTGTTGTTGGTTGAAACGGTGAAGACGTAAGGCGATGTTTCCGACATGCGCACATCGTTAATGTAGATGCCTTCGAGTCCCGCGTCGCTGTCCGCAGCGGTGATCGTCACGGTTACGTCCTGATTGGTCCAGTTTTGAAGATAGTCCGCGCTGCAGCTCGGTGCTCCGGAGTCATGGATCACGAGGCTGATATTGGAGAAGGAAACCGTGTTGGTGCCCGTTTTACTCGCACCCTGAAAGGATAGAAAGATTGAGCGAGTCCCGCCCGGAATCTTTGCTCCGGAGGAGAGCGTCTCGCTTCCCGCAACCGCGGGGTCCTGTTTTTTCAGTGTGACGGAGGAGATCACGCTGCCGATATCGCCGCTGCTGCAGAAGAGTATTTTCACGGTCGGAGCATCGTTGTCCGCTCCGTTTTCGCCTTCCTGTATAATAGAGGAAACAGCCGAGAAATCGATCTCCAGCCCGCCAAGATCGACCGATTTTGTGATATCGCCGCCTGTTTCATTGAGGTTGACCAGCCCGATCACTTCACCCTCGCCTGCAAGCGGCGAGATCGTTATGCTGCGCCCGCTGACGCTCGCTCCGCTGGAAGCATAGCTGAGCGAACCCGCAGAGATATTCTCCGCATCATAGCCGCGAAAGCCAAATGCGCTCATCGCTGCAAGCGACGAATTCGGAACCCACAGCGCCTGCATAACCAGCATGGAGCAGAGCGCAACGCGAAAGGCTCGTTTTCCAAATCGCTTGATCCGGCTCAATTCGGCAG
>CAYPEV010000042.1:0-14003 GCA_964409605.1 uncultured Christensenella sp. | reverse complement strand
AAGTTGCGCAGGCTCTGGCGGATGCCGTTCTCGATCTGACCGGCGGCGAAGGCGATTGGGCCATCCTGTCCGCAACGTCCACCGCTTCCAACCAGAATGCCTGGATCGAAGCTCAGAAAGAAATCATGAAGGGCGACGCTTACAGCAAGCTGAACCTCGTGGAAGTCGCCTACGGTGATGACGAGTATCAGAAGTCCGTCGACCAGACCCAGGCTCTGCTCCAGAACTACCCGAACCTGAAGGTCATCTGCGCGCCG
This sequence comes from uncultured Christensenella sp., assembly GCA_964409605.1. Taxonomy (GTDB): domain Bacteria; phylum Bacillota; class Clostridia; order Christensenellales; family CAG-138; genus UBA7703. Next base: position 13,746 of record CAYPEV010000042.1, on the reverse strand, counting down.
ACCACCGTCGGTATCGCCGCAGCCTCCAAGGTCATCACGGACGCCGGCCTCCAGGGCAAAGTCATCGTGACCGGCCTCGGTCTGCCGTCCGAAATGGCGGAGTTCATGGGCGAAGGCAACGTTGCCTGCCCGTACATGTTCCTCTGGAACCCCATCGATGTGGGCCGCGTCGCAGCCTACGCGCTGGTTGAAATGGTCAACGGCAGCCTGACCGGCGAGCTCGGCCAGACCTTCACCGCAGCCAACGGCACCACCTACACCGTCACCGAAGCGGGCGACGGCGGCACGGAAATCATCATTGGGCCGCCATTTGCCTTCACCGCCGAGAACATCGCAGAGTGGAAGACCGTCTATTAATCCAAACGAGAGTTGCATTTGCACAAGAGGGGGCAGGCAGTCTTGCCTGTCCCCTTGATTTCTAACAGCTTGTATTTTTTCCGATTCGTTATCAACGAAACAAACCATGTGATATGCGCACGAGGCGCAAAAGCCAGCCGAATGTATTCGACGGGAGGATTCAAACAGATGAAGCAGAAAGAGACCAAACGGGCGCGCGTTGGGCTATACAGTGCCGGTTTGAAAGCATATTGGAGCCAGTTTGCCGGGCTCCACGACCGTATTCTCGGGTATAACGCGTTTATCGAAAACCGCGTGCAGGAATGGGGCGAGGTGTTCAACTTCGGCCTCGTGGACACGGAGATGGCGGCGCGCGACGCGGGAGAGTTTTTCAACGCGCATAATGTGGACATCATCCTCGCACATTCGGGCACGTATTTTACAAGCGCCTGTGTGCTGCCCGTGCACCAGATCTGCAAAGCGCCGACCGTGATGCTCAACCTCCAGCCTGCGGCGCAGATGGCATACGCGAAAACAAACACGGGCGAATGGCTGGCGCATTGCGTCGGCTGCCCGATTCCGGAGGCGGTGAACGCCTTTGAGCGCGCGGGCGTCCCGCTCTCGATCATCAACGGCCTGCTGGGTTTATCCGAAACGCCAAAGATCAGCATGGCGGACGAGGCCACCGCGCATATGCCGCAGGCAAAACGCGCCTGGCGCGAGATCGAGCAGTGGGTGAGGGCCGCAGGCGTCAAGCGCACCATGCAGCACGCAAGATTCGGCTTCCTCGGCAACAACTACTCCGGCATGCTGGATTTGTACAGCGATTTTACGATGCTGCAAAGCCAGCTGGGGCTGCATGTGGAGTTGCTCGAGATGTGTGATCTCGACCGGAGCCTGCAGCAAGTGACGCAAGAGGACATCGCAAAAAAGCGCACGGAGATCGAAACCTTTTTCGAAATCTCCGGCGATTCGCCGTCCGATCCGCGCGTCAAGGCGCCGACAAAGGAGCAGCTCGACTGGTCTGCCACCGTTGCCGCCGCGCAGGAGCGCATGGTGGAGGCATACGCTCTCGACGCGCTGAGCTATTATTATCACGGCAGCAGCGACAATCATTATGAGCAGGTGCAGTCCGGCTTCATCGTCGGCCACTCGCTGCTCACCGCAAAGGGCGTCCCCTGCGCGGGCGAAGGGGACATCAAGACCAACGTTGCGATGAAGATCTGCGATATCCTCGGCAAGGGCGGCAGCTTCTGCGAAATCGTCGCCATGGACTATCTCCACAATACGATGCTGCTGGGGCACGACGGGCCGTTTCACATCTCGATTTCGGACGGAAAGCCCATGCTGCGCGGACTCGGCGTCTATCACGGCAAAAAGGGCTCCGGCATATCCGTAGAGGCGAACGTCATCAGCGGCCCTGTCACCATGCTCGGCGTGACGCAGCTGCGAAACGGCAACCTGCGGTTCATCGTCAGCGAGGGTGAAGCCAAAAAGTTTGACATCCTGACGATCGGCAACACCCAGACGCATGTCGATTTCGGCATGGATCTCGACGCGTATATGGACGAGTGGTTCCGTGCCGCGCCGACGCACCACTGCGCCATGAGCGTCGGCCATAACGCCGCGCTGTTTGAAAAGACAGCGAAGCTGATGGGCATCGAGTGTGTCCGCGTTGGCAAATAGTAAAGGAATCATAGTTTCTTTCCCGGATCAAAAACGGCTGGCAGCGAAACTTCGCGGCCAGCCGTTTTGTGTGAAATTCGTTTGAATGTGAGGCTTACGACAGAAGACGGGGGCGCTCAGCCTTTGACCGCGCCCGCGGTCATGCCCTCGACGAAGTATTTCTGCACGAGCGCGAAGAGGATCACGACCGGAATCGTCGTGACGGTGCCCAGCGCCATGATGATACCCCAGTCGATGTGCGTTGAGCTGATGTAGTTGGCGAGGCCCACCGTCAGCGTCTTCATCGACTCCTTGCTGATGAGCACGCTGGAGAGCAGAAACTCATTCCATGACATGATAAACGCCATGATGCCGGTGCTCAGCACGCCGGAGACGCAAAGCGGAAGCTCGATTTTGAGAAACACCTGAATTTCGCTCGCGCCGTCCATGACGGCCGCTTCGTCGATCTCTTTCGGCAGTTTTTTGAAGAACGAGACCAGAAGCCACACGGAGAACGGCAGCGTGACGGTCAGATGCGCGATGATCACGCCCAGGTGGCTCTCCGGCAGGCCGAACGCGTTGACGATCTTGTACAGCGGCAGCATGAGCATGATCGGCGGCACGCAGTAGGCAGCGAGCACGCTGATGAGGATCGCCTTGCGGCCTTTGTAGTGGAAGCGCGTCAGACTGTAGGCGGTTAGGGTGCCGATCAGCATATCGATGATCATGACGGAGGAAGCGATCAGCAGGCTGTTTAGAAAATAGCGGATGACGTTCGGGTTGCTGAACGCCTGTATGTACCATTCCAGCGACCAGTTTTGCGGCAGGATCTTCGGCGGGATCGTAAAGAGCTCCACGCCGGGCTTGAGCGAGCTCAGGGCCATCCAAGCGAGCGGGAAACCGACGATCACGACCAGAAAGGCGATCAGGATCCCGACAAGAATACCGGTGGTTATCTTGGAAGCTTTCATGCTTTTCATCTTCGTATTCCTGCCTTTCCTCAGTCTTCCGTCAAGCCGGAGCGGGTTACATAAAAGATGATGCAGCCGAACATCAGCACGCCGAGGATCATGGAGATCGCGGCGGCGTAACCGATCTGATAGGAGCCAAACGACGCCTGATAGATCAGGATCGGCAGGTGAGTGGTGGAGCCGGAGGGGCCGCCTCCGGTCACCATGAAGATCAGGTCATAATAGGTCGCTGTCCAGATGATGCGAAGGACCGCGAGGACGATCGTGGTGTTCTTCAGCTGCGGCAGCGTGATATGCAGAAACGTCTTCCATTTTCCGGCGCCGTCTACGGTCGCGGCCTCGTAGATCTGCCTGTCGATGCTCTTGAGCGCCGCCCAGTAGATCAGCATCGGGAACGGATAGGAGCGCCAGACGTTGAGGATCACGACAACCCACATCGCAGGCCCCTGCATGGCGAGCAGGGATTGCCTCGCTTCCACAAGCCCCGCCTGCTGGAGCCAGTAGCTCACGATGCCATAGTCGCTGTTCATGATCCATTTCGACACGAGCGCGAGCGTCACCGCGGGCACGACGTAAGGGATCAACAGGAAGCTTCTGAGCGCGGTTCCGCCCTTCATGGGGCGCGCGATCAGCAGTGCGATGCCAAGGCCGAGAACGAGCTGCCCCAGAACCGACCAGAATGTCCAACGGATGGTATTCCAGAAATATTTCAAAAACAGCTTGTTGCTGAAGATTTTGATGTAGTTGTCGATGCCGATAAAATTGCTTGTCTTCTTGATGAGAGAGGCGTTGGTAAAACTCAGCCATACGTTATATAAAACGGGGTACAGCACGAACGCAAGCAGGAACACGATCACGGGGATCGCGAACGCGAGACCGATGAGCTTGTGCCTTCGTTCGTAGCTGTTAAACAGGCGTGGACGTTTGAGCATTGTTCCGGAGGTCATAGTTGCATCTCCCTCGTATAGAATCACGATAACGGGGTACGTTGCCGAACGGCTTTGTAAAAAAAGCGGATGGAAAAGTGGATGAAAAGGCGGAATCGAACGGATAAGAATATCATACCCATGAATTGACAGATTGGGAAGAACGCATTTGACTGCGCTCTTCCCATCGTTTCATCACGCAGAGGTATTGTGCATGGATTACATCGTGCCGGCGAAGCTTAAGAGATCATCGTTGATCATGTTATACGCTTCTTCGGAGGTATACGTGCCGTCGCAGGCGCCCTGCAGCGCAACGCCGAAGATGTTGGTGGATTCGATATAGGCGGACATGGCGGAGAGGCCTGCTTCCATGCCGTACCAGTACCAGGTGCCGTTCTCAAACTGGCTGAAGATGTAGTCCACTTCGTTTCCGAACGGGGCTACCTTCTCGCTCGCCTTGTAGAGCTCATAGGCGGGCTTGTAGGACGGGAAGGCGAACATCGGGCGGGAGAGCGCACGCTCTGCGGCACGTTCCGGCGTATAGAGCGCCTTGAGGAAATCGGCGACCAGCGCGGTGCGAACCGGATCGTCCTGCTTGGAGGCGACGAAGCAATAGCCGGAGCCGAAGGATGCGGTCGCTTCGCCGTTGACGCCGGGGAAGTTGAAGCAGCCGAGCTTATCGACCATGTCGGGATTGTTGCCCTGTGCGTTGCCGATGACCGCGCCCATGTCGAGCGTCATCGCGACGGTGCCGGTGACGGCGAGCGCGTTGCGATAGTCGCCCCAGGACCAGGTCAGAGAACCGGCGGGAGACGCTTTGTGATACAGCTCAACCAGATAGTCGATGACCTTGATGGCCTCTTCCTTCTGCTTGTCGAAGCAGTATTCGCCTGTCGCGGGATCCATGAAGTAGACGCCCGCGGAGGTCATCATGGCGTAGAGAGTCTGCGCCGCGACCTGCACGCCGTCCAGCGGAACGGCAAAGCCGGAGAGATCCGTGCCGTTGAGGGCTTCCGCCGTGGTTAAAAACTCTGCCCAATTGGTCGGAACCGCGAGACCCTTGGCTTCCAGCAGGTCTTTGCGATACCAGACGGAGGTATGCATCGCCCAATCCGGCAGGCCGTAGATCTTGCCGTCTTTTCCGGTGAGCACGGTCTTGTATGCCTGGGAGAAATCGTCCGCGCCGATGGCGTTGATGATATCGTCCAGCGGCATGATGCTTTCCGCGGCGTAGAGATAGGCTGTGCCGCCGAAGTTGGTGTGCATGATGTCCGGAACGTCACCGGAAGAGGCCGCAGCGGCAAGCTTGCCGTACATTTCGTTGAACGCGACCTTCTCCACTTCGACTTCGATGCCCAGCTCCTGCGCAAGCTCGTTGAACTGCTTGCTGAGGACCTCATACTGCGCGTCTGCTGTCAGATTGGTCCAGATCACGAGCTTCTGGCCGGCATAGGAGACCGGCGTCGCCTCGGCTGGCGCTTCCGTCGCCGCGGCTTCGGTCTGCGCGGCCGCTTCGGCGGGGGCTGCGCTTTCCTGCGTGGCGGGTGCCGCGCAGGCAACAACGGAAAGCGTCATGAGAAGGGTCAGTAGTATCGCCATCAAGCGATTCATGGAGCGTTTCATCAAGACTTCCTCCTTTTTATTATCATTCGCAGAGTGCGCGCGCAAACCGCGAATCTTATAAAATCACGTTGTGTTCCTTCAGGTTTGCTTGCAGTTTTGAGATGTCAACGTTGCGCGGCGTAACGCCGTCCTTGACCGCCATTGCGGCAGCTGTGCCCGCGGCCTCGCCCATCACCATGCACTGCGGCATGCAGCGGATGCAGTTGGCGACCGGCGCTTCGTAGGAGACGCAGCGTCCCGCGACGAGGATGCCGTCCTTGCCCTTTGGCAGCATGCATCGGTAGGGGATGGTCATGGACTGTCCGGGCTCCAGATCGTAGACATACATGGTGACGCCGTCCGGCGTGTGCGCGCCCGCTGGCATTGCGCCGCGTCCGATGGTGTCTTCAAAGTCCCGCGCCGCGTTGAAATCTTCGAGCGTCACTTTATAATCGCCGATAATGCGGCGGCTTTCGCGTACGCCGAGCAGCGCCGCGATCGCGGAGAGATAGGAGTTTTCAAAGCCGGGAACGTATTTTTTGAACGCCTCCGCCACATCGTAGAGACATTTTTGCGAGAAGTTCTCCTGTGCCGCGCGGGATTCAAATCCCTCCGTGCTGTGCGCTTCGATCGCGCCGGAGCAATTGATCGTTACCTCGCCGGGATTCGGCGTAGAGGTAAAGATACCGAGCCAGGAGCGCAGATATTCCTTCTCCGGCGGAAGCACGACGTTCTTGAGCTCGTCCGCAAGGCCGAAGTGCATAAAGCCCGGGAACGTCTTAAAATCGTGCCAGGCGGGCGGTACGTGCGTATCCAGCACGGGCGGGTGTTCCTCGTAGTATTTCTTGACCCGATCCATGTCGATGCCGCACATTCTGCCCATCAGCGTCATGGGCTGGATGTCCTTTTTCTCGCGCATTTCGTACGGCGCGCCCGCTTTGTAAGCCACCAGCGCGTCGCCCGTGCTGTCGATGACAACCTTTGCACGGATCTCCATGAGTTCGCTCTGTGAGAGCACGACGAGGCCTGTGACCGTGTCGCCTTCGCAGATCACGTCCGCAATCGCCGTGTCCAGAAAGCACTCCAGATTGGGCTCTTTGCTGGTGACCTCGTCGAGGATCACCTTGGCTACTTCGGTGTCATACAGGAAGCAGACATCGGTTTCCGGGTCGACTTCCACGATGGCGTTGCGCTCTTTGAAGATGTTTCGAAGCTCCCAGGCGATGCCGCCTACAATGCGGTTCTTCTTGTCGCTGAAGCCGACCCAGGCGCCCTGCATGCCCGCGGTGAACTGGCCGCCAAGGCAGCGCTGCTTGTCGACGATAACCGTCTTCGCGCCGTTTCGCGCAGCGGCCAGACCCGCGATAACGCCTGCGGTGCCGCCGCCCGCGACCAGAACATCCACTGTTTTTGTTCGCATGTGTTTTGTTTCCTCCTGTGATTCTCTGCTGTGTCAAGAAATGGGTGTGATGGTACGTCGTGTTTTGAAATGCGGTTTCTCATTTGATTCCGAAAGGCCGGATGCCGGGATTTGCTTTTCCGGCCCGCTCCCGCCCCGGCGCGTTCGCCGGAGCAGGGGACGGGGCGCGGCTTGTTCCATCATAATCAATGCAGAGGCCAAAGGGAAGACTATGCGAGATAACCGTATTCCTTCAGCACGGTCTTGAGCGACGCCAGCACATCCGCGGGCAGCTCGGAGATCACGGGCTTGCGGCAGTAGCCGGCGTCGACGCCGCGCAGCTTCAGGCCTTCTTTGATGATCTGGAGCCACGGGGTGGGCATGCCGTCTGCGGTGGGTTTCGTGAACAACGGCAGATACGGGCGGATCAGTTCGAAGTGTGCCTTCATGGCTTCTTCCATCTTGCGCGCTTTGGCGAGCTTATAGACCGCGGTGTTCTCCCTCGGGAAGAGGTTACCCGTGCCACAGACCCAGCCGTCCGCCCAGCAGGCGAGGCTTTCCACGGGGCAGACGTCGTAGCCGTAGAAGATGCCGAAGCCGTCGTCCGTGAGGTAACGCAGATCCTGCTGGCGATACACGTCCGCCTGGCGTTCCTTGACCGCGTCGATCAGGCCGTCGTTGTACAGTTTTGCCATGAACTCATCGCTCATCAGGCAGGTGGAGTAATAGGGGTTATGATAGACCATGATCGGAATGCTGATGGCTTTGCGGATGGTCTCATAATGCTTGTAGAGCTCGTTCTGGTTGGGGGCCATGTACCAGGGGGTTACGGCCATGATCCCATCGGCACCCGCCGCTTCCGCAGCGATGGACATTTCGACGACGTCCTTTGTCCGATACGCGCCCGTCGAGCAAACGACTTTGATGCGGCCCGCGGCGGCTTTGACGGTCGCGGTGTTGATCGCGATCTGCTCCGCCGGGGTCAGCGCAACCATTTCGCCCGTGCTGCCGGAGGGAATCACACCGGAAACGCCGTTTTCCACAAGAAAATCCGTCACTTCTTTGATGCCGCCGAAGTTGATGGACTCGTCCTTGTTGAACGGGGTCACCATCGGGATGTAGATGCCAGTGAGTTTTTCGCGTGCCATAACTTGATACTCCTTTAGATTTTGTATGATGTGAATTTCTTCTGAAAAGTCGGAATGCATATTCCGATTATTAGTAAATACCACTTTGACAGCTTTGTCAACAGGAAAATTCAAAATCATTCAGAAAAGTGATACACAGCGTTTTTTCGCAGAAACAGGACTGTTTTTGAGCTATTTTGAGCAAATTGGTCAAAATCCGGCACGAGAACATCGAAACGCTCAAGATTCAGGAGAAAAAGAATACATGCGCCGGAAGAACTATTCGCGGCAAATATAGAAAAAAGCGGCAGCGGAAGAATCCTGAGAATGAGTTGGAATTCAAATTCCGAAAATATGGAGCGATGATTCGATTCTATCATGATCACGGCCATTCCCACAGTATTTTTCGGAAAAAGTCTATAGATATAATCTAAAATTCCGATACAGAAATCGGTGATCGGGTGCAAGCTGGGGTATAAAAGAGGGAGATTGACAAGTGAAAAACGATAAGATATAGTAAATAAAAAGTGAAATCTGCTTGACTGGCGCGCCACACGGAATGGAAGATATTAAATTGGAATAAAAATTCCGTAAAATGTGTCCGCACGAAACGATCGTAAAGAAACCCGCAGGATCATGCGGTCAAAAAGCGGGAGAACCCGCAAAAGGGAGCGAAGGCTGAGAACATGGAACAATCCGCCGTCACAACAATCGAAGAAAATAACGCGAAGGGTACGGAGACGATCAAGATGGTTGATCGTGCGCTTGCCGTTCTCGATGCCTTGCGAACGGAGCGCAAGCGCCTTGGCGTCAATGAGATCGCCAAAAAATGCGACATCAGCCCATCCACCGCGTTTCGTATTCTGAAAACACTGGAAGCCAACGGCTGGGTCTATCAATGTGGAGACGACCGATATATCACGGGACAGAAGATCAGCTTCGTGATGGAGAAGGACAACCTCTATCTCGCACTGAAGGAGGTCGCGTCGTTTACCATGGAGCGCACCACCGCGGATGTCGGACAGGCGATGAATCTCATCGTCCGCGAGGGAACGCATTGCTATATCCTCCAGCAGTCACGCACCAGGAATCTTGTGGACTATATCCCGCCGCTGTATTCCGACCTGCCGTTTTACGCCTGCGCGGGCGGGAAGATTTTGCTCTCCGAGCTGCCGGTGAGCCTCGCGGACCAGATCATCAACTCCTGCGCGATGGTTCCGCTGACGCAGCATACCATCACGAACCCCGAGCAGTTCTGGCAGGAACTCCGAAAAGTCGCAAAGCTCGGCTATGCGTTTGATTATAAAGAGTCCGCCATCAACGGCAGCTGCATCGCGGTTCCCGTGCGCGATTGCGAGGGGGATATCATCGCGGCGCTGTCGTTTTCCGGGTTTGTCGGCGTAGAGAACACGGACCATCTGCTTCCATACTTGCCCGCGCTGCAGGAAGCGGCGGGCGAAATTTCGAAAAACCTCTATCGCTGCTGGGGTAAATAGAGCCGGCTGATCAAACCCGCTCTTCAGAAAGCCAACCTGCATTCAAATCCGCACGATAGACGTTTCTCTGTCGTGCGTTTGTTTTCTGTACCGCGCGTTGCGGCAAAACAGGCGAAAACGTAAAGAACATGCGCTTCACGCAAGCGCGGGGGAAGCATGAACCGGGACTTGACAACGGGGGCGCCAGCACGCGTATTATGGCGGTTTTGCCTGCCGCTGTTTTTCAGCGCACTGGTGCAGCAGTTCTATCTCGTTGCGGACAGCCTCGTTGCGGGAAGATACATCGGCGAGGTCGCGCTCGCCGCCGTCGGCAATACCTATCAGATCACGCTGGTCTATCAGGCGATCCTGTTCGGCTGCGTGACGGGCTGCGCCGTCGTGCTCTCGCGTCTCTTCGGCGCGGGGGATGGCGGCGCCGTGCGCGCCGCCGCGCGCACGGCCCTGCTTGCGACGGGGGCGCTCTGCCTTGCGCTCAGCGCGGCGGGCGCGGCTTTGGCGCCCCTGCTGCTCCGGTTGATGAAAACGCCGGCGGACGCCATGACGGATGCACTGCGCTATCTTCAAATCTATACGTTCGGTCTGATCGTTCAGTTTGGCTATCAACTCCTGATCGGCATGTTCGCTGCCCTGGGCGACGCGAAAACACCGCTGATTTTGTTGAGTGCCTCGTCTGTTATCAATATTCTGCTCGACGTGCTGCTCGTAAAAAACGTTGGTCTGGGCGTGCGGGGTATCGCCTGGGCGACGGTTCTCGCGCAGGGCGTTTGCGGCATTGCGGCGCTGGTTCTGCTGCAAAGACGGCTGTGCCTGTTTCGCCGCGCGCGCGCACCCCAAGCGGAGCCGATCTTTAGCGTGCCAATCTTCAGGAGCATGCTCCGCATCGCTCTGCCCGTGACGATGCAGCAGCTGATCGTCTCCTTAGGCGGCGTACTGATACAAGCCATGGTCAACGGCTTTGGCGTGAGCGTCTCCGCGGGATATGCGGCGGCGATCAAGATCAACAATCTCGCGATCGCCGCACTGATGGCGTTCGACAAAGGCATGGCGAGCTACGCCGCGCAAAACGCAGGGGCGAACCGGACGGAGCGCATCCGCAGAGGCCTTGGAGCCGGCTGGAAGCTCTCGGCCGCGTTCGCACTCTGCATCGCGGCGGGATATCTGGCGTTTCAGGGCGGTCTGATGCGGCAGTTTTTAGAGGCGGGCGCGGAGACGGCGAAAGCCGCAGGCGAGCAGTTTATTCGGATTGTCGTGCCGTTTTATCTTGTTGTCGCGGTGAAAATCGCCTGCGACGGCGTGCTGCGTGGGCTCGGCGCCATGCGCCCGCTATTGACGGCAACGGTCGCGGATCTTGCGCTGCGCGTAGGGTTTGCGTTCCTGCTCTCGCGCTGGCTGGGTTCGGTCGGCATCTGGCTGGCATGGCCGTTTGGCTGGACGACGGGGACCGTACTCTCCGCGGTCTTTGCCGTGCGGCTTTTGCGCCGCGCAGGCAAGACGGAGAGCGCCATATAAAAGACACGGGCAAGCATACGGTACAATAAAAGGCCTTCTGCCGGAAAATCAAACGGCGGGAGGCCTTGTGTTATAACGGAATCGGCCTTTCGAAAAGCGGCAAACATACGGCGAGAGAATTCTTTCCTTGCGTCGGGCTGATCCGTTTGCTATCTTGTATCTGGAAACGGAGGCAGCGGAATGAAGGAAGCATGGTGGAAAGAACGGGTATTTTACCAGATTTACCCGAGAAGCTTTATGGACGCGAACGGGGACGGGATCGGCGATATCCGCGGGATCCTGCAAAAACTCGATTATCTCAAGCAGCTTGGTGTCGGCGCGGTGTGGCTTTGCCCCGTCTATGATTCGCCCAACGACGACAACGGTTATGATATCCGCGATTACGAGAAGATCATGGACGAGTTCGGCACGATGGCGGACTTTGACGCGCTGCTGAGCGGTCTGCATGCGCGGGACATCAAGCTCGTGATGGATCTCGTGGTCAACCACAGCTCGGACGAGCACGCCTGGTTTCAGGAGTCCCGCAAGTCGAAGGACAATCCGTATCGGGATTATTACATCTGGCGCGGCGGAAAAGACGGCGGTACGCCGAACAACTGGGCCTCTTTTTTTGCGCCCTCGGCCTGGAAGCTTGACGAAGCGACGGGAGAATATTACCTGCATCTATTCTCCGAAAAGCAGCCGGATCTCAACTGGGAAAACCCGCGTCTGCGGGCGGAGATCTACGCCATGGTCAACCGCTGGTTTGACCGCGGCGTGGACGGCTTTCGCATGGACGTCATCAACTGCATCGCAAAGGACGATGGCCTGCCGGACGGCACGGGAGAGCCGAATGCCGCGGGTTATACGCTCGCGTTTGAGCGCTTCGCAAACCGCCCGAAGTTCTACGACTATCTGCGCGAGTTGCGGCAGAACTGTTATACGGGGAGGGACTGCCTCTGCCTCGCCGAAGCGCCGTTTACCTCCGCCGAAGAGGGCAGGAAGATGCTCGACGAGGAGCACGGCGTCTTCGATATGATATTCCCCTTTGACCTGATGGAGATCGACGACGGCCCGCGCGGGAAATATGACCCCGCGTCGTGGAGCCTGCGGGCGTTTCGGCAGATCGTAGACCGCTGGCAGGCGGCGACGGAGAACGGCTGGAGCAGTTTGTTTTGGTCCAATCACGATCAGGCGCGCGCGGTGTCCCGCTTTGGCTGCGTAAAGAGCGAGGAGCTGCGCGTCCGCTCCGCAAAGATGCTCGCCGTTGCGATGCATCTATTGCGCGGCACGCCGTTTATCTACCAGGGTGAGGAGCTCGGCATGACGAACACGGCGTTTCCGGATGCGTCCGCCATCCGCGATATCGAGGCGTTCAATACGCTGAATCAGGCGGCGCAGACGGGCTGGTATGAGACCGCCTGGCAGGGAATCCTGAACAAAGGGCGGGACCATGCGCGTACGCCGATGCAATGGAGCGCGCAGGAGAACGCAGGCTTCACCAAGGGCGAACCCTGGATCATGGTCAACCCGAACTATCCTTCGATCAACGCGGAGGCGCAGGAGCGCGATCCGGAATCCGTGCTGCATTTCTACCGGAGGCTGATCGCGCTTCGAAACGGATCCCGCACGCTGCAATATGGCGATTACCGCGCGATACTGCCGGAGCACGGCCAAATCTTCGCCTATCAGCGCGCAAGCCGCAGCGAGACCTATACGATCGTCTGCAACATGAGCGGCGACAGCGCAGCGTTACCGCAGCCGTTTGAGGGCGAAGTGGCGCTCTCCAACGTCGCGGGTCTCGTGGAAGAAACACTGCTGCCGTATGAGGCGCGGGTCTATCGGCAAAACAAAGACGCGCGCTAGCGCGCAACACAACCTGAGCCGGAAACAGGAGCAGCACCCTTGCGGGTGCTGCTTTTTTGCGGCGGTCTGAATGGGGAAGGGGCGCATGGCAGACGTTTCCCGCGTTCGATACCAATATGCCCCGGCTGCTCGCTTCCGGCAGACGCTGCCGATTCCGATTACGCGTGACGAATGCCCCGTTTCGCTGCGTACGCAATAACGGCTAGTGATCTCTGCGCTCTTTCCCGCAGACGGTGCAGAAGGTACGCTCTGGCGATATGCAATCGCAGGGGTTGCCCGGATAGTCCGGGTCGCCATAGTTCGGATCCCCGTAGCTGAGCGAGTGGCCCACATATCCTGTTCCGCCGCAACGCTCACACACCTTGACCGTCCATTGATGACCTTCGTCTCTCGTTTCCCCGCAGCGGCGGCAGACACAGCCGCTCCAATCATGTCCCTCTGCCTGGCACACACGCAGAATCTTCCCGCGTGCGCGGCGATGATCAAGCGCGCGGGATATCTTCGCAAGAAGAAACACCAGCCCGCCAATCAGGAGCCCTGCCAGCGCGAGAACCATGAAAACAGATTTCCATTCCGGTTTCACCTCGATCACCTCCACCCGATCCAATATCCAATCATACCCCGGCGGCAAAAAAGATCCGCTCAGGCGCCAAGCAGCGGCATTTCAAAGCGCTCTAAAAGCTTCTGCACTTCATCGATCTCAAGTCGGTGCATGATGCCGTAGAGGATGGCGGCATCGCGCTTGATCCTCGGGTTGAGCGGGCTTTGCATGGCTACCTTCAAGAGCTCCTGCGTCTCTTGCAAATCCAGCTCAAAACCGAACGCAAGCTGAATCGCCTTATCGCGCGAAGGCTTCCGCGTGCCGTTGAA
>CAYPEV010000041.1:0-14587 GCA_964409605.1 uncultured Christensenella sp. | reverse complement strand
GCGGGAAAAAGAGTTTCCCGCTCGAAGGGAAGACGATTCTCCTCGTAAATTTGGGCGGTACGATCTATGCGCTAAACAATCGGTGTCCGCATATGGGCGGCGCGCTCTCTGACGGAGTGTTGGAGGGGACAACGCTTACCTGCCCGCGCCACGGGGCAAAGTTTGACATTCAAAGCGGCAAAAACATTGGCGACGCGAAGCTCGCGTTTGTCCGCGTAAAGGTCGGCGACGCGACAGCGTTCCCCGTAAAGGTGGAAGGCCAGGACATTCTCGTTGACCTTGCGTAACTGTCATGTTCGGCGGAGCTTCCTTTGCTCCTCGCGGAACTGACCTCGTTTGCTCCGGAAAAACAAGCTGCAAAATGAAAAAGAATATGGGTCAGATCGACCGCCGGATTCGTATCGCGGCCTGTGTGTTGTTGTCTTGCTTACGGCGGTCTCTTCCGGTTGCGTCCGTTGGCTGGATTCGATCATCCGTAAAAATTCGCCCGCGCGCCATTTCGGCACGCGGGCGTCTTCATCATTTCGTTCCGGAAAATACTCCGATATCACTTGATCTTCTTCACGTTCAGCATGCGGATGGCGTTGAGGATGGCGAGCATCGCGACGCCGACGTCCGCAAAGATCGCGGCCCACATCGAGGCAATGCCCAGCGCGCCCAATAGCAACACCGCGCCTTTGACCAGCAGCGCAAACGTGATGTTCTGCTTCACGATGCGCAGTGTCTTTTTCGACACGCGGATCGCGGTTGCGATTTTAGAGGGTTCATCCGTCATGATGACGATGTCCGCAGCCTCGATCGCCGCATCCGAACCCAGCGCGCCCATCGCGATGCCGATATCCGCCCTTGCGAGCACGGGCGCGTCGTTGATGCCGTCTCCCACAAACGCGAGCTTCCCGCGCGGAGACTTTTCGGCAAAGAGGGCTTCCACCTTCTCGACCTTGTCCGCGGGCAGCAGCTCCGTATAAACGCTGTCAAGCCCAAGAGTCGCGGCGACCCGTTCGCCGATCTGCTTTGTGTCCCCTGTGAGCATGACCGTCTGGCGGATGCCCGCCTCCTTCAGCTCGCAGATCGCGCGCTTTGCGTCCTCCTTGACCTCGTCGGCAATCACGATATAGCCGACATATGCGCCGTCCTGCGCCACATGTACGAGTGTGCCGTATACGCCCTCCGGCTGCGCAAACGCGACTCCGAGACGATGCATGAGCTTTGCGTTGCCCGCGGCGATGACGGCTCCGTCCACGCGCGCGGTCACGCCGTGCCCGGGCGTTTCCTCCACATCGCGGATGCGAGCGGCGTCGATCGGTTTACCGTAAGCCTTTTGCAGCGAGAGCGAAATCGGGTGGTTGGAATAGCTCTCCGCAAGCGCCGCAATCTCCAGCAGCGCATCCGCGCCAATTCCGTTCGGTACGATCTGCTGCACCTGAAAGATGCCCTTCGTGAGCGTTCCGGTCTTATCGAAAACGACGATCTCCGTCTCGGAAAGCGCTTCAAGATAGTTGCTGCCCTTCACAAGGATTCCCCTGCGGGATGCCCCGCCGATTCCTCCGAAAAAGCTCAAAGGAATCGAGATCACAAGCGCGCACGGACACGAGATCACGAGAAAGATCAATCCGCGATAGATCCAGTCCCGAAAGGTTGCTCCCGGCAGAACCAGCGGCGGAATCAGCGCGAGCAGCGCCGCGATGATCACCACAACAGGCGTATAATAGCCCGCAAACTTCGTGATGAAGTTTTCCGACTTGGACTTCTTATTCCCCGCGTTTTCCACAAGGTCGAGAATCTTGCTCACGGTCGATTCGCCGTATTCCTTCGAAACCCGCGCGGTGACGAGGCCACTGATATTGATGCAGCCGCTGAGGAGCGCATCGCCCGCCTCCACGTCACGCGGGATGCTTTCGCCCGTGAGCGCGGAGGTATCCACCGAGGAGCTGCCGCTGAGTACGACCGCGTCCAGCGGAACGCGTTCGCCGGGCTTGATGACGATGATCTCGTCCACCTTCACCTCGTCGGGATCGACCTTTTCGAGCCGCTCGCCGCGCTGCACATTCGCGTAGTCCGGGCGAATGTCCATCAGCCCGGCAATCGATTTTCTCGACTGATCCACCGCATAGCTTTGAAACAACTCGCCCACCTGATAGAACAGCATGACCGCGACCGCCTCGGCAAAATCCCCCACGATGAACGCGCCGATGGTCGCGATGCTCATGAGGAAGTTTTCGTCAAACACCTTGCCGCGAAGAATATTGCGAACCGCGCGCCAGAGAACGTCCCCGCCGATGATGAGGTAGGCCGCAAGAAACGCAGCCAACGAAAGAAGGCTTCCTTCCGTACGGGTAAGGATTGCCGCCGCGTACACCGCCGCGCCGGCGATCGTCTTCACCAGCAGTTTTTGATTCTCCGTGAGTTTCATATCATCACACCTTTCGAACCACGACGTCCGGCTCGATCTTTTTCACGATGGCGGCCGCCTGTTCGAAAATCTCGTCCATGCGCGTTTCCTCGCCCTCAATCACCATCTTGGTGGTCATAAAGTTTACGCTCGCAGCGGAAACTCCGTCGAGTTTCGAAATCGCTTTCTCAATTTTCGCTGCGCAGCTCGCGCAGCCAAGGCCATCCAGCCGGCATACCTTCTTCATGTCTTCCCTCTTCTGCTGCGTTTCACAGCGATATTCGATGCGCCCGTTCCGTCTGCGTGATTCCGTTTGGTTCGGATGTTTCCGCCATACACGGGCCGGAACAGTTGAGCGCTTATTCAACTTTCACTGTTATTATAGTTGAGCGAGCGCTCAACTGTCAAGCGTATCTTTCGATTTTTTCGCCTGTTTTTTTGTACGGCGTGTTATGATATAAAAGGCGTGTTATGACATGGAACGGGTATCCCGTCTTCAGCCGGACCCACCTGCCGAAGTCAGTCGACCAGAAAGGAACGTAGCATGATAAGAGAAGATTATGTCTGTGATTGCGACATCATCCATTCGGATGTGGTCAACTCCGTCAAACGGAATATGCCGGAGGAAAGCGAGCTGTATGACCTTTCGGATTTTTTTAAGGTGCTGGGTGACAGTACGCGCGCCAAGATCATGTGGGCGCTGGATGAGCACGAGCTCTGCGTCTGCGATCTTGCGGCGCTGCTCAACATGACGAAATCCGCAATTTCACATCAGCTCCGCGCGCTCAGGGACGCAAACCTCGTCATCAACCGCCGCGACGGGAAGAACATCTATTACGCGCTTGCGGATGATCACGTGCGCCAGATCTTCGAAATGGGCCTTGAACATATCCGCGAATCCTGCGCAGCGCGGGAGGCTTGACGCGCGCGGCATTTGCGCCTCAACCAAACCGACTTTCCCCGCAGGCGGACACTCCCCGTATTTTTATTTACATTTTCAGCATATTTATGCATTAAAAAAGGTTTTTTATCCGTTTCTTGTGAATTTTAACGAATTTACTTGATTTTATTACTTATAATTATAAATAATGTGTTGACATTGACGCATATCTATGCTATTTTAGTGCAAACAACGAGGTTGAATGTTCAGCTTCTATTTTTTTTAGGAGGATCGGATCAGATGATGAAGAAACTATTTGCCCTTGCATTTGCGGTTATGATGCTGCTTTCCTTTGCTGCCTGCGCCGCAAAGAGCACAGAAGAAGCGCCCGCGACGGCCGCCGCCGCTGCAAGCGTCGATATGGCGAACGTAAAGCTCATGCAGGACGGCGTCCTGACCGTCGGCATGGAAATCGGCTATCCCCCGTTTGAGGATTTTGCCGAAGACGGCACCACCCCGATCGGCTATGACGTCGATTTCGCCAAAGCCCTCGGCGAAAAGCTCGGCGTGACCGTGAATTTCGTCAACACCGCTTGGGACGGCATCTTCCAGGGCATCGGCGTAAACTATGACTGCGTCATCTCCGCCGTGACCATCACCGAAGAGCGGAAAGCAAGCATGCTCTTTTCGGAGCCCTATATCAACAACTATCAGGCAGTCGTTGTGAAGTCCGACTTCGCGGGCAAAATCGAAAGCTTCCTCGATCTCGACGGTATGGCGATCTCCGTGCAGAAAGAAACCACATCGGATATTCTAATGTCGGACTACGTCAGCACCGGCTCGATCAACGCGACGATTTCCCAAAACGAAAAGGTCACTACATGCTTCACCCAGCTGGAAAACGGCGAAGTGGACGTGGTTGTCGTGGACTCCACCGTTGCGGACGGCTATCTCGCCTCCAACCCGGGCAAGTTCATCAAAGTGTTCCAGGACGAGAGCGAACCCGAACAGTTCGGCGTCGCAGTCGGTATGGAGAACACCGCCCTGCAGGCTGCCATCAACGAAGCCATCGCGCAGCTTACGGCGGAAGGCTTCTTTGAATCCAACGTCGCCTTCTGGTTCGGCAAATAATCCACAACTTCATTCAGGCGTTTCATCCGGCTGGCGCGGGCAAACGATTGACCCTCGCCGGCCGGAGTATTTCCCCCCATTCCACCAGATAAGCGAGACAGCATGAGCAAACTAAAAAAACTCGTGGACATCAAAAACTGGCAGCGCTCCACCAAGACGGCCGTCATCCTTGTCGCGGCTGCTTTGGCGCTTGTTTTTGTCCTTTCGGCAGTCAATGTATCGGAGCAGGACATGCTGGACAACGCCTCCCCCGTGATCAAGCAGATCATCGAGGAGGAGAAAACCAGCAGCAGAAAGTCACTGACCATCACCTACAACGACCTTGGCGTCATCAGCTATATCTCTTTTACGACCTCCGGCGCAAGCGCGATCAAGGAATCCTATGTCGGCTTTGCAGGATCGATCTACGGCGCGGACGAGGGCGCATGGAAATTCGCAGGGCAAATGGTGAACTATACCTACCGCATGCTCGGCACCGGCGAAAACCTGCTGCACGGCGTGAAGCTTACGCTTCTTTTGACCACGCTCTCGATGGTGATCGGCGCCGCGATGAGCATCTTCCTCGCGCTTGGTAAAATATCTGAAAATAAGCTGATCAGCAAGATCAGCAGTGCGTATATTTTCTTTTTCCGCGGCACCCCGCTGCTCATCCAGATGTTTGTGATCTACTTCTCCGTCCCCGGCATCTTCGGCTTCTCCTGGCGGAGTATGTTCAGCGCCGCCGACCCGGAAGCGGTCTATAAAGGCGCGTTCATCGCAGCGCTGATTGCGTTTTCGCTCAATGCTGCGGCGTACTGCGCGGAGATCGTCCGCGCGGCGATCCAGTCCATCGACAAGGGGCAAAACGAAGCGGCCAAAGCGCTGGGCATGAGTTACGGGCAGATGATGCGCACCATCATCATCCCGCAGTCGATCCGGCGCATGATCCCCCCGCTGTGCAATGAGTTCGTGATGATGATCAAGGACGTCTCGCTCGTGTTCGCCATTTCGTTGATGGACATCACGACGATCTCCAAGACCATCATGACCAGCGAAGGCAATTATCTCGTGTTTATCCCGGCGCTGTTGATCTACCTGGTCATTACCGCGATCTTCACGCTGCTGTTTGGCAAGATCGAAAAAAGGCTTTCGATCTATGAGTAAGGACAAAGCGAACGATGAGCAGAATATTCAAAAAAACGACTTTCGATCTATGAGTAGGGACAAAGCGAACGATGAGCAGGATATTCAAAAAAAACGACTTTCGATTTATGAGTAGGGCGCGCATATGAGTGATTATCAGTATATTCTCCGCACAGAACATCTTTACAAAAGCTTCGGCTCGCTCGAGGTGCTAAAGGACGTCAATCTCTCCGTCAAAAAGGGCGAGGTGATCTGCATCATCGGCCCTTCCGGCGCGGGGAAATCGACCTATCTACGCTCGCTGAATCAACTGGAAAAGATCACGAGCGGCAAGATTTTCATCAAGGATGAGCTGTTTTTGCATAGGGAGCATAACCGCACGATTCACCGCGCGGAGCCGGATGCGCAGAAAGCAATGCTGCTTGAGATGGGCATGGTCTTCCAGCGGTTCAACCTCTTCCCGCACAAGACCGTGCTGGAAAACGTGATGATTGCGCAGGTACTCGTCCGCAAAAAATCGAACTCCGCCGCGCAGAAACTCGCGGAAGAGATCATCGAGCGCGTCGGCCTCTCCGACAAGCTTGATGTGTACCCCAGCAAACTCTCCGGCGGGCAGCAGCAGCGCGTCGCGATTGCGCGTGCGCTCGCGATGGAGCCGGAGATCATGCTCTTCGACGAACCGACCAGTGCGCTGGATCCGGAGCTCGTCGGCGAAGTGCTCGGCGTCATGAAAGAGCTCGCCAGGCAAGGCATGACCATGCTCTGCGTGACCCACGAGATGGGCTTTGCGCGCGAGGTCGCGGATCGCGTCGTGTTCATGGCGGACGGCATGATTCTGGAAGAAGGCACGCCAAAGGAGCTCTTCGATCATCCGACGAACGAAAAGGCGATCAGCTTTTTACGCAGCGTGCTCTAGGGAATGTTTGTCCGGACGGCCTTCTCAAACGGCGTATCCCTCTGATTCAACCATATGCAGGCGCCGTTCATCAAGCGGCGCCTGTTTTGTTTCTGATTGCATGCGCGGCAGGGCGTTTGCCGCGGGCGGAGCTTGACAGTCGGGCGGGGATCATATATCATAAAACATACTGATTTAATAGGACAAGGGGTTCGATACGATGAGAATTTCCGCAAAGGGACGATACGCGCTCGCTTCCGTCATCCACATGGCGCAGCAGCATCACTGCGGAGAGTCCATTACATTGATCAGCATCTCCGAGCGGCTCGGTATCTCTAAAATATATCTGGAACAAGTGTTTTCGCTGCTCAAGCGCGGCGAGCTCGTCACCTCGGTCAAAGGCGCGCAGGGCGGATACCTGCTCTCTGTCGCTCCGGGGCAGATCAGCGTGCTGGACGTGCTGACCGCGGTGGAGACAGGTTTGTTTGATAAAACGGAAGAAACCGTCGCCGAAAAAGCGCCGGAGATTGAGTTTGCGATGCGCGAATCCGCATTTCGGGTGCTGGACGACGCAGTCGCCGCTTCGCTTTCGCAGATTTCGCTGGAAGATCTCGTCCTCGCAAGCGAAAAGCACAAGGGCGAAAACGCAATGATGTATTATATCTAGGCCATCGTTTCCCTCACAGAGCAAAACAGAGATACAAGAAAGCCAAAGAAAGAGCAGGCAGGGTTTCATCCCGTACCTGCTCTCTTTTGCTTGCTTTGCGCCGTTTGTTTGCGCAGTCGTTACTCGAATATCAGGTTGCTTACTTCGTAATACGTATAGTATTCGAACGCCTTGGTGTTATACGTACTCACCGGCTGCATCACGATTTCGTCGACATTCACCGGATGGTCAAACGTCAGATCATACGAGGAGGTAATGCCGTCTTCCAGATATAGATTCGGGAAATCGATCCACTTTCCATTCGCGTCGTGTACCCAGAACACCCAGGCGCCCGTGTGGGATCCCGTTGCGGCTTCATATTTGAAGTCCAGCGTGAAGCCCATGCAGTTCATGATCGTCGGAGTTGCGATATAGGTATACGAGATGCTGTCCTTCAGCGTTCTTGCGCTGTCAGACCATTCAAAGTTATACGATTTACCGTTGCCGACTTCGACCTGGTATACAAACTGCACTCCGTTCGGCGCTTCGCCCGTGACCTCGACATAATCACTGTAGCCTTCCGTAATGTCCCTTTGCAGGTTCGAGGCCAGTACAATCCCGTTGTCGCTGCAGCTGACAAGCTCCGCGTCGCTGCTCTCCCATGTGATGTCGTCGTCGCTGAACCCATATGCTTCTTCGAAATCATCGATCGTGCAAAGATACATCTCGCCGTATCCCAGCGTCAAATACAGCTCGGCAGGGTTCGGAATCTGCGTCGGTTCCGGCGTCGGAGCCTCGGTTGCAACCGGCGTAACGACCGCGGTCGCCGTTGCTGCCGCTGTAAAATTCTCTCCCTTGGCCTGGGGGTTGCCGCGAAGCGCGCCAAGTCCCAGAAGAATCAGTAAATACACGCCGACCGAAGATCCCGCGATAATTGCGATGGTCTTGATATTCGCTTTCTTTTTCTTTTCTTTTGCGGCCGTTGGCGGCTGGAACGGGTCGACCGGTTGCCTCGCGTTTCCGGTTGTGTTGGCGTCCCCTCCCGTCACCGGGGCTTTGACACCTTCGTAGAGTTCCTTAACCAGCGTTTGTATGTCTCTCGTACGGTATTGCGCGTTGACGCCGAGCCCATGCAGCAGCGCGTTTTCCTGCGCGGGGGTAATATCCACCCCCAGCTGCCTCGGAGGGGTAATTGCGGCGCCGCTCGTGAGCCGGTCGAGCGCCTGCGGCGGCATTTTCCCGGTAATCAGGCAATAGATCGTCGCGCAGAGCGCATATACATCCGTCCAGGTGCCTTGCTCGCCGTGGGTGCGGTATTGTTCCTCCGGCGCGAACCCGTGCTTGACGTTGATCGTATTGCTGTGTTCCCCATAGGCGGAAATCTGCCGCGCCGCGCCGAAATCGACCAGTGTAAGCGTTCCGTCCGGACGAAGGATGATGTTGTCCGGGCTGATATCCCGGTGCAGCAATTCCGCCGCATGCACGCGCATGAGCGAATCACAGAGCGGACGAAACAGCCTCAGCGTTTCCTGCGCGGGAAGTTTCCCGCCGCGCTTGGCGGCAAGCGACTTCAGCGTTTCCCCTTCCACGAAGTCCATGATGATATACGCCGTGCCGTTCTCATACAAAAACCCGCGCACGCCGACGATGCCGTTGTCTCGCGTGATCCGCGCGAGCGTCTTTGCCTCATTGACAAAGCGTTCCATCCCTCTTTGGTAATATTCCTTTTTATCGCCGCCAAGCGTCAGAACCGACACATGTGTGTGCGAGTCCCGCGCGGCAAACCCGAGGGGATAATACTCCTTGATCGCGATCTTGATATCCAGGTTGAGATCCCATCCCGTGTAGGTGATGCCAAAGCCTCCCTGGCCCAAAACGCAGCCTACCAGATAAGCCCCCGCAAGAATACTCCTGCATTCCAGTTGATGCGGTTCGTTCGTTGGGGATGTGTTATCGAACCCGCAGTTTGGACAAATGCCGTTTTCCGTGGTGAGATGTGACATGCAGCGCATGCAGAGCATGTTTGGATTGATCATTCCGTTTATTCCCTCCCTGTTCTTTTCTGCGGGCGATGATCTGCCCGATTGTTCCCTCAATACTGCCGTGCGGCGGATTCACTCCGGACGCATCCGCGCAATGGTTCCGCTGCTGATTCGCCTTCGGTCCTTGCGCTCAGTTTGCGCTGTAAAAAATTCGGTAGTCCGCATCGCCCAGATGCAGTACATCGCCGATATTCAGGCAGGCGTTCGTGCGTGCCTGCGCGCCGTTGATCAGCACGCCTTCGCAGTTCTGCATCGCCCAGACGGTTCCCTCCCGCCAGACAAGCCGCGTCTTCGCCTGCTCTGCCGCCGTTTCCGGCAGAATCGGAGTCACTTCGCCTTCTCCAAGCAGGATCGCCTTTTGCAGCGTGCCTTCAAACACGATCTCCTCCGGTTCGCCGAGGCGCACGATGCAGATCATCGGGTTTTCCGGCTGGCTTGCCGTTTGCCGCGCAGCCTGCGGTGTCGTCGGCTGGGTGAAACGCACGATTGTGCCATTGGGTTGTGATTCCGCCTTTTTGCGTCGTTTTCTGACAAGCACCACCACGATGGAAGCCGCGATAGCCGCAGCGGCGGCGGCTCCCGCCGCATAGAGCAGCGTGCTCGGTACGCGAACAAACGCCTTCTCATCGGCAGTTTCGGTCGGCGCGGGTGTGGGCTGCGGGGTCGCCGTGCTTTCCGGTGTTGGGGTGATTGTCGGCGCGAGCGTGGGAAGCCCCGCAAGGCTGATCTGCCTCGCTGTGCTCAGCGTGCCGTTTGCCGTGGTCTGCGTCAGCGTGACCTCTGCCGCGTCCCCCTTTGCCGCCGCGCGCGCCGTCTCGCCCTTGATCACGGCAAGATAGGTGTGCGTACGCTGGGCAAGCATACGTTCGATCGTCTCGTCCGTGCCAACGCCGTCGTTCTTCAGCAGTACGCTGACGCCGCCGGGTGAAAGCCGTGCGATGCCGGAGATCTCCTTTGCGGCCTCGATGCGCGCCTGCGTGCCGGTGTTATACGTCAGCGCGACGACATAGAGCGGAACATGGCACTGTGAAACCAGCGTGGACACCTCAAGCGAGGAGATGCCGCCCGCGGTGTTGTCCAGCCCGTCCGCCATCACGACGAGGCAGCGGCGCGGCCGGAGCGTCGCGTCGTTTTCCAATAGTTTCACCGCATCCGAAACGGACGTATACAGATCCGTCGCGCCATAGCCGCGCTGAAGCGCGTCGATCGAGGTGTTAAGCGCATTTTTGTCGTCGGTGAAGCCGCGCGCGTCGATCGTCTGGCCGATGGGCGCGATCAACGCGTTGTCCTGCGCGCCAAACCGCTCGATCAAGCCCTTCGCAATCGACTGCATATCCGGCAGCGCCCGCTCCGTCACCGCCGTGTTTGTGTCAAACAAAAACAGGTATGATGTGCCGGGGTCCGCATAGTCGATCGTATGGATGGAGTCCGCAGCGACCGGTGAGCCGTCAATCGAGACCTGGAGTGTCTCCGGGCTGGGCGCTTCCTCCGCGTCGCTGTAGAAGATCAGCTGCAGCACATCTCCGCTGACATTGGCGCTTTCCAGATTGATTCGCGCGTCGCCCGCGGCGGACGCCGCAGCAAAAGCGGGCAGCAGCAGCGCAAAAAACATCATGGCCGCAAGAGCGCGGCGAAATGGATTACTCCTCTTGTTTGCCTTCATCGTTTTTCCTCCAAAGCAGCCTTTTCGCGGGCTTCGGCGCGAGTATCGCGAGCGCGGTATTGTTGTCGTTGTTCTTCTTCGCGCGCAGCCGGATCAGCCGCGCCATCCGCGCGAGCCAATCCTTCGCATCCTTCGCCCTGTTCAGCGCGGAAGTCATTTCTTTCTCGGTGACATATTCCCAGAATCCGTCCGTACACAGCAGCACCGCATCGCCGGGGTGAAGCGGTCCCTCCAGCAACTGGATATCCGGCGTCGCGCCGTTTTCGCTTCCCAGCGAGCGGAGCACCTTATTGCGGTCCTCATGGAAACGAATCTGCTCCGGCTTGATCGCACCCGTCAGCACGGCGAGCTGGGATACGCTGTGATCCTTGGATTGGTATTCGATCGTACCTGCGCGGAACAGATAGACGCGGCTGTCCCCGACGTGCAGAAACGCGAGCGCGTCGCCGGAGACAAGCGCGAGTGCGAGCGTGGTTTTCATGCGCAGAACCGGCGTTTGCGCGGCGAGGATTCGCTCGTTGATTTCGTCGCAGACCGCGCGCAGGTCTTCTTCACGCATGGTTTTGAGGCGTTCCTGCCGCTCTTCCAGGATTTGGACGGCGAGAGACGACGCGGTCTTTCCGCCGCCGTGCCCGCCCAGCCCATCCGCCACCGCGGCAAGGATGAATCCTTCCGTTTCCTGCGCGAGGATGGAATCCTCGTTTTCGTTCCGCCCGCCGATGTCCGAATGGCTCGCCAGATCCAGCTGCATGCGCGTTTCCCCCCGCGTGATTCGTTTTGATGGATGCCCTGCGCGGCTAAGCCGCGCGGGGCATGCGACGGATTCGTTCTCTCCGCGCGGGCAGCCGCTTCCGGATTGGGCGCGGCCGCCTGCGCGAATATCTCTTATTTTACGCGGAAGCCGTTGTCCTTGGAAGCGAGGAAGAACGCCTCGCCCGAAAGGATCGTATACGGTTTGTTCGCTTCGAGTTTGGTGCCGTTTTCCAGGAAAGTGCCGTAGGTGGACCCAAGGTCGGTGACCACGACGCCCTGCGCCAGTTCCTGCACCATGCAGTGCTTGCCGCTGATGCCCGGTGTCTTCGGCGGGAATACGATCGCGCAGCCTGCGGGATCGCGCCCGATCACGGTCTTGCCGCGCACGGGATAGGATTTTCCGCCGAGCACGTTGGTCTGCCCGATGCTTGTGATCTGCCTGCCGCCGCGGTTCGCCTCGGCGGGCTTGCTAACGGGCACCGTGTAACCCATATCGGAAGATGCGGCGCTCTGCTTCTTCTTGCGATCCAGCATCAGGTAGATCACAACGGCGACGGCCGCAACCGCAACGCCGATCGCGAGATAGACATACCAGGCGGGCCTGGGCGTGGGGATCGGGTTGGGGTTCGGGCCGGGCTCCGGCGTCACAATGGGAGATCCGCTGATTTCCGGGCTGGTTGTAATCAAATCACCAGGAATCTCGGTAAACGGGTATCCCATCGTTTTAAAGTAGTCGATGGCATAATCGATATAGAGCGCATAGCCAAGGCCCGTGCCATGGCTCGGATCGCTCACCTGCGTATTGATGCCGATGACCGCACCGTTTTCGTCTACCAGCGGGCCGCCCGAATTGCCGGAGCTGATCGCAGCATCGACCTGCATGTACTTCGTGCTGCCGTCCATGTATTCTTCTTTGGTCACTTTGCCTTCCGTGATGGTCACATCCTCTTCCTTGGAGGGTGCGTATCCGGTGGAATCATCCGCGATTGCCGGGAAACCGAGCGCATAGACGGAGCTCATGATGCTGACGCCCTCCGCGCTGCGCAGCGGCAGCTGCTTTCTCAGCGTGGTCGGCGCTTCGAGCCGCAGAATCGCGAGATCAACGCCGTCCGTAAATACTTTTAAGACCTTTGCCTTGACGGTCGAATCCGAATCAAAGTCGTCGAATACCACATACACTTCCGAGGCGTAACCGATGAACTCGTCATTGTAGTCCGTCATCGTGACCACGTGCGCATTGGTCAGGATATACTCCACAGGACTGCCTTCGGTGCCTACGCAGAAGCCGCTGCCCTGCGAGAGCCAGTCATATACGCCGTCCGAATACGTAAACGCGATGCGAACTACGCCCTTTCGCGCATCCACCACCGCCGTGGTATCCGCGGAAGCACTCGTGATCGTGAGCGAAAGAGCAAGGGCAAGCATCAGAATCAGGCTAAGCCATTTGCGGGCTGTCTTCATATCATATTCCTCCCAGTTCTAATTGGTTCATTCCATCCTCGGATTTGGCCGCATCAGAGTATGCGCAGCGCAACAACCGTCAGGTTATCCTGCTGCGGAAGGCCTCTGGCGATGACGCGGCTTTCGATTCGTTCTGCCGCAAGCTGTGCGTTCCCGTACAGCGAGGCTGCGATCTCGTCGTCATCCAGCGTATTGAACACGCCGTCCGTCATCAGGAGCACCCAGTCTCCCGCGAGCAGCTGCACTCCGCGCGGATTGTAGTCGAGCGCTTCCAGCTCGCCCATGCCGATATAGCTTGTCAGCGCGCTCCTCTGTCCATCCGCCAGCGCGGATTCGAACGAAAGCTCGCCTGCGGCCGCCCGGCTGTCAAGATCGATCTCATAGATGTGCGGTCGCGTCAGCGTAATGAGGCTGCCGCCGCGCATGAGGCAGATGCGGCTGTCGCCCACGCTGACGAACCAGAGCCTGCCGTCACGCACCAGCGTTGCAAGCAGCGTCGATCCGCCGTGGTTTCGCACTCCGCCCGTGACTTCGTTTGCGGCGTCGTTTGCACGCTGCGCAAGGTAGAGCAGCTTTTGCTGCGGCATCCAGTTGTTCGAAATCAGCGGGAATTCGCGAATCATGGTGCCAACCGCGGCCGCGCTGACGAGTTCTCCGTCGTTGAGCCCGCCCATCCCGTCCGCGACAACGGCTAAAATACCGCTTTCGCTCACGAGACGCTGGTTGTTCAGATCCGATATTCCGAACGAATCCTCCTGATTTCCGCGCCTGCCGATGTTGTGCGCATTGCCGACTTCCAGCCCCTGCGGCAAAACCCCCGCGCGTTGCGCCAGCTGCTTGCGCGCCTTTGCGCGCTTTTTCATGCGGTTTGCGATCAGCGCGGCCGCAACAGCCGCAAGCGCCGCGCCGGCCAACGCGCCGAAAGCGAAGCTTTCGATGTTCGCGCCGTTATCCCTGGGCGCGGGCGCCCCGGAAATGCCTGCGCTTGCAATCCCGAGCGGCGTAACGCTGACGGTGGGTGTGGGCGCGGGCGTCGGATTGAGCGTTGGAGTCGGTGTCTGTTCCGGGGAAGGTGTCGGGGTTTCCTCGGTCTTTTCCGGAGACGGTGTCGGCGTCGTTAGCGGCACCGGATTATGATAGAGCCTGTTCTGCATCATGCGGTTATGATTCATTCCCAAGAGAACTCACCCCCGCAGAGCGGCATGAACAACAGCGTCGAGCGTCCGAGCAAAATACGGTCGTACGCGCGCAGTTCACGGGACTGATGCGGCAGCAGCAGTTCGTCGTTGATGTAGATCAGATTGCGTCCGTCTCCCGCCGCGAAGAAGAATTTTCTCGTGCGCGCGTCGAAGGCGACCAACGCCATGTTTTCCTTTGAAATCGAGCTGTCGTTCTGGATGCGGATCTGTGCCGTGCCGCCGCGGCCGATGGTGTTGTTTCCGCCGCGGATGCGGTAATCCGAGCCCTTTTCCGGCCCGTCCACGCAGACAAGCCAGCCCACGACGGGATCATAGCTCTTGCCGAGGCCGGTCTCCGGCACGATAGCGACGGTTACCTCGCTGCCGGTTTGCAGCGGGACCGTAACGCCGATGTCACCCGCGT
>CAYPEV010000040.1:0-14688 GCA_964409605.1 uncultured Christensenella sp. | reverse complement strand
GACTATTATGAAACCGGCGCCGTCGTGGCGAAGTACCTGTTTGAGAAGATCGGCGGCGAAGGCGGCCTGATCATCCTCGAGGGCCCTCCGGGGGCGCAGAACGCGGAAGAGCGCAAAGCCGGCATCACCGACCTGCTCGCTTCCTACCCGGGCATCACGCTGATCGACTCGCAGCCCGCGAACTTCAACCGTGCGCAGGGTATGCAGGTCATGGAAAACCTGCTCCAGCGTGAAGGCGTGAAAGACCAGCTCAAGGTCGTCATCGCCTGCAACGACGAAATGGCGCTCGGCGCAATCCAGGCGCTCAAGGCTGCCGGCATCACGGATGTGCTCGTTGGCGGGTTCGACGGCTCTGCCGACGCATCCCAGGCGATCAAGGACGGCGACCTGACGGTCACCTACAACACAGATCCGTTCGGCTCGACCTACTATGCCATCACGATGCTCGTGAAATATCTCGACGACGGCGCCCTGCCCGCGGAATACTTCATTCCGTTCCCGTCCGAGCGTCATAAGCCGCTGATCGACTCCAGCAACATCGACGAATACATCAACAACTTCGCCTGGTTCAAATAAGGCGTAAGCAAAAACAAACAGGTTCCGAGCGGGGCGGCGGTTTTTCAGCCGCCGTCCCGCAAGCGGCGTAAGCGCCGCGCACGGTATACACTCTAGGGGGTTTTTGGATGGAACAGCAACCCATTTTGACGGTTCGAGGCCTGAGCAAGTCGTTCCCCGGCGTGCGCGCGCTCGACCATGTGGACTTTGACCTTCGCGCGGGCGAGGTGCATGTTCTCGTCGGCGAAAACGGCGCGGGCAAGAGTACGCTCGCCAAGTGCATCCTCGGCATGTATCAGGCAGAAGAAGGCGAAATCACGCTGCGCGGGGAAAAGGTCTGCTTTTCTTCGCCAAAGGACGGCATCGCCCACGGCATCGTTGCGGTATATCAGGAACTCACAATGGTTCCCTACCTCAACGCCGCGCAGAACATCTTTTTAAACCGGGAGCCGCTGATTCGCGGCACGGGACTCATCAATCACCGAAAAATGCAGCGGGATGCAAAGGCGATTCTCGCCACGCTCAGCTGTGCAGATATCGACACAAAGATTCCGGTCAAGCTGCTGGACGTTGCCCAGCAGCAGATGATCGAGATTGCAAAAGCGCTCTCGTTCAAGCCGCAGATCATCGTGCTGGACGAGCCGACCGCGTCGCTTTCCGAGCGTGAGATCGAGCCCTTTTTTCAACAGGTTCGAAAGCTTCGGGAGCAGGGCATCGGCATCATCTATGTCTCTCACCGCATGCAGGAATACCACCGCATCGGAGATCGCATCACCGTGCTGCGGGACGGGAAATTCATCCGCACGCTCAACGTGGGCGAGCTCAACGACGAAGAACTGGTCAACCTCATGGTTGGACGCGATATCGCGCAGGTCTATGTCCGCACCAAGAACGACTTCAGCGGAGAAGCCCTGCGAACCGAGGATCTTAGGGATAAGAAGGGTCGCGTCAAAGGCTGCTCGATTCACCTCAACCGCGGTGAAATCGTCGGAATCGCCGGCCTCGTCGGCGCGGGGCGCACGGAGATGGCGCGCCTGATCTTCGGCATCGATAAGCCGGCGGGCGGAAAAGTCTTTCTCCACGGCAGGGACGTCACGGGGAAATCGCCGGCGTTCGTCGTGAAAAACGGTCTTGGCCTTCTGCCGGAAGACCGCAAGCGATATGGTCTCGCGCTCAAGAGCTCGATTGCGTGGAACACCGTCGCCGTCAGCCTCAAGAGCGTGTTCCCCAGCGGGATCGTCTCCGAGCGTAAGAACAGGAAGATCGCGGAAGAATACGTCAAGCTGCTGAAAACCAGCACGCCGGACGTCGTCCGTCCCGTTTCCCAGCTCTCCGGCGGAAACCAGCAGAAAGTCGTCATCGCAAAATGGCTCAGTGCAAAGTCGGACGTGATCATCTTTGACGAACCGACACGCGGCATCGACGTCGGCGCAAAGATGGAGATCTACGCGCTGATGGACCGCCTCGCCGCGGAAGGAAAAGCGGTTTTGATGATCTCCTCGGAATTGCAGGAAGTCATCGGTATGTCGGATCGCATCTATATTATGAAGGACGGCGTGATCACGGGCGAAGTGATGCGCAACCAGTGCACGCAGGAAGAGATCGGACGTGCGATGGTGCTCGGGAAAGGTGAGGTGCTTGCATGACGACACAATCGTTAAAAAAGCGTGTTGCCGCTCTCCCGCCCGCGGTGTGGATGATCGCCGTCATGCTCGTCTTCTACGGCGCCAACACCAAGAATTATTTTACCGCGAGCAACTTTATATCGATTCTGATCCAGGCGGCTCCGTTGTTTGTCGTCGCCTGCGGGCAGACCATCATCGTGCTCATGCAGGGTACGGATCTTTCCCTCGGCGCGTCGCTGAACATGATGACGGTCGTTTGGGTCGTGCTGATGCAGAAGAATCTGCCGATCGGACTCGCACTGCCGATCGCGATGGGATCTTCCATCTTTGCGGGATACCTCAACGGCCTCGTGGTAGCGAAGATGAAGCTTCCGCCGTTTATCGCGACGCTGGGCATGCAGAATATCCTGAACTCCATCGCGCTCGTAACGTCCAACGGCTCTTCGGTCTATCACGAGCACGCGATCTATAAGATCATCGCAAAGAGCAGCTTTCTCGGCATCCCGTATATCCTCTGGATCTCGATCGCCTGCTTTGCGCTGACCATGGTGCTGCTCAAGTATTCGCGCTTCGGCGCGCGCGTCATCAGCATGGGCGGCAACCCCGAATCGCTCAAGGTCGCGGGATACAGCCCGGATCTTGCGACGATCCAGGCGTTCACCTACACCGGCTTGATGACGGCGGTCGCGGGATTCATGCTCGCTTGCCGCGTGGAGAGCGGCAACCCCATCGTCGGCAACGGGTTTGAGTTCAACTCCGTCGCTGCGGTTCTGCTCGGCGGAACCAGCATGCGCGAAGGACGCGGCGGCGTGGGCGGCACGGTGTTCGGCGTTCTGCTGATTCAAATCCTCAAAAACGGTCTGGTCATGATGAACGTCTCTTCGATCTATCAGACCGCTATCATCGGCATCGTGGTGCTGTTCGCCATCATGCTGGACGCTTACATCAAACGCAGGCAGGAGGAGTAGGGGGAAGCTATGATGAAAAAAATCGGAACCTATCTTCTGCAATCCAAGTACGCGATCAGCATTTCGGTGCTCGTGTTCGTCGTCCTCGCTTCCAGCGTGATCACATCCTCGTTTCTCACGGCGGACAATCTGATCACCGTCCTGCGGCAGACGAGCGTGCTGTTCATCCTGAGTTCCGGCCTCACCGCGGTCGTGCTCACGGGAGGCATCGATCTTTCGATCAACAACAGCGCGGCGCTGGTCGGCTGCATCGTGGCGCAGCTTCTCTTGCTCGGCGTGTCGATCCCTGTGGTCATCCTCGCCGGCATCCTCGTCGGCATCGTCATCGGCGTGTTCAACGGCATGCTCGTCGGCATCCTGAAGCTCCCGCCGTTTGTCGCGACCTATGGCACAAACATGGTGGTGCTCGGCATTTCGACCATCGTCATGCAGGGCAAGGTTATCTATGACCTGCCGCGGAATTTCACGCCGATCGGCGTTGGCTACGTCGGCATCCTGCCGATTCCGGTCATCATTGCATTCGTGCTCACGGGAATTCTTTACTTTGTTCTGCAGAAGACCACCCTTGGCAGAAACATCTATATGCTCGGCAGCAACGCCTACGCCGCGAAATACAGCGCGGCGCGGAGCGTGCTCGATACCATCACGGCCTACGCCATCTGCGGCGTGACCGCGGCCATCGGCGGCATCGTGCTCACCGCGCGCCTCAACGCCGCGGACGCGAATATGGGCAACTCTTACGGTTTGCAGATCGTCGCTGCGGTCGTCATGGGCGGCACATCGCTGCTCGGCGGTGAAGGCGGCATCTTCGGTACGGTGATCGGAGCATTGGTGCTCACCATCATCATGAACGTCATCAACGTCATCGGCGTATCGAGTTATCTGCAATCGATGGCAATCGGCATCGTGATTATTCTCATGGTGTGGCTGGATATCTTCACAAGAAGCAAACGCGAAAAGCTTTCGCGCGCATAAAAGGCCGCACAGCGCCGGCAGAAAAGCGCGATAAAACACGAAATTGTTCGGAGGTTAAACCATGGCAAATTTCACGATTCGCCCCATCAACACGGGCTATGTGCCCACGTATCCCAAGCAATACCATTATCACCACTCGGTCTACAAGTACATCCAGGGGATTTCCGACGAGAAGGAAGCCCTGCCCGTGCTGACCTTCCTCATCGAGGGAGACGGCAAGAAGATCCTTGTGGACACCGGCATGGCCTGGACCGAGCGCGCGGATAAATATCACCATCCGGGTTCCTGGCAGGGTGAAGGCGAAGCCATCTATGAGCAGTTTGCAAAGCTCGGCATCGCCTGTGAAGAAGTGGACTACGTGCTGTTTACGCATATGCACTGGGATCATATCTTCTATATGGATAAGTTCACGAACGCGACGTTCATCGCGCACGAACGCGAATACGCCTTTGCGCTCGATCCCATCCCGCTGTATTACAAGAGCTACGAACATCCGTTCCTCGGCGTTAAACGTCCGTTTGAAGGGATCAAGGTTGATACCTGCGTCGGCGAAACCGAGATCGTCCCCGGCGTGCGCGCATTTGAAACCTTCGGCCATTCACCGGGACATATGTCCATCGAGGTAGACACGCTCGACGGCAAATACATCTTGGGCGGCGACTCCGCCTTCCGTATGGCGAACTTCAACGCGATTCCCGAGATCGGCTATGACGTGACGCCTCCGGGCAGATTCGCGAACATCATCGAGTGCTGGAGAAGCCTCGAGATCACGAAAGAGCGCGCGGAGAGCCTCGACCACATCCTCGTGACGCACGAGACCGAGCTGCTGACGCGCATGGAGAAGACTCCTGTGTTCGGCCTGGGTAAGTAAGCAAGCCAGAGATAAGCCGGATGATTGGACAGAGAAGACTCCTGTGTTCGGCCTGGGTGAATAATCGTTCTTCATGAGCGGGGGCGTGGCTTTACGCCGCGCTCCCGGCTCCTCCCTTCGAAACCCACATGATTTTTACGGCAAAGGACGCTTTCATGAGCAAGAAAGAAACCGCCAAACAGAAAACCATCGCGATCATCGCCTGCGCGGACACGAAGAAGGCGGAGATGGAATTTTTGCGCGCTCTCCTGACGCGGGGCGGATTTGGCGTGCTGACTATCGATCTTTCGACATACGGCGGATACACCTACGAAGCCAGCGTCACCCCGCGCGAAATCGCGATGGCGGGCGGCAGCACGATCGAGCATGTGCGCCTCTCGGGGCGTGCGGAGGCGATCTCCGTCATGGAAGCGGGCGTGGTGAAGATCATCGCGAGCCTCTATGCAACCGGAAATATCGACGGCGCGCTGGGCATCGGGGGATTGCAAAACTCCCGCATGGCGTCCGCCGCAATGCGCGCGCTGCCCGTCGGCGTGCCAAAGCTGATCCTCTCGACCGTCGCTTGCGGCGATCGGCCGTTTGAGCTGCTGGTGGGCGATAAGGACATCACCGTGATGCCTTCCGTTGCGGATATCGCGGGGCTCAACCCCCTGACCGAGACGGTGCTGACCAATGCGGCAGCCGCCGTGATGGGCATGGTGCAGTTCGGCGGAAAAACGCTCTCAAGCGAGAAGCCAATGATCGCGGCGAGCATGATGGGCGCGACCAATGACGGCGTCGTCGGCGCGGTGCGCCTGCTGGAGCTCGCGGGAAAAAGCGTCGTGACATTCCATTCGACGGGCGTCGGCGGGCGCTGCCTGGAGCAATTGATCACGGACGGGCTGGTCGAAGCGAGCCTTGACCTTTCCACACACGAGATCGTCTCGCAGGATGTGTTCGGCTTCGGCTTCTCCGCGGGCGCGGCAAACCGTCTTTCGGCCGCAGCGGCACGCGGAATCCCGAGCGTTGTCGCGCCGGGCGGGATGGACTTTATCGACGTTTCGGCGAAAGATTTTTTCGGGGGCCGGCTCGGATCGCCGGAATCGCGCAAATATGTGCTGCACAACAGCGAGATTGCGCATGTCAAACTCACCGCGGAGGAGGCAAAGCGCGGCGCGCGTTTGTTTGTCGAGCGACTCAACCGCCACACGGGAAAGTTATGCGTCATCCTTCCGCTGCAAGGTCTTCGGAGCGACACGCGGGCAGGGCAGAAGCTCTATGATCCCGAGGTGGATCAGGCGATCTTTGACGTGATCCGCACGGGACTGAACAAAGGCATCCGCCTCGTTGAGCTGGATGCGCACTTCTTCGACACGGCGTTCAGCCAATGCGCATTCGACGAGATGATGCGCCTGCTGGAAGCATAACGTTGGAATCAACCGGGCGGTTTCCGCCCGCGATAGAAAACAGGATAAAAATAGACTGGAAAACAGATTGTAAGCGCAGGACAAAAAGGGAAAGAGACATGTATTTCGATCTGCCGTTTGACAACGAAGAGAATATTTACGCAGGCGATTTTGTGATCGCGACCTATCTTGTGAGCGGGGTCAGCGAGCAGGATGCGCTTGCCCGTGCGGGCAGGTTTGCCATCGGCCAGACGGTCGGTACCTGGGTGGAGCTGCCGGGCATCACGAAGCGTATGGTGGAAGAATACCAGGCGCGCGTGCTCTCTCTGGAGCTCATCCCGGCGGAGCCCGCCTGCGCCGTGCTGCGCACGGCGTTTCCCGCGCACAACCTGCCGAGCTTTGCGATGCTGCAGACCGCGCTTGTTGGAAACGACGTCTCCACGGCGCTGTGCGTGAAGCTGCTGGATGTCGCGCTGACGCAGACCGCGCGCAAGCGCTTCTGCGGGCCTCGGCAGTCGGTCGAGGGTGTGCGCACGCTGACGGGGGTTTCGGATCGTCCGCTCGTGCTCAATATGATCAAGCCCTGCATCGGATACAGCGCCGAAGAGGGCGCAAAGCTCTTTTACGAGAGCGCGATGGGCGGGGTTGACCTCATCAAGGACGACGAGGTGCTCGCCGAGATTCCGATTCTCTCGGTCGCCCAGCGTGTGCGCGCCTATGCGGGAGAGGCCGAGCGCGTCCGCGCGGCGCGCGGAAAAGCGCCCGTCTATATTCCGAATATCACGGGCAGGCCGAAGTACATGCGCGAGACCGCGCGGATGCTGCTGGAAGAAGGCGCGAAGATGGCGATGGTCAACTTCGTGACAACGGGGCTGGACGCGTTTGCGGAACTCACGGAGGAGTTTGGCGACAGACTCGCGTTCCTTGCGCACTATGCGGGCGCGGGTATGATGAGCTCCGCCTGGCTCGGCTACGCAAACCCTGTCCTTCTGGGTACGCTCGCGCGGCTTGCGGGCGCGGATCTGGTGATGACCATGTATCCCGGCGCGCCGAACAGCCGCGGATATCTGGAGTTTTTAAAGACCGTGCAGAAGCAGAAGCTTCCGCTGGGAGAGATCAAGCCGATCTTCACCGTCGTCGGCGGCGGCGTGACCCCTCTGAATCTCCGCGCGGTGATTCAGGAGTTGGGGAGCGACGTCGTCCTCGGCGTCGGCGGCGCGATTCAGGGACACCCGATGGGTGCGCGAAGCGGAGCGGAAGCCACCATGGCAGCCGTGGAAGCCGCGCATGCGGGCATCCCGCTGGAAGAAGCCGCGGCGGGCTGCGCGCCGCTTGCCGCGGTGCTCGGTGGTTACGGACGCTGATTTTTTCGAATCAAGACACGAATCTGATTGCAAAGGCAGGAGCAAACACATGGCAAAACCAATCGTCATCGGCTGCGACAACGCGGCGGTAGAACTCAAGCACACGCTCATCGGCGTGCTCAAGCAGATGAACATCCCGTTTGAAGACGTCGGCGTGGGGAGCGAGACGGATCAAACGCTCTATCCCGAGGTGGCGGAGCGCGTTTGCGAAGCCATCATCGCGAGCGACTATCAAAAAGAAGGTATCATCCTATGCGGAACAGGAATCGGCATGGCGATGACCGCGAATAAATTCCCCGGCATCTTCGCCGCCGTCTGCCACGATTCGTTCTCGGCGGAGCGTTCGCGCCTCTCCAACAACGGAAACGTGATCTGCATGGGCGCGCGCGTGATCGGTCCGGAACTCGCGAAAAAGATCCTGCGCGAATGGCTCACGCTGGAATACATCCCCGGCGGCAGCTCGCAGTCCAAGGTGGACTGCATGCGCAGCATCGACGGCGCGAGCCGCAAATGAGCGGAGCGCAGAAAGAGAACGAGCGCATGAAACCGCTTCTGATGGGCACAAACCTCAAGATGTACAAAACGGCGGGCGAAACGCAGGCGTATCTTTCCGCCCTGCAGAGTCTGACGCAGGATTTGCGCGGGGACGTGACGCTGTTTGTAATTCCGTCCTATCCCGCGCTGGAGCGCGCCGCGAACACGGTCAAGGACAAGGCGATCCTGCTCGGCGCGCAGAATATGCACCCCGAAGAACAGGGGCAATTCACCGGCGAGGTTTCGCCGCTGATGCTGAAGGAATTCGACCTGGACATCGTCGAGATCGGGCACAGCGAGCGCAGGCACGTGTTCCATGAGACGGATGAGCGGGAGAACAAAAAGGTTTTAAGCGCACTGAACCATGGCTTTACCGCGCTGCTCTGCGTCGGCGAAACGGCGGAGCAGAAAGCCGCCGGCATCGCGGACGAAGTGCTCGCCATGCAGCTCAAGATCGGTCTTTCCGGCGTGCGGCCGGAGCAGGCGGGCGGCGTCTGGGTCGCCTACGAACCGGTCTGGGCGATTGGCGTCAACGGCATTCCCGCCCCGGCGGATTATGTAAAAGCACGGCACGCAAGCATCCGACGCGTGCTGAACGGGCTGTTTCCGGAGACGGAGATACCCGTGCTCTACGGTGGCAGCGTGAACCCGCAAAATGCGGAAGAGTTGATCGTCCAGCCAAATGTGGACGGGCTGTTCACCGGACGCTCGGCCTGGCAGGCGGAGAACTTCAACGCGCTGGTCCGGCAGGTTTTGCCGCTCTGGCAACGCAAACAGGCATCCATACCTTCGATTGGAAAGGGAAGATAACACACATGGAACAGGCGAAACAACGCGGCGCACTCTTCGCGCTGCTCAACATGGCGGCACAGCGGGCCTATGCGCGCGGCATCCAGACCGGCAGCGGCGGCAACCTCTCCGCGCGGGACGTGGAGGCGGGGCAGATGGTCGTCAAAGCCAGCGGTGGGTCGTTTGCGGACTGCACGAGCGAGGGCGAAGGCTTCGTCGTGACGAAGCTCGACGGCGCGCGCATCCGCGAAACCGACCCCAAGCCCACGCGCGAAGTGGTGCTCCACGGTATGCTGTATGAACTCTTGCCGAAGATTGGCGGCGTGATGCATTGCCACAGCCCGTGGGCGGTTGCCTATGCCTACCGGCACGATGTTCTGCCGATGACGACGCAGCACGTCAAGCTCAAACTCGGCCACGATATCCCGATTCTTAACATCGATTCTCCGATGCTGCTCTTAGAGCATGTGCCGATCGTGCGTGCGCTGTTTGAAGAAAATCCGAAGCTGACGGCGTTTATTCTGCGCGGCCACGGCGTCGTCGCGGTCGGCAAAGACATCATTGAGGCCGAGCACACCGCGGAGCTCGTCGAGGAGACGGCACAGATCGCTTCCCTGCGCGAAATATTGAATCACAAATCGTAAATCGAACGATTGCGTGATTCACGCGGAAACGGATTGTATGCTATAATACAATCCGTAACAATCCTTTAGGGGGAAGCAGCATGCCGAAGAAGCCGGATTTGCCCGTCGCAAAAATCCAACTGAATAACAAGCGCATGAGTGAGCTGATTTGCGAGCAAATATCGGATTGGATCATGGACGGGACGCTGGAGGCAGGACAGCGCATCAGCGAAGACGAGCTTGCGGAGCGCTTCGGCGTGAGTCGCATGCCCGTGCGCGAAGCCGTGCGTATGCTCTGCGCGAAGGGACTCATGCAGAGCGTCCCTTATGTCGGCAGCTCGGTTCGGAAGCTTTCCAACGACGAAATCCGCGAGGTCTACCTGCTGCGAAGCGTATTGGAGCCGCTCGCCGGGCGGGTCTCCGCAAACCAGATCACGGACACGGAGCTCAGGCAGCTTCTCGCCCTGCAGGATCAGCTGGAGGAGTACGGTCAAAAGCCGGTCAGCCTGGAGACCAGCAAGCAGATGTACCGGCTTAACCGTGAGTTTCATATGAGCATGTACCGTCCCTGCCGGATGGATCGCCTGATTCAGGTGATCGATTCGCTCTGGGACAGCATCGCATATCTTCGCATGCGAACCGCCTTTAACCCCAAATATCCGGAGCAGATGCAGGAGGAGCACAGGCGCTATATCTCGCTGCTGGAGCAGCACAAGGGCGACGATCTCGCGCGGCATCTCGAAGAAAACCTCAGGCGTCACGTCGGCTCGTTTCCCGCGAACGGAAATTCCGGACAATAAGCGCGGCCGAACCTGTCGCAGTTTTTTAAGCCTGATTTTAATGCGAGGTCTGGGCAAAGAAACGCTTGCCGACCTCCGCATAGACAGAATTGTTTTCCCCAGGCAGTATTGAGAGATCTCTCCCGTCACAGGATAAAACCTGCGGCGGGAGTTTTTGTATGCGGAAACAAGAAGAAGCCTTCGCCTGCGCGGAGGAACGGGAGAAAGTCAAGACCACCCGTTTTACGGGTGGTCTTGACTGCGTATAAAAGGGTCAACCGTATTGCTTTTCGGGAAACCGCTCAACCGATTTTCACGCGGATCATGTTCCAGGAGAATTTGGGCAGCGTGATGCGAAGCACGCGGTCTTGCAATACATAATCGCTGATGTTTCTCGAGCGGACGGGCGAAGCATCCGCCGTATTTACGGCGTCGGGCGAGAATCCGCAAAGAGAGACGCATTCTACGACGGAACACAGGCTCCGATCCGCCAGCGAAATCCGGCAGTCCTGCTCCTCCTCCAGACTGCGGTTGATCAGAAACAGGACGATCTCGCCGCCGTCTTTTGCGAGCGTTGCGGCGCAGTCGATGAGCGGGATCGCGTCGCCAACCGCGCATGCGTAGGTGGGCGAATCGACCGAGACGCGCAGGGAGCTGCCCCGCCCGAATCGCGACGCGTACAGAAACGGGTAATAGATGGTTTGTACCCACGCCGCACCGTTCGGCTCGGTCATGATCGCGGCGATCGTATTGACGAGCTGCGCCAGGCAGGCGATCTTCACCACGTCCGCGTTGCGCAAAAGCGTGTTGATCATGCAGCCGACCAGCAGCGCGTCCGCGCCGTCATAGCGTTCTTCTTCGATGGGGCGCGGAAACACCCACTTTTCGGGAATATTACCTTCTTTTTGAAAGTGATACCAGACGTTCCATTCATCAAACGAAAGGAACACCTCGTGCGCGCTGTTTCTGCGCGCTTTTTCCGCGCGGCAGAGATCTGCCACCTCACGGATGAAGCCCTCCATCTCGACGCTGCGCGCGAGAAAGGAGGGGATATCCCCGTCGTTATTCTGATAATACTGGTGCAGGGACAGATAGTCGATATACGGAAAACAGTGCTCCAGCACCGTCTTTTCCCATGCGCCGAACGTCGGCATGCTCATATACGAGCTTCCGCAGGCGACGAGCTCGATCGAAGGATCGAGCCACTTCATCATCTTCGCGGTTTCGCAGGCGGTTCTGCCGTATTCCTCCGCGGTCTTGGCGCAGATCTGCCAGGGGCCGTCCATCTCGTTTCCGAGGCACCAGAGCGGAACGCCATAGGGTTCCGGATGACCGTTTGCGCGGCGGAGATCGGCATAGTACGTCGGCAGCGTGCCGTTGACGTACTCCAGAAGATCGCATGCGCTCTGCGGCGTGCCGGTGCCGAGGTTGACGCCGAGCATTGCCTGCGTGCCGAGCCGCTCGCACCACTGCAGAAAATCATCCGTGCCGACCTGATTCGGCTCCAGGGTAAACCAGGCAAGTTCCGTCCGCACGGGGCGCTGTTCCTTCGGCCCGATTCCGTCGAGCCAATTGTAGCCGGAGAGAAAGTTGCCGCCCGGATAACGGATGAAGGAGAGGTTCAGCGGGCGGATGAGCTCCATGACGTCCTGACGGAAGCCGTGTGCGTCCGCGGTCTCGTGCTCCGGCTCATAGATGCCGGTGTAGACCGCGCGGCCCATGTGTTCGATGAACGAGCTGTAGATGCGTTCGTCGATGAAGCCGATTCTGTTGTTCGTGTCGATTTGAATGGATGCCTTCATTTGGTACCTTGCGCGCCGAGCGTAGACTCGCGTTCGATGATGGAACACTCCAGCAGGATTTCATGTTCGGCGGGCAGCCCCTTGCCGGAGAGGATATCCAGCATGATATGCGCGGCCTTTTGCCCGATCTCGAACAGCGGCAGCGCGACGGTGGAGAGCTGCGGCCGGCAGACCGTCGCAATTTCGCGGTTGTCAAAGCCGATCAGGAGGATATCCTTGCCGACCTCGATTCCGTTTGCGTTACAGTAATCCAGCACGCCGGTCGCCATCAGGTCGTTGTGCGCGAAGATTGCGGTGGCGCCTCTGCCGATGAGCTTTTCGCCGAGAGTGTAGCCGCAGTCGCGCCCCCAGTCGCCCGCCAGGGTCAGGGAGGGGTTATAGGGCACGCCGTGCGCAAAGAGCGCCTCCTGATGCCCGCGCGTGCGGTTATAGGAATGGCTACTGTCGGAGGGGCCGGATATCATGCCGATGGTTCGCCCGCCCGCGCGGATGAGCCGTTCCGTCGCCTCGAAGGCCGCCTTCTGGTCGTCATAGATCACGGAAGGGATTGCGGAATCCAAACTGGTGCAATACGCGCAGACGAACTGCGGCTCCGAATGATCGGAGAGCGAGACGACAACATGGCTGTGGCATCCGATATAGATGATGCCGTCCACCTGTTTGCTGAGCATCTCGTCTACGACGCCGTGCACGAGTTCGGTGCTCTCTTCCAGATCTTTCGGGCCGTTTCCATATCGTTTGAAGAAACGCAGATTACCGAGGATGTAGTGATACCCCGCCTCGTCGCACGCGGCGGCGATGCCATCGACGATTTCCGGCGCGTTAAATACGGTCAAGTCCTCCGTCACGATGCCAAGCGTTTGGCTTCTGCCGCTTTTAAGATATCGTGCGTTGAGATTTGGGCGATAGTTCAGCGCGCGCGCGGCATCCATGACCAGCTGCCGGGTCTCCGCGTTGACGCCGTGTTTCCCGTTGAGCACCTTGCTCACGGTTGCGATGGATACGCCGGTGCGTTCCGATATCTCCCGAATCGTTGCCATATTCGTTCTCTTTCTGCTGCCGCAAAGGGCTGTTCTGCGTTTTTCTCTACCCTCATGTTAAACGTTATATAGTAAAAAAGCAAGCGATTTTGCAGGCGTTGGCATTCGTCGCGCACCGATTTCGCATAATATTGAAAAAAATCTGGATGAAATTTGAAAAAAGGTCTTTACAAACACAAATTAGTTGCAGTATAGTAGCGATATCAAAGAAAACGTTTAACATATTCGATCGATAATCCGCTTAAAACACGTCAATATTCGCTAAAACTAGAAAACGTTTAGCATGATAAGGAAGACCACACTATGGCAAACAAGCTGCGCCCCGTAAACATCCGGCAGATTGAGATTACGGATCCCCTGTTCGGAAGATATGTTTCCATGATTGCGGAGTCGATTCTCCCGTATCAATGGAACGCGTTGAACGGCGGGGTCGATATTTCGGATTCGGATCAGTGGGAGGCGCTCAACGGACGGATTACGGACGAACGGGTCTCCAGCTGCATCGATAATTTTCGAATCGCCGCGGGAGAAAAAGAGGGGACGCATTCCGGAGCCGTTTTCCAGGATACGGACGCGTACAAGTGGCTGGAGGCCGCGGCATACTGCATCCAGATCGGAAAGGGCGAGGTCCTGCGCGAACGTGCGGATGAATTGATCGCGCTGATTGAACGCGCCCAGCAGCCGGATGGATATCTCAACACGTATTTTACGATTGCCGATCCTGCGCGCCGCTGGAAAAACCTTGCGGAAGGGCATGAACTCTACTGTGCGGGACACTTGACTGAGGCTGCGGTCGCATATTTCGATGCCACAGGGGATACGCGCCTTTTGAACGTTGCCAGGCGGTTTGCCGACCTGATTGCGACTGTTTTCGGGCCGGAAGAGGGAAAATGCAAGGGATATCCGGGGCATCAGGAGATCGAGCTTGCGCTCGTGAAGCTCTACCGTGTGACCCATGAGAACCGATATCTCGAGCTTGCGCGGCATTTTTTGAGCGAGCGTGGAAAAGAACCGAACTATCTGATCCGCGAGATGGAGACGACCAAGGATTTTCGGCTGTTTCCGGAATTCTCGCATTATGACGCGGAATATGCGCAGACGCACCTGCCCCCGGCGGAACAGACGACCTCGGAGGGGCACGCGGTTCGCGCGGTGTATATGTTTTCCGCCATGGCGGATCTTGCCAAGGAATGCGACGACGAAAAGATGAAGCAGGCCTGCAAGGCGCTCTGGGAAAACGTCACGACGCGCCGGATGTACATCACGGGCGGCATCGGTTCTTCGGGGCTGCTGGAGCGCTTTACGGTGGATTATGATCTGCCGAACGACCGTATGTACTGCGAATCCTGCGCTTCGATCGGACTGATGCTGTTCGGGC
>CAYPEV010000039.1:0-14714 GCA_964409605.1 uncultured Christensenella sp. | reverse complement strand
CGCAAGACCGCATTCACCAAGGATTGCGAGGCAGAGGCTCTGTTCAAACGAGTCCTGCGGACGCGTCAGCTCGATTCCAGCGACCGCGCGCACTTCACCGTGTCCGCGTACCGCGAGATATTGACAGCGCACATCGGAGAAAACGCCGGTACCTGCGCCCGAGCGCTTGTTGTTCTGGAGCGTCCAGCTTGCAGCCGACTCCTCTTGTTCAGCGAACAGCGCATCGGAAGAACCGCCGGAGGAGAAGAGCACCGGCTTTTGCAGCGCGCCGTTCTCCACGGGGTAGAGCAGCGCAGCTCCACCGATCAGGGCATGCAGCTGTCGCGCGGTCTCCAGCAAGATTTCGTCCGCGCTCTCGGCTTGCTGCAGATTCCTGCTTGCGGTGAGCAGCACTTCCGTGCGGTAGGCTTTTTCCGCGTTGACCTTGGCTTGCTGCCGCGCTTTGACGGTCAGGGAGCTCGTCAGCACCGAGGCCACCAACATGACCACAAACGTCAACGGATATCCCGGGTCATACGCCAGCAGGGTAAAGCGCGGCTCTGTAAAGAAATAGTTGAACGTAAGCACACTCAGCAGCGACGAAAGCAGGCCGTAGAGAAGCCCATCCGTCCAAAACGCGGTGAGTAGTACGGCGAGGATATACAGCGTCATGATGCTGGCTTCCGTGAAGCCAATGGTGCGCAAAAAGAGCCCCAACAGCGTAGCGGCTGTCAGTATTGCAAACTCGATGGCAAACGAACGCCACGAAAGCCGACCCACGTGCACGCGCGGCAAGCGCGAAACCGCGCCGGACTCCTCCGGCACCAGAAAGAGTTCCATAGCGGGCAAGAGCCTGGCTACCTGCGCGGCAGGGTCGTGACGGCGGCCAAGTAACACGCGTGTACCGGAGGAATGCCCCAGTACGATCTTCGTTACATGCGCGGTCTTTGCAAACTCCGCGATCTGAAGCGGAATATCCGCTCCGTAGGAGACAGCCTGTTCCGCTCCGGCTTTTGCTGCGAGGCTGAGATTTGCTTCGAGTTGTCGCGCGTTTTCACCGGAATCCTGCCTGCCTGCGGGCGGCTCGACATAGAGCGCGGTGAACTTCGCGCCGAACGCGCGCGCAAGAACAGCGCCAGCTTCAATGACGCGCGCATTGTTTGGCGAGGGCGAGATGCAGACGAGCACATGCTCTTCCCGCGGGGTCGGTTCAACGCGCAAGTGCGGCACCTCCAGACGGACCAATGATACGATGCTAGACATAGCATATCACTTTTCGCTCGGAGCGGGGATTGTTTTTCGCGCGTTGAGCCGTGTCGCCGCGCGCTTTTTCCATACGAGCAGCAACAACCCCGCGGCAGGCAAAGGAAGCGCTGCGGCAAGGATGACGATCAAGCGTGAAACAGGCATCCGCACTGCAGCACCTGGCGAGAGCACCTTCATCGTGTCCGCGTGGATATCGAAATCGCCGCCATGTTCCGCGCAGGCGCGGTGGAACACACCTTCAATGCGGACGGTGTCGCCATGCTTGCCGTATCCGCCGGTGACCGTGATTTGCTGCGCCTGTTGTGCCGTAACATAGATGCCGACGG
This sequence comes from uncultured Christensenella sp., assembly GCA_964409605.1. Classification (GTDB taxonomy): domain Bacteria; phylum Bacillota; class Clostridia; order Christensenellales; family CAG-138; genus UBA7703. Next base: position 13,143 of record CAYPEV010000039.1, on the reverse strand, counting down.
AATTACTGCCGTCAAACACGGCAAGCCAGGCATGGTCTCCGCGACGCAGGATGTCGCCGATCACTTCGCCCTCGTAGACGACCGCCTGATTGTCATAATCCTTCGCGTGCTCGATCAAATCGTTGCTGCTCACAACGCTCCCTTCCGCAAGAGCCGTGATTGGGAACAGCAGCAGTAACAGCGAAATTATAAGGAGTATGGTTTTTTGGTGCATACTTGCGCCGCCTTTCGGATGACATAGGAAATCAAAGCGAATACCGACAAAAATTCCAGCCGCGCGAGCCACATGATCGCGATATAGACGATCTTGAGAAACGCGGGCATGGTGGCGGTCGTGATGCCGATGGAGAGGCCGACATTGCCGGTGGCAGAGGCGGATTCAAACGCTGCCATACTCAGCGGGAACCCCGCGAGAAGACCCGCAATTGTACCGATGGAGAACGTCGCGACATAGAGAACCACGATCAGCGCCGCGCTTTTTACGACGGAGTCGGTCAACACGATATCGCGGATGTGGTGATATTTCTGCTCGCGCACGCGCGATTCCGGCAGCACCATACGCCGCACTTCGCTCTTGAGCGCGGTAAAGAGAATACCGGTGCGTATGCCCTTGAAGCCGCCGGCGGTGGAGCTTGCGCTGCCGCCAAACATCATGGCGATCGTGATCGCGAACAGCGCGATATCGCCCCACTCATAGTAGAACTGCTTGGCATAGACCGTCATAAAACCCGTGGTTGTGTGTCCCGAAATCAGTTGATAAAAGCCTTTGCGGAACATCGCAATCGCGTCGGGGTAGACGCCATCCTTCATCAGCCCAAGCGTGCAAAGCAGCACCGTGATGATCAGCGTAACTGTAAACGTCACGGTCTCGATGTTCTTGCGAAGCTCCTTTGTGTTGCCGGAGAGCACCGCGTGGTGCAGCGCAAAGTTGAAAGAACCGATGACGAAGAATACGACGGTCACGAGCTCCAGAAGGCTGCTGTGATAATACAGGATGTTCTGGCTCATCGGTGCGAAGCCGCCCGTGCTCCATGCGGACATATACGTCCAGAGTCCGTGCAGAAACGCGCGGTCGAGCCGCATACCGGCAGCCAGTGCGGAGAGCGTCAGCGCGAACGTGCCGACCGCGAGGTAGATCAGGCTGATCTGCCAGATGCGCCGCGCGGTGCTGATCGCGTTGGGGAAGAGCTTTTCGTCCTTCGCCTCGCCGACATACATACGGTATGCGCCGCCCTGTCCTTTGGTGAGGAAGGTCAGCGCGAGCACGACCATGCCCTGGCCGCCGACAAACGTTAAAAGGTGCCGCCACATGTTGATGCCGTTGCTGACGTGATCCAGATCCTGAATCAGCGTCAAGCCCGTGGTGGTGAGCCCGCTCATCACGTCAAAGCACGTGTCCAGGTAGCTTAAGTAGTTTCCGGAGAAATAGTACGGGAGCGCGGAGAGCAGCATACACAGAAACCAAGATCCGGCGGCGACGACCATACCTTCACCAAAGCTAAGCTTTGCGAAGCGTTCTTTCGTACCCGCGAGCATCAGCCCCGCCGCAACCAGCGCCGCGATGGAGAGAGACGCAACGAACGCGAGCACGATTGGCCACTCTTTGTAAACAACGGAGGTTAAAATCGGCAGAAGCTGCAACGCGTTGAGTACCAGAATCACGAGCCCCGTATAATAACAAATCGGACGAAGCCGATTGATCGGTCTGTCGATCATACCAACATCACCCCAGCAGCGCGGAGACCGCGAATCCTGCGATGATCAACGCGCCGGAGAATCCGATTTCCAGCAGCACGCCGCGTGCGGTCTTCAAATTTTGTTTCATGTTCTTTCTCCCCGAATATTCGATAGTACCTGCGGCAGATCGCATTCGTTGCCGAGGATGACCACATTATCATCCGCGTTGAGCACGGTTTCTCCGTCTGGTATGATGGCTTCGCCGTCCCGTACGACTGTGACGATGATCATACCCTTGGGCAGGCCGATCTCGCTGAGCCGCTTGCCATTATAGGGCGAGCGTGCGTCCACCAGCGCTTCGCGCACACGCACATGCGTGGCTTTGCGGGTTAAGAGCGCGTTGACATCCGCCCAGTCGAGCTCGGAATCGATGCTGCCCGCGATACGAGCGGTGCTGCTGATGACGCTGTCCACACCGAGCTGCTCAAACACACGGATGTTTTTCGGGTTTTTCACGCGCGCGATCGTGCGCTTTACACCGAAATAATCCTTCGCGAGCTGACAGCTCACAAGATTATTCTGGTCCTGACCTGTGACTGCAATCAGCACTTCCGCATGATAGATTCCCGCGTCACGCAGGCATTCCGCGTTGGTGCCGTCTCCGTGTGTCACCTCGACATAGGCGCCGCCGAACGCGGTTTCGATGCGTTCGCAGCGCGTGCGGCTGCTGTCGATGAGCATGATGCGGTGTTTCTCCGCCATCAGAGTTTTCACAAGATAATATCCGACGTTGCCGCCGCCGACGATGATGATGCGCATGGTTATTCCTCCTCCGGTTCGCCGAGCAGCAACCCGATCTTTGCAACCGTCAGCATCGTGGGGCAGACCGTTGTGAGCCCCATTTGACGCAGCACCTCGTCTTTTTCCGGATCATATACGCGGGTGACCACATGCGGTACATGATAAAGCTGCGAGGCGATCTGCGCGGTCATCACGTTGACGTTGTCGTCGCTCGTCACCGCGAGCAGAGCGTCCGCCCGCTCGATACCCGCGCTCTTGAGCACATCTTCGTCGATGGGCATACCGGTGACGGTCAGGCAGTTGGTGCCGTTTTCCAGTTGGGCAAAGTTTTCCTGGCTGGGGTCGATGACAGCGACGTCATGCCCGTCGTTGGAGAGTCTCTTCACAAGATTTGCGCCGATTTTCCCGCATCCTGCGACGATTATATACATGCCTTTGTCTCCTTTACATATGGCCTCGGCAGATGGTCAAAGTCGCAGTCGCTGATGAAGTAGGCTTCCGTACGAGACCTGTAAAACTCCGAAAATCCTTCGAGATTCCAGCGCGAAGGCCCGTACGCTGGATCCAGCGCATTTGCCGCGCGGAAGTGTTTCATCGCGTCCTCGTGCTTGCGCTTGTGCTCCAGCAGCAGTCCCATCAGGTTGTGCGGCACCGCGCTGTGCGGGTTTTGAAACATCGCAGTCGAAAGCAATGCCTCGCAGGCATCAAACTCGCGCTGGCTGATCATCGTTTTTGCCTTTGCGATCAGATCAAGCAATTCTTCATTCATAAGTATTTCCCTCTTTTGCAGATCATTTTGAACTACAGATGCAGTATAAGTCTGCGCGTGAAAAAACGCCGTTCGAGTTATCGTCAACGGCGTTAAAGTTGTGTTAAAGAACTTGTTAGCTGCGGGGCTATTTGCAGAAAGGAACTTGCAAAAGAAAGCAGAAATGGCAAAAATCAATCAAGGAAAGCTATTGCAAATTCCAAGCGCGAATTTCTAACGGTTCTATGTGTATCAAATCCCATGCCTGGGATGTTGTAGATCGGTCCGCTTTGATCAGGCAAGAATTCAGGCATAGCGATTTCATCAAGTATTCATATAAAGGATGAGCATTCCATTTTATCCGGGCGATTTGCTGACGTAAGGATCGCGCATAAATGAAAGCGGGGTGACACCGTATTCTTTTCTGAAGCAAGAAATGAAATGGCTCTGGGAGGAGAAGCCAAGGATTTCAGCGACTGCGCTTTCGGATACGTGCTGGTGATGCATGAGATCAATGGCTTCTTCTAAACTCCGTCTATACGCTTACGGACGTGCTGTTCGTTAGCTGGGGCGTCGGCAGCCGCGCAATGGGCGGGGTTTCGGTCGTGTTTCCGTTCGTCATCCTGCAAGGGGCGATCGCAACCGCGCTTGGCGGCGGCGCCGCCTCGATCGTTTCACGAAAGCTCGGCGAAGGGCGCCCCGAGGATGCTGGGCGGACGACGATCTCTGCGATGGCAGCGTTCTATGCTTCCGTGCTGCTGATTACGCTCATCGGGTTTCTGGCAATGGAGCCCATTCTGCGGCTGATGGGCGTGACGGGGGAGCTGTACCCAGACGCGAAAGCATACCTGACGATTCTTCTTGCGGGCAACGTGTTCTCAACAGGGTTTTCGGCTATCATTCGCGCGGAAGGACACATGACCTACAGTCTGCTTATCTGGGTGATTCCCATCAGCGTCAACATCGCACTGGATGCTCTGTTTATTCTCGGTTTTGGCTGGGTTGTTCGCGGGGCAGCGGTGGCGACCGTTGCCTGCCAGTTTGTTAGTTTCAGCATGAGCATCCTGTTTTTTATGCGTTTTCGGTTCAGAATATCCGGAAACAACGTCCGAACATGCGCCGGATCGGCGAAATTCTAGAGATCGGACTGCCGTCCCTCATTCAGACAGATGGGAAACCTGTCCATCATCTCAATGCAGCTGAATAACCTGCTTGGGAACGTCAGCGGATCGGCCGGCGTAACCGCGTATGCATACATGAGCAACAGGCTATCCGCGGATCGCCTTTTGCTTGTCTGCCGCCTCGTTAGGCTTTAAATGTGCACGAAACGGGAAGATCTGCAAATAGTACGATTGAAAACCGGACGAAGAATGGAAATCTTGCGCGAAAGACTACGGCTGCTTCCGGGTCAAATGAAATAAATAATGTCTCCCGACTCTCGGCCTCCCTTATAGGGCTGGTTGATGACTTTGCCCTGAAAGATCATCACGGCGGTAGCTCCACCGTCAAAATTATAGGCTTGCTTGCAGCCGAGGTGCTCGAACAAGGCGGACAATTCGCTTAAGTTCATGCCGATGGAATAATCCTTCTGCCGGCCGTCCACAACGACAAAACAATAATGCCCGGGGGCGTAGTACCCGATTGCACTTCTTGGGTGGCGATCTGTCAATGTCGAGTTAAACTCCGACAGCTTACCACCGTTTTCATCCAACAAAGGCGGCCCAAACGACCAAGATTGCCAGATACCACGCGCAGTGGCGTCCGCCAAATTGAAATCGGCGGAATCATATGTTTTCATTTCACCGTCGTTATAGAGAACGCAGATATCCGTATTGGGCACATCGCGATAAAGGGTGCCATTACGAACAACGATGCCTTGGCTTCGTGCGCTGTAGTAATCACCGGTAACGGCAAATACGGCTTGATTTTCATTGGCGGTCGTAAGCGGAAAATCGTAGATGTTCTTGCCGTATTTCCCTTTTGCAAACGCGGTTTTCAATGCTTCGCTGTTCTTGACATAGACATCGGCAACAAAGTAAGTGACGCTGTTTTGCTGAATACGATTGATTGCAATTCGCACGGTATCCGTTTGATAGCTGTAAAGCGCGTTTGCGCCTGTATCCTCCGTAGGAAAAGAAGCGGAAAAATCGCCCGGAATTGGCGTTGCTGCCAGCATCGGGGTCTCATTTGGGAGTTCTGCCGCAGGGATGGACGTATTTTGCGCAGCCGGAATAGGCGTTGAATTCACATAAAGCGATGCGTCAGCCGGCTGTAATTTCCGCGGTAAAACATGATGAAACAGGGCAAATCCATTCAAAGCAATGGTAAACAGGATGACGTCTCGCAGAAACACCTTGAGCGCAGTGTGCTTTCTCATTTTTTTCCCATGCGATTGCTTGCTTGAGTAGCCCATGTCAACCTCCAAAGAATCCTTTAGCAGGATACCACCGAAAAATGAGAATCGTTCGGGAGAGACATGAGAAGTAGATGAGAATTCTTTTGAATAGCAAACAAGGCTCCCGAACAGGGAGCCTAGTTTGGCCTCTCTACTATCTGGGTAAATAGACAGACACGGTCGTTCCTGCGCCTGGATTACTTTCAGCGGAAACGAAAGCGTTGTGCGCTTGCGCGATGACGGATACGATGGATAGCCCTAGCCCCATACCGCCGGTCGAGCGCGTACGTGCCGGATCGACGCGGTAAAACCGCTCGAAAATGTGTTCACAGTGTTCGGCATCCATTCCGATTCCATCATCGGAAACGCTCAGCACGGCGTTTTCATCATCCGATCCAAAGCTCAGGCGGATGACACCACCATTTTGTGTATATTTGACGCTGTTGTCAATCAATGCGCGCAGCAACTGCTTGATCATTGTCCGGTCCGCGGTAAGAGCGTCATTCGAGGGAGCAATAGATACCTTATATGTATGATCCGGGTCGATCAATGCCTGCTCTTCCAACAGTTCTCTAAACAGCTCTCCAACGGAGAACGGAGTCAGACTGAGCTGAGATTGCATATTGTCGAACCGGGCAAGAAAAAGCAGGTTTTCAACGAGCTGATTCATATAGGCTGTCTGCTTCTGCAGCGCACGAATGCTGTCATGCAGGACAGTCGGGTCCTCACTTCCCCAGCGAGACAGTAAATCTACATTACCCTGCATGACCGCAAGAGGTGTGCGGAGTTCGTGGGAAACATCCGCGACAAACCGCCCTTGCTGCCGGTAGGCTGCCGAGACGCGCTCCAGCATACTATTTATGGTAAGGGCGAGACTCTTCAACTCGTCGTCCGGCTCGGGAACATCGAGGCGCGCGCTCAAATTGTTCCCGCCTATCTGTTTCGTCGCCTCGATCATCTGATTGATTGGCGAGAGCATTTTGCGGCTTGTGTAATTTCCGGCCCAAAGCGCTGCCAGCGCGCCGATCACGTTTGCGCAGATGAGCAGGATTGCAAGTAATTGTAAAAAGGCGGTTTCACTCTGAAGCTTTTGCACGATGTAAAGAGTTCCGTACGCGATCCCGTGTTCCTCAATCGGACGGGATACACAAAGCATCATATGCCCCGACTGAACAATCAGCGCAGGAGAAGAGGGGGACGCGGGAAGTTCCGTTTCGTTTACAGGAAAGTTAAGCAGCCTGTTCACCATTTTCCCAGATGAATCATAGACAAAAATGGAAAGATATTGATCATTATTCTGCTCGACAAGGATTTCCGGACTGGAGAGCGGCTCATTTTCCTCAACCTCTTCAATCAAATGAGCGCTCATCAGCTCCGTGGTAATAGATAGATTGCTCGACTGTTTTTGAATCAAAAACTGGAAAGCGATCAAGAACACACCGACCGAGAGGATGAGCAAAATTGCGGCGAACAATATCGTATAGACGCCAGTCAGTCGGTCGGAAAGCTTACTCTTTGCGCGTTTTATCCCGTAAAACATATCCAATCCCCCGTACCGTTTCTATGATCTTGTTTTCTTCCGAGTCGTGGATCCGATTGCGCAAATAGCGCACATACACATCTACCACGTTGCTGTTGCCCGAATATTCATATCCCCAGACGTGGCTGAGAATCTGATCCCGCGTGAGTACGATATCCCGATTTCGAAGCAAATATTCGAGCAGATCATACTGTGTCTTCGTCAGCTCTATGATATCACCAGCGCGTGTTACCTGGCGGGACGACGTAGTCAGAACGAGGTCGCCAATGGACAACATTCCTTCCGGGGCAGAGGGCGAGGACGATTCGGCAGTTCGAAGTACCATGCGGATTCGCGCGAGCAGCTCTTCAATATGAAACGGCTTTGTAATATAGTCGTTTGCGCCCATATCCAGGCCGTTGACCTTTTCCATGACTGCGTCCCGTGCGGTAACGAGAATAACCGGAACAGCGTTTTCTTTCCTCAGCCTGCGAAGGACTTCCATTCCGTTCAATTCAGGCAACATAACATCCAACAGTATCAGATCAAATTCACCGGTCATTGCGTTCTCCAGACCGGCTCGACCGTTCGTACAACTACTCACAGAATATCCTTCGTGTTGGAGCTCAAGCGTGAGAAAACGGACAATTTCAACTTCGTCCTCAACAATTAGTATGTTCATCCGGCAAGTCCTCCTTTGACACGAAGTGAGCATGATTGTGAAACAATGATTTCCTTGAATTGATTATACGTGTTATTTGACGAGGTAGCATTATGATTCCATGAGAATTCCTTAAGAATTTAAGGATAAATGATTTTCATCGAATTTTAATGCTGCCTTCGCCGGATTCTCATAACCAATGTTTATGATTGGCTTCGAGAGGTGTTGTTATGGAAAACGCACAATTTGACAAGAAAAATACATATTGGTCCGGTCCTCTCCTGATCGCAAGGGACACGCTGATTTTTCTTGCTTGCGTTTTGATGATTCTGTTGATCTATGTCGTTTCACCGCAAACGTTCCGTTCCACATCCGCGGCAAAGGCTGCCGCTTCATCGGATGTGAGCATACAGCCGATGAACACGATCAATTCGCCTGCACCACAAACGCAGGCGCCGCAAACAAGCACCGCATTGGCTGCAAATGTGCTCGCTGCTGACACTCCGGCTCTAACGCCGGAGCCAACACCAACACCCGCGCCGGATATTCCCGTGTCACGCGGTGACTTTTCGGCCACATTCCCGACAACCGATACAGGCGCAAACGCGCTGTATCGTTATCAGGGCGACACGACGAAAATCGCAATCAATAAAATTCAGGCAGATGGAGTAACCTATTTTGTCGCAGATGTTTGGGTTAAGAATATTGATGCATTCCGTACGGCGCTGGCGAAAGAAACATATGGGCGGGGAATACATGAAATGCCATTAAAGATCGCTGATGCGAATCATGCTGTATTTGCTGTTTCGGGGGATTATTACGGAGCACGCGAACAGGGTGTTGTCGTACGGGACGGCACTCTGTACCGTGATGTGATGGGCGATGACGTTTGTATACTCGATAAAGATGGAACGCTGAGCGTCTATCAAAAAAGCGAGTTCAATGCGCTCAACATGCTTGGCGACACAGTTTGGCAAGCCTGGGCGTTCGGGCCCGCATTGGTTGAAAACGGAACGGTTTGTGACACATCGGACAGCAAGATCAAAGTAAAAAACCCTCGTTGTGCCATCGGCTACTACGAACCAGGACATTATTGCTTCATAATAGTTGATGGGAGGCAGAATGGATATTCGGACGGTATGACACTCGATGAGCTTGCCCATACGTTCGCTTCTCTCGGCTGCGTAACCGCCTATAACCTTGACGGAGGCGCAACAGCCATGATGGTTTTTCAGGGCGCCGTTATCAGTCAGCCGACGAGCGGAGGCCGCGCGTCAAGCGATATCATCTTTTTTTGATTGGATCGTTTAGGAGGATTTCGATTATATGCAGACCAAGCAAAACATTTGGGGCTTTTTTGCGCACACGAGCATCATCATTGGGATGATGTTTGTTGTCTTCTTTGTCATCGATCGATTCAATCCGGCGATGGAGTTTCTGACGAGCAGTTTAAGCAAATGGTTGATATTCATGCTGGCGATATGCGCGATAGTTACCGGCCTTTATTCGGCTGTTTTCTTGTTCCAAAAGCAAAAGAAACGGGACGAAAAACGAAATCATCCGCAGACAAGGACGGTTTATGAGAGAGGGAACGTTCCACACGAACAATTTGCGCAACCGTACTTTAACCCGCGCAGTTATCCGCAAGGGCAACCGGCGAATGGCGCAGCCTCTCATCAAGGATATCAGCGAGACCAGTTGCAACAGGTGAATGGACGCCAACAGGAGTTCCCGAGGTACTTCGGGACACAATCCGAGACGGGCTATGAACACAGAGACAAGTATGGAAGGTAAAAAAGATTTATTATCGTTCGAAATTAAGATGTGGGGCTGGCTGATTGACAGAACTGCTCCCGCAAAAAGTAAGTAGTTCGCCCAAAGTGAGAGAAAATGATCAACGGAAAAAAGAAAGTGGCGGGCGAAATACGGTGTTGCGCATCAACTAGAAATGCCAACGGAGGCGAACGAATGATGGTGTATGGACTGCTTGTCCGACCAACGGTATAAGGGGCAAGATTGGGCCTTTTGACGCTGGATACCCGGACATACGATTGCGTGTTCGTTCCATACTCCGCGCGTTTCCGCAGGTGCGGGTGCAAAATCTCTTGCTAGTTATGCCGCAAGGCGTGATCAGCCGATTTGTGCATAAGCTATAAAAACCTCAAATACTAAAAAAACTCAGAAAGTCTGGGCTTTTTGCATAGAAAAAGTACCCACGAATTGTATCATTTCGTGAGTACTTAGCTGAACAAACCTTCACGAATTGATGCAATCACACGAATACGAGAGGTTGGGTGCAGCGGGTGCAAGTGTAAAAATGTTAGCATACTAAGTTGATGTGATGTACAGAAGCTTGCTGAACCAGTTATTCCTCCGCCATACGATAGCCCACGCCCATCTCGGTCAGAATATAGCGCGGAGAGCCGGGGTTCTCCTCGATCTTGCGGCGAAGGTTCGCCATATTCACGCGGAGGGTGTGACTTTCGTTGCCATATAGTCCCCAAACCTCACGAATCAGCGCATCGTGCGTGAGTACCTTGCCCGCGTTGACGGAGAGAAGCGCGAGGAGCTTGTATTCGTTCGGGGTAAGATGCAGCGCTTCCCCGCGCAGTATGACAAGCCGCTTTTGGTAATCGATGCAAAGCTCGCCAATGGTTTTGCTCATCTGCCCCTGCGGCTCGGAACCCATGGATTTCGGACTGTGCCGCAGCGCGGTGCGGATGCGTGCGAGCAGCTCCGCTGTTCCGAAGGGCTTCACGATATAGTCGTCCGCGCCAAGATCGAGCGCTGCGACTTTGTCTCTCTCTAAGCCGCGCGCAGAGACGATGATCACGGGCGTGCTGGTTTGCGCGCGGATGGCACGAAGCACCTCCGCACCGTCCATATCCGGCAAGCCCAAATCGAGCAAAACAACATCCGGCGCATTCGAAGCAACGAGCGCCAAACCTTCCCGACCGCTCGCGGCATTCAGCGTTCGGTATTGATTAGCGCTAAGGATTGCCGAAATGAAGGCGCTGATCGATGTTTCGTCTTCGATGATCAGGACGAACGGCTGAATCTCCATTGCTCTTGCTCCTTTTAAAAAAATATCGTCACATATGAAAAAACTCATTCGCCGAGCGGAAGCGTAAAGCGAAACACCGCGCCGCCTTCCGCACGATTCTCCGCGCTGATCTTCCCGCCGTGCGCGGCGACGATGGTTTTACAGATAGACAGTCCGATTCCCATACCGCGTGAGGAATCCGCGCTGGGCTCTGCGTGCGCGCGCATGCTGGAAAACAATGACGCAAGCTCTTCCGGCGGAATTCCCTTACCGTGGTCGGAGACCTCGAATATCGCATAATCGTAAGCTTTTTTTAGGGTTACTTCAATCGGAGTTGCGTCAGGCGAAAACTTAGCCGCGTTCTCCAGAAGATTGATCAGTACCTGCGCAATCAGCGTGCCGTCCATCGGCACTTCCAGATAGTCGTCAGGCACGGAAACATCAATCACACGTGCGGGAAAGCGCTTACGGATTCTCCCGACAGCGTCCGCAATGACTTCTTCTGCTGCTTCCGGCAGCTTCTTTAGGTTTGCCGCATTTTCGTCTAGCCGTGTCACGGAGAGCAGGTTTTCGACCATGCGAATCAGCCACTGCGATTCGTCCTGAATATTCGCGATGAGCTTTTCTTTTGTTTCTTCGCTTAAGGCGGTTTTATTCTCTAAAATTGCCTCGCTCGCGCCGGAGATTCCCGCAAGAGGCGTGCGGATATCGTGCGAGATAGCGCGCAGGAGGTTCCCGCGCATCTTTTCGCGCTCTGATTCCACCAGAATGGCGCGCTGCTCGTCGGAAAGCCGTTGTCGCTCCAGCGCCATGGCTACCTGAGATGCGATCATGCGAAGGAAGAGGCGGCTGTTATGATCGAGTTCTTTCTTTTTACAGGAAACGCCCCAGACGGCGATTACTCGTCCCTGCGAGATCAAGGGCATATAGAACGCGTTCGCGCCCATGAGCGTATCCGTGCCGGAGCCCGCGCGCTTCTGGTTGACGAACACCCAATGCGCAACAGCTTTCTCATCCGGCGAATGCAGCACAATTTCGTCCACATCGTCCGGCACAATACGAGCGACGCCGTTTTGCTCCGACTCGGGAATCTGTGTGTAGAACACTACGGATCGCTCGAACAGGGTCACAAGTGTGTCGTTTGTCAGCGCAACGATATTCTCTAGCCCGCGTGTCGTGAGGAGGCGTTTGTTGATCTCGTAGAGCACCTCCGTGCGGTGCTCCTTTTGCACGGCGAGCTTTGCCTCCGCTTTGATGCGCAGGGTGAGCGCGCTTGTGATGAGAGCGACGAACAGCATGATCAGAAACGTGATCGAATAACCCGGTTGTAAAGCGGTGAAGGTATAGAGCGGCTCGACAAACAGAAAATTAAACAGAAGCACGCTCAGCATGGATGATATCACACCGTAAAGATACCCTTGTGTTGCGCGGGAGATCACGAGCACGCTGAGGATATACACCATGATGATGTTCTGATCGCCGATGTGAAGCCTACGCAGCAGTAGCGAAAGCAGCGTTGCGATAAGCAATATGCCGAGTGATTTGGCGGTGTCCACGGCGGAGATATGCGTGCGCTCCCGCTGCCTTTGCCGCGAAGGATCACCTGTGACGCGCCGCGTGGGCAGGTCGGGCACGATATGCACCTCGATACTCGGCAAAAGCGCGATCAGGCGATCCTCAAAATCCTCCTCGAAGAGCTTGTGGATCACGCTGTGCCTGCGGCTCTTACCGACGACGATGTTGGTAATTCCGGAAAGCCGCGCATATTCCGCGACGGAGATGGCGATGTCCGTTCCGGAGATTGTGACGATCTCGGCGCCGAGCTTCGCCGCAAGGTCCATGTTGGCGCGAAGCACCGCCTGTTGTTCCTTCGAAAGATACTCACTGTCCGGCGTTTCCACATACAGCGCGGACCACTGCGCGCGAAACGCTTCCGCGGCTCGCGCGGCCCAGCGGATACAGCGGGCGGAGGAGGGGGAAGGCCCGATGCAGACGAGCAGCTTTGTACTCGCCATCTTCTCTGCCGCGCGCCCAGTCTGGTTGTCAAACCCGATTCGGTCTGCGGCTTTACGCAGCGCGATTTCGCGCAATAAGCGCAGGTTTTCGATCACGAAGAAGTTGTGGCGCGCGCGCTCCGCCTGCTCGGGACGGTAGACCTTGCCCGCTTCAAACCGGCGCAAAAGCTCATCCGGCTCCACGTCAACGAGCTTGATCATGTCCGCACGCTCAAAGATCGCGTCCGGTACCGTCTCCTGCACCTTGATCTTCGTGATGTTCTCGACGATGTCGTTGAGGCTTT
>CAYPEV010000038.1:0-14997 GCA_964409605.1 uncultured Christensenella sp. | reverse complement strand
GGCTCATCGCCTCCCGCGCGGCCTATGCGCACGGTGCAGCATGGCTGGATGAACTGCTGGCCTACCTGCGCGGCAATCTCGATTTTCTGCGTGACTTTCTTGCCCGCGAACTGCCGCAGATTCGCCTGATCGAGCCGGAGGGTACTTATCTTGCGTGGCTGGACTGCCGAGGCTTGCACCTCAGCGACGCCGCACTGAACCGCTGGATCACAAACGAGGCCAAGCTCTGGCTCGACGCGGGCACGATGTTCGGCTCCGGCGGAGAAGGGTTCCAACGAATCAACTACGCCTGCCCGCGCGCAACGCTGGAACAAGCGCTCCTACAACTCAAATCAGCCTTTGATACGAGCCTGCCGACCGAATCTTGATTGTTTCGATGATCATGCACCCGCAAGTAGCGGGTGTATTTCTTTGCGCCAAAACAGCAAAAGGCCGCCTCGCGGCGACCTCCTGCTGATAGAGGATTGAACTCGGGTTCGGGGTTGGGTTGGGAACGCTTAGAAAACCGGGACGACCGCGCCACCGAACGTTTCCGTAATGAACGCGCGGACTTCTTCGCTGGTCAGCGCAGCGGCAAGCGCCACGAGTTCGTGGCGGGTTTCGTCCCCGCTGCGGACGACCAGTTCGTTTGCAAACGTGGTTGCTGCAACCGAGTCGGGAGATTCGCTGGCGAGCGCGTCGGTCGCGGCGTTGAGGCCGGCTTCGATGGCGTAGTTGCCGTTGATGACGGCGATGTCCACATCCTGCAGCGAGCGGGCGAGCTGTGCCGCTTCAATTTCAACGATCTTAAGATTCTTCGGGTTCTCCACGATGTCGTTGACCGTCGCTTTGATTCCGACGTTTTCGGTGAGTTTGATCAGCCCCTGCGCTTCCAGCAGCAGCAACGCGCGCGCTTCGTTGGTCGCATCGTTCGGGACCGCTACCTGCGCGCCGTCCGCAAGCTCGGCAAGGGACTTGGTTTTGCCGGCGTAGATGCCCAGCGGCTCAAAATGCACGGCTACGATCGGAACCAGGCTGGTGCCGTTCTCGGCGTTGTACTGGTCGAGATAGGGCTGGTGCTGGAAGTAGTTCGCGTCCAGATCACCCGCGGCAAGCGCGACGTTGGGCTGCACATAGTCGGTGTATTCCACGATCTGCAGATCGATGTTCTGCGCGGCAAGCAGTTCCTTCGCGACGGCGAGGATCTGCGCGTGCGGCGTGGGAGATGCGCCAACCTTGAGCACGACGGGTTCTGCGGGCGTGGCTGCGGCTTCTGTGTCAACAACGCCGCCTTCGACGATCAGCGCTTCCGGATTGACCGCATCGCCATAGACCGGTTGCAGCGTTGCCGCATAATCGGCATGGAAGAAGTTCTCGGTGCCGAGGGCCTTGATCTCCTTATTCAGCCAATCGAGAAGGGTAGTGTTGCCTTTCTGTACGGCGGGCGCGATGGTGTCGAGGCTGCCCAGGCTCTCAATGCCGACTGTGAAGCCCTTGTTCTGAAGCGCCCATGCGAGCACTTCGGTGTTGTCGGTGGAGAATGCGTCGCCGCGGCCGTCGAGCAGCGCGTTGTACGCGTCGGTATAGGAATCAAACTTAAGCAGCGTTACGTTCGGGTAGTTCTCGGTGAAGAATGTCTCCGCCGTGGTGCCCTTGGCGACGATCAGCGTTTTGCCGTTGAGCTGCTCCACATCGGTAATCTGTGCGCCGTCAGGGCTCACAACGCCGAGAGCCACCTTGAGATACGGCAGGGCAAAGTCAACCTTTTCCGCGCGCTCCGCCGTCACGGTGAAGTTTGCAAGGATGATGTCAACTTTTGCGGACTGCAGATATTCCACACGGTTTGCCGGGTCAACGGAAACATACTCAACCGTAACGCCGAGGTCTTTTGCAATGCGTTCGGCAAAGTAGACGTCATACCCTTGGTATTTCCCATCGGAATCGACATAACCAAAGGGGGCTTTATCGCTGAATACGCCAATGGTGACCTTGCCGCTGGCTTTGATTTCGTCCAGCGTGCGTGCGGTGCCGGCGGGGGCAGCGGTTTCGGCGGTTCCCGCCGTCGTTGCGCAGCCAAGCAGCAGCGCGGACGAGAGAAGCACGACAAGGATCAGGGAAAGGAACTTAACAGACTGTTTCATTAGGAACCTCTTTCTTTTCTTCTTGTTTGATTTCTTCAAATTTAAAAATATTCAAAAACCGTTGGGCACGTTCGGTCTTCGGGCTTGTGAAAAATTCGTCCGGCGCCCCGGACTCCACAATTTCGCCGCCATCGATGAATACGATGCGGTCGGCAATGGCGCGCGCAAACTGCATTTCATGCGTTACAATCGCCATCGTCATACCGCCTCTTGCCAGCTCCAGGATGACATCCAGCACTTCTCGAACCATCTCGGGATCGAGTGCTGCGGTCACCTCGTCGAATAGCATGAGTTCGGGCTCCATCATCAGCGCGCGGATGATTGCCACGCGCTGTTTCTGTCCGCCGGAAAGCTGTCTTGGATAGGCGTCCCGCTTATCCAGCAGGCCAACGCGCTCAAGCAGCTTTTCCGCGGCGGCTGTTGCCTCCTGCCGCTTTCTGCCCTGCACATGCAAGGGGCCGAGCAGAAGGTTTTCAAGGACGGTCAAATGGTAGAACAGGTCATAGCTCTGAAACACCATACCAATCTTTTGCCGAATCAGACTCCACCTGGTCTTTCCGTCTGTTATCGGCACGCCGCCCAGTCGAATTTCCCCGGACTGGATTGGCTCCAGTCCGTTCATACATCGAAGCAGCGTGCTTTTGCCGCAGCCGGACGGGCCTATGAACACCACGACCTCGCCTTTGCGAATAACTAGGGATAGGTCTGTGAGTACAACGTTGTCGTCGTAACTTTTATGTAAGTGGCTAATCGCCAAAAGCTCATGATTTTCTTTCATATATTCTCCTAGAAAGTTAACCCTGCCAATGGGTCTCTAGCTTGCGCGCCGCCTTTGAAACGGGGTAACACACGATAAAGTAGAGAAGGAACACAACGCCATAGATCCAGAACGCACCCGAAGGCGAGACATATCGGTTTGCGTCAATGATCTGCTGACCAACCTTAAGCATCTCTACGACGCCGATGAGTACAACCAACGATGTGGTCTTGATCATGCGCGTGGTGAGATTGATGGCCAGCGGGAGGAGCCTTCTGAGCGTCTGCGGGATGATCACCAAGCGGTAGATCATCAGGTTCGTCATACCAAGGGCGGCGCCGCTTTCAAACTGATGGCGCGGAATGGAGATCAGCGCGCCGCGCACCAAATCACCCATCTCCGCCGTACCCCAGAGTACGAACACGATCACCGCGGAGACCTCGCCGGAGAGATGAATCTGAAACGCCTTTGCTAAGCCGAAGTAAACTAGAAACAGCAGCACCAATTGCGGCATGATTCGGATGATCTCCAGATAGATTCGTGTCAGCGTACGGGTAATCGGGTTTTTCAGCGTCATCACGATTCCGAGCGGCACGCCGAGGACGATTGAGAGCGCGACGGAGACCAGCGACAGCGCGAGCGTAACGCCCAGGCCACCAAACAGGCGCAGCAGATTACTGCCCTGAAAGAGGATTTGAAGCCCCGAATCCTGCATAGCGCAATCTCCTTTCCAGCCAGGCTGCAAACGCTGAAATCGGCAGCAAAATGACCAGATACGCTGACACCAGTAAAAGCAGCGCCTCGTCGGTCTTGTAATACAGACCGATCAGATCTTTTGCAACGAACATGAGATCCGCCAACGCCAACGCGCTGAACACCGAAGTCTCCTTGATCAAAAAGATCGTGTTTGCGCAGAGCGCGGGAACCGAGACGAAGAGCGCCTGAGGAAGTACGATCAAGCGGATGATCTGTCCGCGATTGAGGCCTATGCTCTGGCCAGCCTCAATCTGGCCGGATTCGACGGAGGAAAGCCCGCTGCGAAACGCTTCCGCCATGTAACTGCCGCCAAGAAACGTGAGTCCGATGATTGCGCAGCTCTCCGCGCTGAGGACGATTCCGAGTTTCGGCAGCCCGAAATAGAGAAAGAAGAGCTGAACCAACAGCGGTGTGTTGCGCGAGAGCTCGATATAGCCGAAGACCAGCTGCCGCAGCATCGGGAGCCGATAGTAAAGAATCAGGCTGCAAGCAAGACCAAGCAGTATGGAGAGCAAAATTCCCAGTGCAGCGAGCCGGAGGGTTAATCCCGCCGCAGAAAGATACGTCTGCGCATGTTTGGTGATAAAGGCCCAGTCCAATCCAAATTTCTCCCATGTTCTGCGATTTTTGGTAACAGAAATCAGCTCTCCCCGCTTCCTGCGCGGAGCACGCTCAGCAATGCAACTGTTTTTTATTAACGCTTCCCGGCTTATCGAGCGTTACTTGCTTTTTTCGAAACACGCTTATCCAGCGTTCTGGCAATCCACATCCCCGTTTCCTGCATCACTTGCACGAGCAGAACCAGCAGAGCTACGGTGATGAGCATGATCTCCGTCTCGTAGCGATAGTAGCCGTACCGGATTGCGATATCCCCCAGCCCTCCGCCGCCGACGATGCCGGCCATTGCGGAATAGCTCAAGATCGAAGTCACGGCGATTGCACTGCCGACGACCAAAGACGGCTTCGCTTCCGGCAGCAGCACCTTCCAGACGATCTGCGCGGGGCTTGCTCCCATGGACTGCGCCGCCTCCACCACACCATGATCGACCTCTTTTACCGAGGACTCGACCAGCCGCGCGATAAAGGGCGCGGCGGCAATCACCAGCGGAACAATCGTCGCGGTGGAACCGAGCGTTGTCCCGACGATCTTCCTCGTCAGCGGCTGAACCGCGATGAGCAGGATCAAAAACGGAACGGAGCGCAGAAGATTCACGAGGATGCCAAGCGTCCGGTTGATTGGGGGCTGCGGGAGGATTCCCTCCCGATCCGTCACCACAAGCGCGATGCCGAGCGGGAGCCCGAGCGCATACGCAAAGAACGTGGATACCAGCGTCATGTAGAGCGTTTCGAGGATACCTTTTCCGATCATGTTCCAAACAACCGGCGTCAACATGCGTTTGCCTCCTCTACCGTCAGCCCTCGCGAGCGCAGATAGGAGAGCATCCTGCCCGCCGCTTCCGCGGATTCCGGCAGCTGGAGAACCATCTGCCCGTACGCCTGACCTTCGATATCCTTCGTGTCCGCAAAGAGTATGTTCACTGGTTGTGAAACCTCCAGCACCATATTGGCGATGACCGGTTCAAAGGAGGAGTTGCCGTTGAATACCACGCGGTACGCCCGGCCTTTGACCGTTTTCGTCTCCGCAGCGCCATCCGGATAGATGAGCCGCCGCGCCGCCGCCGATTTCGGGTTTGCGAATACATCGCTCACACGCCCGATTTCCACAACCCGGCTGTTGTCCAGGATTGCAACGCGATGGCACACCTGTTCGATCACCCGCATCTCATGCGTGATCACGACAATCGTGATGCCAAGGCGTTTGTTGAGATCCCTGAGCAGTGCCAGAACATCCCGCGTGGTTGCCGGATCGAGTGCGCTGGTCGCCTCGTCACAGAGCAAAACCTTCGCGTCGGTGGCAAGCGCTCGCGCAATCGCCACCCTCTGGCGTTGTCCGCCCGACAGCTGCGCGGGGTATGCCCCGGCTTTGTCGGAGATTCCTACCAGTTCCAATAATTCCAGCGCGCGTTTCTTCGCGTCCGCCTTCTCGACGCCTGCCAGCTCCATCGGAAAGCAGACGTTTTGCAGCGCGGTTCGCTGCATGAGAAGGTTGAATTGCTGAAAGATCATGCCGATGGAACGGCGGACTTGATTTAATTCATGCTTGGAAAGCTGAGTTAAATCGCGCCCCTCCAGCAGCACCGATCCGCTGGTAGGCTGCTCAAGGATATTGATACATCGGACCAGCGTGCTTTTTCCCGCTCCGCTCATGCCGATGATGCCGAAGATTTCGCCCTGCTCAATCGTCAGAGACACATCTTCCAGCGCGGTCACAATGCCGGATGCGCTCGCAAACGTCTTGTTCAAGTGCTCAATCTGAATCATGGGTTGGGACACGATTTCACCCCCTTTTTTGTACATTTTGGGCAAAAATGCGCCGCGCAAAACACGCGGCGCATTTCGCATCTTCATCGAAGTCTTTATCGGAGACTTTTACGGAGTCCTTATCGAAGTTTATTTCCGACGATACGATCGTCTTTTTGAAGTTTATTCCTTATGCCAGATCAGCAAACAACGCGGTGGAAAGATACCGTTCGCCCGTATCCGGCAGGATGACCACGATGGTCTTGCCCGCGTTTTCGGGGCGTTTTGCAAGTTGCGTTGCGGCCCAAGCGGCGGCTCCGCTGGAGATGCCGACGAGCAAGCCTTCCTCTTTCGCGATTTCGCGGCCGGTCGCAAACGCATCTTCGTTTTTGACCGTGATGATCTCGTCAAAGACGGAAATATTCAGCACGGCAGGCACAAAACCGGGCCCGATGCCCTGAATCTTATGCGGGCCGGGGCGTCCTTCAGAGAGCACAGGAGAATCGGCAGGTTCAACCACGACGACCTTGACGTTCGGGTTCTTGCTCTTGAGGTATTCGCCCGCGCCGGTCACGGTTCCGCCCGTGCCTGCGCCGGAGACGAAGATGTCAACCTTGCCGTCGGTGTCTTCCCAGATTTCGGGACCGGTGGTCGCCTTGTGAACCGCGGGGTTCGCGGGGTTCGTAAACTGTCCGGGGATGAACGAATTCGGAATTTCCGCCGCGAGCTCTTCGGCTCTTGCGATCGCACCCTTCATACCCTTGGATCCTTCGGTGAGGACAATCTCTGCGCCGTATGCTTTCATGAGGATTCTGCGCTCAACGCTGAACGTCTCCGGCATGGTGAGGATGATGCGATACCCGCGCGCCGCCGCAACGGAAGCAAGGCCGATGCCGGTGTTGCCGCTCGTGGGTTCAATGATCACGCTACCCTCTTTGAGCTTGCCGCTCTTTTCCGCGTCCTCGATCATCGCAAGCGCGATGCGGTCTTTGACGCTGCCCGCCGGATTGAAGTACTCAAGCTTCGCTACGATCTTTGCTTTCAAGTCGTTCTTTTCCTCATAATTGGAGAGCTCAAGCAGAGGTGTCTTTCCAATCAGCTCCGTCAGATTCTTCGAGATTTTCGCCATATGTGTTCCTGCTTTCTTTTGCATATATGTTTTATATGTTTTAACTTAAAAATAGAATACTACTTCACTAGGGTATTGTCAAGCTACTTTTTTTCAACCTTTGAACATTGTCTTCGGCTAGCGGAATATGTTTGCAATCATGCTCGAAAAGTTATATTAATCGACCACGCCGCTGTTGCGCATTGCCAGGATCGTTCGTTCGATCAGATACGGCAGTTCCCAGCCAAGAAGCGCCGCACCGCGCTCGATCACCTCGCGCGAACAACCCGCCGCAAACTTGTGATCCTTGTACTTCTTTAGCACGGACTTTGCTTCCAGATCCTGAACGCTCTTGCTCGGCCGCATGATCGCCACCGCGCCGATGAGCCCGCTGAGTTCGTCCGCCGCATACAGCACGCGCTCCATCTCGTGCTCCGGCTTGATATCCACCGTGATGGCATAGCCGTGGCTCGCGGTTGCGTGAATCGTCCGCTCATCCACGCCGTGCGCGCGCATGAGCTCCTGCTGCTTGATGCAGTGCTCCTCGGGATACTCCTCAAAGTCCAAATCGTGCAGCAGACCCACATTCGCCCAGAAGTCCGCTTCTTCCGCGTACCCCAGTTCGTTTGCAAACCAACGCATCACGTCCTCCAAGATGCGCGCGTGTTTCAGGTGAAATTCGCCTTTGTTATATTGCGTCAGAAGCGTCCATGCCTGCTCCCGCGTCAAAGTCTTTTGCTCCATTTTTGTGTTTGTTCTCCTCTATCGACTCAAAAGCCCCGCGTCCAGCGTAAACTGAGCGCCGGTTGCAAAGCGTGCGCGTTCGCTCGCCAGATACAGCACCAGTTCGGCGACATCCTCCGCCTCGATCCACGGAACGGGCAGCAGGTTTCCCGCCGAACGCTCGGCAATCTCAATCGGCGTTGCACCTTCCATCGCGGCGAGCCCGTCGTTCATCGGCGTGTTCACGCCCGTCGGGTGAATGCTGACTACGCGAATGTTGTACGGCGCAAGCTCGATCGCCCACGCCTTAGTCAGGCCGGTGAGTCCCCACTTGGAGGCGACGTAGTGCGAAAGGCGATTTCCGCCGCGCAGTCCCATGACGGAGGAATTGTTGATGATAACTCCGCTCTTTGCCGCCTTCATGTGCGGCGCGACGCGGCGGGTGACGTTGAACGGGCCTTTGAGGTTGATGTCGATCATGGCGTTCCATTCATCGTCCGCCATGGTGTCCACTTCGGCATAGGCGCAGATACCGGCGTTATTGAAGAGGATATCGATTTTCCCGAATGTCTGGATCGCGGCATCCACCGCCGCCGAGACGGCAGCGTCGTCCCGCACATCGCCGACGGCGACGACCGCCTTGCGCCCGAGCGCGCGAATCTCATTCGCCAGCGTGTCGAGTTCCTCGCTTGTGCCAAACTCGTACGCGGGATACTCGATCTTTTTTGCCACATCAAATAGAACAAGATCCGCACCCACTTTCGCCAGTGCGAGCGCGGTTGCGCGGCCTTGGCCGTGCGCGGCTCCGGTGATAAAGGCGACTTTATTCGTAAATTCAGCCATATTTTTCTCCTCCAGATAGTTGTATTCTTTTCTTATTCCGGCTTGCGGTAGGCGTAGAGCAACTCGTCGAGCGGAACCTTCGCAACAGTGTTGAAGAGGTTCGTCGCCGCCATGATGCCGGCAAATGCGATCAGGAGCGTAACCTGCTCATCAGAAAACCGCTCCTTGAGCGACGTATAAATCTCTTCGGAAATATGATGCGTGTCGCGGCTGATCGCATGACCGAAGTCCATGAGCAGGCGCTCCGTTTCGTTGAGTTTGGAATCATCTGGGTTTTCACCGGAGTCGATCAGGATCTTTCGAAAGAAGGTCGAGCAGATCAGGCAGTCGTTCTCGCTCGATATCGCGTAGGAAAAGAGCGATACCGCCCGCTCGCCGATCACGGGAACCAACTCGTCCTTGAGCGTGTACCATTCCATATAGGCGTGAAAACTCGGTGGATGATTGAGCAGCGTGCGCTTCATATTGGTGATTCGTCCGTGCTTCTGAATCTGATCATCATACGCCCTGCGAACAATCGCATCGCAGTTTTCGTACTCTGTCATCGGCAAGTAACTCATCCAAACGCCTCCATTTGCTGTTGATTGCATAAATTCATATTTGATTGATCTGTATTCTATGTCTTAGCGGATGGATTGTCAAGCGGCACTTGCAATGCGTTTGTTTTGCTTGACAGTCAGGCAAGTGTGAATTATTATGTTCTAAACATATATGATTTTATTGTTTCAGGTGAAAAAAACAGACAACCGCAAGAAAGCAGGGTTGGTATGCAAGAGAATCAAAAGATATCCGCGAAGAACTGGACGCTCATCGTGCTGCTCGGAATCGCGGGTCAGCTCTGCTGGTCTGTTGAAGGCTCCTGGTTCAACAACTTTGTCTACGACCGCATCGCGCAGAACCCCTCCATCGTCGCGTGGATGGTCGCAGTGAGCGCGACGACCAGCACCATTGCGACGTTCCTGATTGGCACCTGGGGTGATCGCGCGGGTAAACGCCGTCCGTTCATCGCGGCGGGCTACATTCTCTGGGGTCTGTTCACGTTTCTCTACGGCGTGACGGAGTTTCTACCGAAGAGCTCCCTCCTGCTTGCCGCAACGGCGGTGGTCGCCGCGGACGGAATCATGAGCTTCTTTGGCTCGTTTGGTTTTCACGCGGGGTTCAACCCCTGGACGACGGATATCTCGAACGAAAGCAATCGCGGCAGAGTCGGCGCAATCATCGCCGCGGTACCGATCATCGCGAGCATTCTATCCGGCGTTTCCGGCTCAATCATCGAAAAAATCGACTTCTACGGCTTCTTTACGCTGATCGGCGCGCTCGTCGCCGCAATTGGCGTGCTCAGCCTCATCATCCTGCGGGACGCGCCAACGCTCGTTCCCAAGCGGGATGAGAAGGGATTCTGGCATCAGCTCGTTCAGATTTTCTCTTGGAAAACCATCCGCGAGAACAAAGAGCTGTTCTTTGTGTTTCTCTATATCGTACTGTTTAACATCGCGTTCAATGTGTATTTTCCATATATCTCGATCTATCTCGTGAACTACATCGGGCTATCGTATTCGCTGACGGGCATCGTACAGGCGGCGAGCCTCCTGCTTGCTGTGTTTTTCACGATCCCCGCCGCGCGATTCATCGATCGCGGAAAGGTTTCTCAGGTTCTGCTTGTTGCGATTCTCGTGAATATCCTCGGCCTTGCCGTCGTGTTTGCCGCCGGAAAAGCGAGCCTGCCGCTGCTCTGCTTCGGCATCTTCGCAACGGGGCTTGGGTATGTGCTCAACACGCAAACACTCTCCGCTTGGGTGAAAAATCTCCTGCCCGAGGGAAGCTTCGGCCAGTTTGAAGGAATTCGCATGCTGTTTGCCGTCTGCATTCCGATGATCATCGGGCCCGGTATCGCCACCGGCATCATTAACACCTTTGGTGTGCCGACGCTGACAAACGGCGTTACGGGCGTGATTCCGTCCAACACGCTGTTTGGGTTCGCGGCGCTCTTGATGCTCACCGTGTTCATGCCGCTCGTCATCTTAATTCGCCGCAGGAAGGCAGCGGCAAAATGATCTTTTTAAAATCTGGTTCTCATGAGCTGCAACAACAGATGAAAAATAAACGCCCGCAAGAAAGCTAACTTGCGGGTGCTTTCAAGCTAATTTGGTGTTTATATACGTTACAGTTAACACAATACATGTTTTCATATATCTGCATTCTATGTGTAACGTAAAACAAATATTCGTTTTTAGGATTTTGTTTTGCCTTTCTGCTAAACTGAACCAACGATACTCTTGACAAAACCACATCTGCGACTGTTCACTGTTGCGAGCCGAGCGCCCGCTGTGCGGGATGAAGTAAGCCACAGAAAGTCATTCGCGGGCGATTTAAGCTGCCCCAAAAACGACTAATCTATGTGTGTGAACCCCTGAAATTGTTTTCCTCCGCGCGCTTGACAACCTTTGAAATGCAAAATATCCTAATACTGCATCCAGTATTTCATTTTATCATTATCCCTGTCTGTAGGCGCGTCCTGTTAGGAGGTTTCCATGAAAGTCAGCAAGACGGGAGGTCTCATCGCGGCTGCCAGCCAGCGCGCCGCGCGGCCAACGCTGCAGCTTGGCTCGATCACGGCTGTCCAGCGCATCGTAATGACCTTTCAGCAGGCTGGCATTTTCCCGATCGCGGTGGTGACCGGCGTGGAAGCGGATGAGGTCAAGTACCGCCTCTCTGGCCGCGGGGTGGTGTTTCTTCACAACAGCGCATTTCAAGACCCGGAGCTGCTGGACTCCATCCGCCTTGGACTCGGTTTTTTGCAGGATAAGTGTGAGCGAATCGCCTTCGCGCCGGTCAACGTGCCTCTCTTTGCCCCATCTACGCTGCATGCGCTGTTGCGGCAGGAAGGCGACTTCGTCACCCCAACGGTAAACGGAACCGGCGGGCACCCGATTTTGCTGAGCAACCGCATGATTCCGGATATTCTCAGCTATTCGGGCGACGGCGGCCTGCGCGGAGCGATGGCGCAGATACACTGCGCGCGCACGCGCGTTGAGGTTGAAGACGACGGCATTCGCTTAACGTTTCACGAGCAGGCGCAGCTGGAAGCGCACCTCAAGCGCCAGCAATCCGCCTTTGTCCAGCCGAACATGCAATTTACGCTGGAACAGGAAGACATGATCTTCGGCGTCCGTGCCAAGCTGCTCCTGTTGTTGATTGAGGAGACGCATTCCGTCCGCACTGCGGGCGACATGATGGCTATGTCCATCAGCAAATCCTGGGATACGCTCAACAAGCTGGAATCCGCGCTCGGTTATCCGCTGATTTTGCGCAGACAAGGCGGTCAGCAAGGCAGCGGCAGCGAACTCACGCCGCGCGGACGCGCTTTTTTGCAGGCGTTTCAGACATATGAAGAGCGCGCGCATGCCGAAAGCCGCCGCGTGTTTGATGAGGTTTTTCTGAAGTCCAATCTGCTCGCCCCATAACGAAATGAACACATGCAATATGGCATGAGCCTCCGCACGCGGATGATTCCGCGAGACGGAGGCTTTTTTTATTGCCCTGTGCCACGCGGCAGATTGAGCGATGGCATGTTCTTCTCAAGAAGTATTTGGCATTTGCTTCCGCGCTTTCTTATACTAGGAATTGAGCCTTATCATTTCTGAGAATAACGCTTTTCATGTCGAAGGGAGCATTGCCTGTGATTTCATTGTTCGTCAATGGTACCCCTGTTCAATCGGAAGAAGACATCCCCCTGCTTTCGTTTTTGCGCGATACGCTCGGGCTGACCGCCGCGAAAGACGGTTGCAGCGAGGGTGTCTGCGGCACCTGCACCGTGCTCGTGGACGGCAAAAAGGTGAAAGCCTGCACGCAGAAGCTCTCCCGCTTTGAGGGAAAATCCGTCCTCACGGTAGAGGGTCTCTCCTCGCGCGAAAAGGAAGTCTACGCCTATTGCTTCGGCGAAGCGGGCGCGGTACAGTGCGGCTTTTGCATCCCCGGCATGGTCATCTGCGCAAAGGCGCTGCTCGATAGCAATCTTACCCCCACGCGTGACGAGGTCAAGGCGGCGATTCGCGGCAACATCTGCCGCTGTACGGGCTATATTAAAATCGAAGAGGCGATCCTGCTCGCGGCTAAATTCTTCCGCGAGAATCTGCCCATTCCCGCCCTGCCGGACAGCACCGGCGTCAACCGCCGCTTCATCCGTCCCGACGCCGCGGAAAAGGTGCTCGGCACGGGCCAGTTCGTCGGAGATCTGCACCTGCCCGGCATGTTGTATGCAAAGGCGCTGCGTTCGCGCTATCCGCGCGCGCGGGTCGATCGCATCGACATCAGCCGCGCGGAGCAGCATCCGGACTGCGTCCGCATCCTCACGGCGAAAGACGTCCCCTATAACAAAACGGGTCATATCGTGCCGGACTGGGACGTGATGATCGCCGAGGGCGACATCACGCGCTATGTCGGCGACGCGATCGCGCTCGTCTGCACCCGCTCGGAGCGGACGCTGGACGAGGTGCTCTCGCTCATCGAGGTGGACTATACCGAGCTCAAGCCCGTCACCTCGCCGATGGAGGCGCTCGCGGCCGACGCGCCGCTGCTGCATCCGCGCGGAAACATCGTCCGCAGGGAGACGCTCAAGCGCGGGGACGCGGACGCCGCGATTCGAACATCCAGGCACGTCGTGACGCGCAAATACTATACGCCGCTCAACGACCACGCGTTCATGGAGCCGGAGTGCGCAATCGCCCTGCCGGAAGGCGAGGACGGCATCCTGCTCTACAGCGGCGCGCAGAGCGTCTATGACGAAAAGCACGAGATCGCGGCCATGCTCCGCATCCCCGAGGAAAAGGTGCATTGCCACAGCATGCTCGTCGGCGGCGGCTTCGGCGGCAAGGAGGACATGAGCGTACAGCATCACGCGGCGCTGATGGCCTGGTACGTCAAAGCGCCGGTCAAGGTGCAGTTCTCGCGGCAGGAAAGCCTCGAATACCACACCAAGCGGCACCCGATGCATATGGAATTCACGACGGCCTGCGACGAGACGGGCAAGCTCACCGCCATGAAGGCGGTGCTGATCGCCGACAGCGGCGCGTATGCGAGCCTCGGCGGCCCCGTGCTCCAGCGCGCCTGCACGCACGCGGCCGGGCCGTATAACTATCAAAACATCGATATCCTCGGCATGAGCATCTACACAAACAACGTCGTCGCGGGCGCATACCGCGGCTTCGGCGTAACGCAGAGCTGCTTTGCAACCGAAAATAACCTCAACCTGCTCGCGGAAAAAGTCGGCATCTCGCCCTGGGAGATCCGCTACAAAAACGCCATCCGCCCCGGGCAGGAGCTCCCGAACGGGCAGCTTGCGGACGGAAACTGCGCCATGGCGGAGTGCCTCGAAGCCATTCGGGACGTCTACGAATCGAGCCCCTACGCAGGCATCGCCTGCGCCTTCAAAAACAGCGGCAAAGGCATCGGCATCCGCGACACGGGCCGCTGCAAGCTCTCGGTCGAAAACGGCCTCGTGCATATCCGCACCAGCGCCGCCTGCATGGGGCAAGGCATCGCGACCGTCTGCACGCAGATGATCTGCGAGGAGACGGGGCTGGATCCGAAGCTGTTTGTGCATGAACGCGCGGACACCATCCGCACGCCCGACAGCGGCACCAGCACCGCCTCGCGCCAGACCGTCATGACAGGCGAAGCCGCGCGCAGGGTTGGCGAAAAGCTCGCCGCGGCCCTCGCGGGCGGCAAAACGCTCGCCGATCTGGAAGGGCAGGAGTTTTACGCGGAGTATGTGCCAATCACCGATCCGATGGGCACCGACAAGCCAAACCCTGTCAGCCACGTGAGCTACAGCTATGGCGCGCAGGTCGTCGTCCTGAACGAAACCGGCAAAGTGGAGCGCGTGGTCGCGGCCTACGACGTCGGCACGCCGGTCAACATCCAGAGCGTCGAGGGGCAAATCGAGGGCGGCATCGTGATGGGTCTTGGCTTTGCGCTCACGGAGGACTACAAGACCGATGGCGGATATCCGCAGGTGAAGTTTGAAAAGCTGGGTCTGATGCGCGCAACCGACGTGCCGGATATCGAGGTTCGCCTCGTGCAGTCGTCCGACCCGCTGCCGCTGGCGCACGGGGCAAAGGGCGTCGGCGAACTCTGCCTGATTCCGACCTCCCCCGCCTGCTCGCACGCATATTACCGGCTGGACGGCCAGGAGCGCACCTCGCTCCCGCTGAAAAACACGTTCTACAAAAAGGAGAAGGCCGAGTGAATCTGCGTTGCAAAAACACGTTCTGTAAAAAAGAGAAATCGAAGTGAGATTGCAGGGGCTCGTCCTCGCAGCGGGGCTCTCC
>CAYPEV010000037.1:6962-15237 GCA_964409605.1 uncultured Christensenella sp. | reverse complement strand
GTGATCGTGAAATAAGCATCTTCCTTCTATCAAACAGAAGGAGATCAATACCTGTCTTCCCTATACCAGAAATAAAACGAACGGACGCTGCTTCTCTTGCGGCATCCGTTCGTTTTTGTATGGTTGAAAAATTACTCCCGCTGAACAGCATGGTGTCCGTCATAAACGGCTTTTCGCGTGCAATAGTAATGAAGATGTCGGCATTCTACTCGTTGCCGACATTAGATCGCGTAAATCACATCCGGGCTTCTCCTGGTTCAAGCGGGATTTTTGCGTATATGGCAAAAGCTTTCGAAGGATGATTGGATCGCTGCGGCGTATCGGAGACGCTGTTGATCTGCTGAAGATGCGAGCGAAGATCGGAGCCGTTTACGAGAAGCTTCGCGGTATCATGCAGCGCAGCCATCCCTTCGATCAAACCCACCGCTCTTCTTTGTCTTCTTTCTTTAACATAAAAAGAGAAGAGAGGTTCACTCTCTTCCCGAAATCTTTTCGAACACTCGCTCCAGGTCTTCCCTGGAAAAGTATTCGATCGTGATTTTACCGCGCGTGTTGCTGCCCGCAAGGGAGACCTTTGTGCCCAGCGATTCGCGGAAGGATTCTTCCAGCTGCGCGAGCTCGGCAGGCAGATGCGGTTTCTCTTTTTTTATGACGGGGGCGGGTTTCTTCTTTTCGGAGAGCGCCTTGATCTTTTCTTCCAGCGTCCGAACGGAGTATTCCCGCTCGACACATTCTTTTGCAAGCCGTTCCATCTGTACACTGTCGGTCAGTCCCGCGAGGGTTCTGCCGTGGCCCGCAGAGAGCGCGCCGCTCTTGAGAAGCTCGATCACGCTTTCCGGCAGCTGCAGGAGGCGAAGCGCGTTCGCAATCGCGGGTCTGCTCTTGCCGAGGCGGCCGGAGACTTCTTCCTGCGTCATGTCGTGCTGCTTCATCAAAAACCGGATGGCTGCCGCTTCTTCGATTGGGTTCAGGTTTTCGCGCTGAATGTTTTCGATCAGCGAAACCTCGTGGATCTGCGCCTCGTCATAATCCGTCACCAGGACCGGCACTTCGGAAAGCCCCGCAAGCCGCGCCGCGCGAAAACGGCGTTCGCCCGCGATAATCATATACCGGCTGCCTTTTTGTTTGACGATCAGCGGCTGCACGATGCCGTGCACGAGGATGGACTCGGCAAGTTCGTTCAGCGAAGTTTCCTCAAACTGCTTGCGCGGCTGGAGTGCGTTGGTGTCGATATCCCGCACATTGACGCTGAGAATTCCCGCGCCGGACTTCACCTGTTCCTCGACGGATGCGGAATAGGGATCCAGCAGCGCGTCCAACCCGCGCCCGAGGCCTGTCTTTTGCGCGGCCATTATTTGCCCTCCTTTGAGATCATCTCGGTAGCGAGGGAGGTATACGCGGTGGAACCCGCGCTGTTCGGCGCGTAGCGAGAGATCGGCAGTCCGAACGACGGCGCTTCGCCGAGGCGGACGCTGCGCGGAATGATCGTGTCATATACCTTGTTTTTAAAGAATTTTTTGACTTCCTCGACCACCTGCATGGAAAGATTTGTTCTCGAATCAAACATCGTCAGCACAACGCCCTCGACGTCCAGATCCGGATTCAGGCTTTTGCGCACGAGTTTGACCGTATTCATCAGAAGGCTTAATCCTTCCAATGCGTAAAATTCGCACTGAATCGGAACCAGCAACGTATTTGCGGCGGTCAACGCGTTGAGCGTCAGGAGTCCCAGCGACGGCGGGCAATCGATAAACACATAGTCATATCCGCCCTTGGTCGCGTTCAGCGCGCGTTTGAGCACCTGCTCGCGCGCCATCATATTGACGAGTTCGACCTCCGCGCCCGCGAGAGAGATGTGCGCGGGCAGTAGTTTGAGAGACTCAATCATCGTATCCTTGGTCGCTTCGTCGACCGAGACGTCGTTGATCAGCACATCATAGATGGATTTTCCGTCGCCTTCTTTTTTCACACCGAGGCCGCTGGTGCTGTTTCCCTGCGGGTCCGCGTCCACAAGCAGAACGCGCTTGCCCTGCTCGGCGAGGCATGCGCTGAGGTTCACGGCGGTGGTCGTTTTACCGACGCCGCCCTTTTGATTGGCTACCGCTACGATCTTCATGACAGAGTTTTTCCTCCGGTGTTTTCTTTCTCCGTTTATCAAAGAGAGTGTTTTCAAATGTATTTTGAATAAAACCGCTATCGCCATTCTAGCAGAATTGGAAGGGGTATTCAATGTTTCACGTGAAACAATTGCTTGAATCTATCCCTGTGGAAAGCGATTATTATTCTTCTCTTTTATAATAAATTGAATTCTGCCCTTTCTAATGTTTCACGTGAAACTTTTTTATTCTTTTCTTATGATGAAACTCAATAAACAAAAGAGACGTTTGACCGCCTCTTTTGTGTTTTCTTCTTGATTGTGTTTTTTAGAAGTTGGAATAGATCCTGACAGGAACGATCAGATAATAGTATCCTTCCGTCTTGGCGGGGCGAATGACGCTGGGGCTGATGCTGGTCGTAAAATCCATATAGATCTTATCGTCGGGAATATTCTTCAGAACATTGATGCAGAAGCGCGGATTAAACGCGATGTCGATATCCTCGCCGTTGATCTGAACATCGATCTCTTCATTGATCTTTCCCGCAAAGCTGTTGGCGGAGATCGTCAGTTTATTGTCGTGAAACTTCATGACAATGTTATTGTTTCCTTCCCTCGCCATGAGCTGCGCGCGGTCGATGCTCTCCATGAGTTCGGCTTTGTCGATCATGACCCGCGTGGTATGATCCTTGGGAAGAATGTTTTTATACTTGATATAGTCTCCGTCGAGCAGTCTTGCGACCAGACGGGAATGTTTGATGTTGACGCATACGTGTGTCTTGGTGAACGTGAGTTCCACATCCGCTTCCGTCTCGTCCATCATACGGGATATTTCGACCATCGATTTGCCGGGAATCACAACGTTCCTCTCCGGCACAGGGTTTTTCAGCGGCATGGAGCGCTTGGCGAACTGGAACGCGTCCGTCGCAACGATGGTGATATCTTCTCCCAATTCCATCAGCACGCCGGTGAGAATCGGTTTGCTGTCATCCTGCGCGGTGGCAAACACCGTAGTATTGATCATATCCCGGCAATCCGCGTGATCCATCTTAACGGTGAATGTTTCTCCCGTAAAGCGCATCTCGGGGAACTCTTCTGTTGCTTCCACGCACTGCAGGCTGCTCTTTGCACGACCGCAGGAGATATCGAGCGATTTCCCGGAAAGCGTCACTTCCGCGATCGATTCCGGAAGTTTGCGGACGATCTCGGAAAACAGCTTTCCAGGTATAATCGCAAACCCTTCCTCCTCGATGGTTGCGGGCAGAAGACATTCCTTTTGCAGCATCAAATCCGAACACTTGAGTTTGACGCCTTCTGTCGTCGCTTCCATGTAAATGCCTTCCAGAATAGGCATCGTGGTGCGCACGGGAAGCGCCTTGATGACAGAAAGAACGCCTTCTGTCAATTCTTTCGAGTCGATGTAAAAATGCATAATTCAACTTCCTTTCTCAGCGCTCGGTTCATATCGATCGTATTCATACGATATTTTATCAGAATAAAAACAGAGATTCGCTTCTTCTTGGTTTCTTTTTTAGAACCAGAGTTGTTTTCAGGAGAATCCTTTCTTTTTGCGGTGAGGCGTTAAAAAAAGGATATCTTCACAAGAAGCTTTTCTCAAACCGGTTATCCACACGTTTTGCCGGGAATGTGTGTTTCTGTTAACCAGTAATACAGAAGCAGTAGAAGTAGTGTATTGTGGGCAGTGTGGAGAACGCGATTTTTCCGCGCTTCTCCGCGGTTTTGGCTGTGGAACAGTGCGTGGAAAACCGACTGCCTTTTTCCCGTGTTATCCACACGATCCATATACTCCACACGATACACATCGCATCCACAACCGCGCTCCACAAATTGTGGATAAAATGAAGGAGAAAAGGATATTTTTTACGAATGTTTTTTCGAAGCCATATTTATCAGTTTTTAAGGATATTTCTTACGAATGTTTTTTTGATGCCTTATTTATAAGATTTACTTTAGAAGGTTTTTTTAAAAGGCGTATTTGGAAGGATTTCCTCAATCGTTTGCTTCGAAAAAGAATGGTTTACACCATTCTTTTTTTCACATCCTCTATCACGGAGGCAAACGAGCTGTCGCCTTCTATCATCTCTTCCACACGTTTGCAGGCGTTGATCGCCGTGGTATGATCGTTTTTATCAAACAGCGTGCTGATGCGCTTATAGGGGATGCCAAGCATATCGTGGCAAAGGTACATCGCAACCTGCCGGGGCAGCACGATCTCACGGTCTCTTCTCTCGGAAAGCAGGCTCTCCACCGGGATGGAATAGTATTCCGCCACGGTGCTCTTGATGATCTGCGGTGTGACTTCCTTTTTCTTGACGTCCGGCAGCAGGTCGCGCAGCGCCTCGATGGTCAACTCCAGCGTCAGCGGGCGCCGGCGCAACTGCGAATACGCCACCACGCGGGTGAGGGACCCTTCCAGCTCGCGGATGTTGCTGACCACATGCTCCGCGATGAACTGTATGATCTCGTCGTCCACGTCGAGGTTATCGAGTCTGGCGCGGTTTCGCAAAATCGCAATGCGCGTCTCCACGTCCGGCGGCTGAATGTCCGCGATAAGACCCCACTCAAAGCGGGAGCGCAGGCGCTCTTCCAGGCTGCTGATTTCCTTCGGCGGCCGGTCGGAACTGATGATGATCTGCTTGTTGGCGTTGTGCAGCGTGTTGAAGGTGTTGAAAAACTCCTCCTGCACGGACTGTTTCTTCGCGATGAACTGCACGTCGTCGATCAGAAGCACGTCTACATTGCGATAGCGCTTGCGAAACTCCAGCCGTTTGTCGAGCTGGATCGCCGTGATCAGCTCGTTGGTGAACGTTTCGCTTGTAACGTACATGACGCGCGCCGCGGGGTCGTTGCCCTTCACCGCGTGTCCGATGGCGTGCATCAGGTGCGTTTTGCCCAAACCCACGCCGCCATACAGAAATAGAGGATTGTATGCCGCGGCAGGGTTCTGCGCGACCGCGAGCGCCGCCGCGTGCGCAAAATGGTTCGAACCGCCGACGACGAAGGTTTCAAACGTGTATTTCGGATTGAGCGCGAAGACGTTGATCGGTTCCGCGCTGATGGGGTTGATATAGATATCCCGATCTTCCGGCAGGATGATCTTGATATCGGAAATCGTCTCGTTCGCAGCCTTCACCGCGTCCCGCAGGTTTTCAAAATAGAAGTCGTCCAACGTCTTCTGGATATCCGGCGTAGGCACTTCGAGGATCAGGATATCTTTTTGTAATGCAAGAGGTACGATCACGTCGATCCAGGCGTGAAACGACAGCCCCGTCATTTGAGGACGGATATTCTCCCGCGCGGCCGCCCAAATCGATTGCAGTTGGTCCATAGTGATATACCCCCTATATTAATGTTCATCATAGCAAAAATGCGTCGCTTTTACAAGCGCCCGCGCGCCGAAACAAGACAGCCGCAATGTTTGAAACACGCGTGCGGTTTTGCGTGCGCATGGCGGGAAAACGAACGGTCGGCCGACGGGGGCAGCGCTTTTTTCCGCCGCGTTTGCATGCGGAAAGCGCCTGGTTTCCCGCGCAAAAAAAGTATAAACGCAGGTGATATTCACTCCGATTTTGCGCGCGCAGGAGGCGAAAACGCGCGCGAAAGCCGGCCGGAGCGCGCACGATTCATATGTGTAAAAATGCCCAAAATGCGTGCCTTTTTCGCAATTTCTTATTTGAGAAATGCGAAAACACGCACTAAAAGCGTAAAAAAGCACGAAACCCCCCACTTTTTGGCAAAAATGATGTGAAAAAGACGGCAATGGGTTAACAATCTGTGACAAACCGCCTGTTTGATTGCAATGGCACTTTTGAGGGTTTACAATAGAAGAAGAATATAGTAATCGGGGGAAATATGCCCGTGGGAGAATCGCTGCGCAGTCAGTTATTCATAAACTCCGAAAAGGTGGGCGACTTCGTCGAAATCACCCTACCCGCAGCCGGGGAGGATGAGGAAGGCGAAGTTGCGCGCATTCACTATCTGGAAGCGGGCGTAGGCGAGCCGCTGCTGTTGATTCATTCGCTCGGACAATCGCTCTACACCTGGCGGAACGTCTTTGCCGAACTGTCGGACAACTATCGTGTGATCGCCATCGACCTGCCCGGACACGGGTATTCGTCCCGGCCGGATACGTTCCTGTATACGGCGGATCAGTTCGCGTTTATCTTAAACGGCTTTTTGGATGCGCTCAACATCAAATCCTCGCACATGGTCGGGTTTTCGATCGGGGCGATGTACATGCTGCGCTTCCTCTCGCTCTATCCCAAGCGCGTCGCCAACTGCGTCGCCATCTCGCCCGGCGGGATTACGGAGCACATGCCGTCGCTGATCCATAACATGCAAAAGCCGCTGATCGCGACCTTTGCGCGCAATCTCTACACCGCAAACGACGTGCGCAAACTGCTCATCGAGTGCGTGAGCGATCCCGCGCTGATCGACGATTATGTGGTCAAGCAATACTATGAGCCGCTTTCGGACGGGCTCTCCCGCGAGGCGCTGATGTACGCGCTGCGCAACTATGACCAGGAGGTCATCGCGGAGGGGCTCCTGCCGGTGGAGCACGAGGTGCTTGTGCTCTGGGGCAAAAACGACCGCTGGCATCCGCCGGCGGGCAGCGTGTATTTCCAGAGCGTGCTGCGCGCGGGCCGCTACTATCTCGTTCGCAACGCCGGGCATCTTCTGCAGGAAGAGGCGCCGATGAAGCTTCTGGAGATTCTCTATAGCTATATCCCGCCCGCCGTGCCGAGCTATGACGTATACCGCTATACGCAAAATCTGGCGGACGATCAGGAATGATTGCGGAGTTTGACCTGGGCGACGTGGTGCTCATGAAAAAACCGCACGCCTGCGGCGAGAACCAGTGGACGATCATCCGCGTGGGCGCGGATA
The DNA here is from genome assembly GCA_964409605.1 of uncultured Christensenella sp. Taxonomy (GTDB): domain Bacteria; phylum Bacillota; class Clostridia; order Christensenellales; family CAG-138; genus UBA7703. Next base: position 8,234 of record CAYPEV010000037.1, on the reverse strand, counting down.
TCAAGATCAAGTGCAATCATTGCGGGCGCATCGTGATGCTTGACCGCGCGGACTTCGTACGCATGGGCAAGAAAATCTTAATCAAAAAGGAACAACCGAGTGAAGCGTAAAGCCTTTACGCAGAGCCAGATTCGCTATCTGCGCGACCGCGCCGAAGAACAATATGAAAACATGAGAGGATCACGTTCGTTTCGCAACGTGTCTTTTTTGCTGTATATCGCGCTCGTCGTGCTCGTCGCGCTCACGATCCGCTCGTTTATCGCGGAACCGATCCGCGTTGACGGAGACTCCATGATTCCGACGCTCGTGCACAACGAGGATATGTTCGTCGAGAAGATGAGCTATTGGTTCAATGACCCCCTGCGCGGAGATATCATCATCTGCTTTTACCCCGGCTATACGGAGAGCTGCGTCAAGCGCGTGATCGGCCTCCCCGGCGAGAGCGTTGAAATCAAAGAGGGAAAGATCTTCATCAACGGCACAGCGCTGGACGAAAGCCCCTATTGGAACGGCGAGATCATCGGGGATATGGATCCCGTCCTCGTTCCCGCGCGCCATGTGTTCGTCGTCGGGGACAACCGCAACGGCAGCAAGGACAGCCGCAATCCCTCCGTCGGCAGCATCCCGTATGCCAAGGTGGTCGGCCGCGTTGTCGCCGTCGTCTATCCGTTTGACGAGTTTGAAACCTTCTCGCGGGTGGCCTATCCGTGAGCGAGACGCGCATGCGCCGCCGCAGCGAGGGCCGCGCCCGAACCTATCGCAACGCAAGACGAATCGGATGGCTGTTTTCCGTGCTGGTCACGATCGCTGTCCTCTGTCTTGTGTTTTTTGTTTGGCTCGCGCCGCTTCGCATTGTGGATGAAAGCATGGCCCCCGCTCTCAACAGCGGGGAGATGGTGCTCTGCGATCGGATCGCGAAATACGTCCGTATGCCGGAGCGCGGGGATATCGTGCTGTTTTCCACGGATGACGGCCTTTTCATCAAGCGCATCGTCGGCATGCCCGGCGAGACGGTGGAGATTGTGGCGGGTCATGTCTTCATCAACAGCATCCCGCTCGACGAGAGCAGTTATGTCGTCAACTACGTCGGTGATCTGCCGCCGGTCGACGTGCCCGCGGGCAGCGTGTTCCTCCTTGGCGACAACCGCGATGAGATGTATGACAGCCGGCTCTCCTCCGTCGGATGCATTCCCCTTGACCGCATTCAGGCCGTGCTTCGCCTTCGCGTGGCTCCCTTCAGCCGCATCACCTACTTTTCTTGAAAGAAAAGTA
>CAYPEV010000037.1:1629-6862 GCA_964409605.1 uncultured Christensenella sp. | reverse complement strand
TTTACAATAGAAGTGTTTATATCCGGCATGATAGACAAGCTTTTCTGAAAAGAAATGCTTTTTGATTGCAAAAAAGAAAAGTAGGCAAAAGAACTTACACGTTTCTTTAGAAAGATTTTTACAATAGAAATGTTTATATCCGGCACGATAGACAAGCTTTTCTGAAAAGAAAGGCTTTTTGACTGCAAAAAAGAAAAGTAGGCAAAAGAACTTACACGTTTCTTTAGAAAGATTTTTACAATAGAAGTGTTTATATCCGGCATGATAGACAAGCTTTTCTGAAAAGAAAGGCTTTTTGATTGCAAAAAGGATGATTTTATATATAATAGAACAAATTAAAGGAAAAAGAGGCCTTTCGCATGCTGATTCGGAAAGCGGAGCAAACAGACCTGCAGGAACTGCTGGATATCTATAACCATGAGGTGGTCCACGGCGTCTCTACCCTGGACCTCAACCCGCGCACGCTTGCCGAATGGCAAACCTGGTTTGACCACCACAATGTGGAAAACCATCCGCTCTACGTTGCGGAGATCGACGGCCGCGTCGCGGGCTACAGCAGCCTCTCCTCCTATCGCGAAAAAGAGGCGTACAAGTCCACCGTCGAGCTTTCGATCTATATTGCGCCGGCGTTTCGCAAGCGCGGCATTGCGACCGCGCTCATGGCGTACATTCTGGAGGAAGCCAAGGCCGACCCGCGCACGCACACCGTCGTCTCCGTGATCACCGCTGGAAACGAAGCGAGCTGCAAGCTGCACGAAAAGTTCGGGTTTGATTTTTGCGGCACGGTGCCACAGGTCGGCATGAAGTTCGGCAAATATCAGGATATAGTGACGTATAGCCTTTTTGTTTGAGAGAAATGAAAGAAAGAGCCGTTTCGTGGAAGAACGAAGCGGCTTTGTTTTTTAGACGTTCTTTTGTTTGGCTGCTCTTGTCGGCAACAAGGAGAAAAGCAAAAGAACGATACACACCGGCACCATGATCCAGCTGCCGACGCTGCCCGGCGCGGTTCCTGCCGTGACGATAGGTTTCATCTGTCCGATCACAATGCGCATAACGTACTCGAGGATCAATAGTACGTACATCATTGGAATGAGCGACTTATATTTGAGATAGACGCCTAGATAGACCATCCCCATCAGCAGCTGCGACAGCCCCCAGAAAGAGAACATGAAAATCACCGTTGCTGCGGCCTCTGCCGGATAGGTATCCAGCGGAATGGTCGCGATGCTCTGCGCGCCGCCGTCCGGGGCAAAGACGTGGATCAGGCTGCGGACGATGGTTGCCAGCGTGATCATCAAAAAGGCGTATTGCGCAAGCTTGATGCCGTTGAAGCGATTGTCGACGGCATTGGGCAGGAGGTTGATTTTCGTTGATTTCATTTGAACATCCCCATTTCTTGATTCTATATATTTGCACACATGCGTGAACTATAAATGAATTATTGAATATATTAGAGGCTAAGCAAATTGAATCCGCCATGTCAATAGTAGTATGTGATACGGCTGGAAATCGACTGACAATGATGGTATGATCAGTAAGAAGAATATAAAGCACAAGATGTTTTGACGAAGTTATTATCATGTCAAGCGGGAGAAGATATGAAGACAGAGAAAATTACCGCATTGCGAAAGAGTTTTGATACGATTTCCCATGTAACGGAAGAAGGAGTTGAGTACTGGCTGGCGCGCGAACTTCAAACAGAATTCGGATATAACCGATGGGAAAATTTTGAAGTCTCAATTTGGAGAGCAATGGATTCTTGTAAGACGACGGGTGTGAAGGATGAGGATCATTTTCGTGAAGCCACGAAAATGATCGCGCTTGGTAAAGGCGGGCAGAGAGCAGTAAAAGATTATATGCTGACACGTTATGCCTGCTATCTGATCGCGCAAAATGGTGACCCGCAGAAAGAAGAAATCGCATTCGCACAGAGCTATTTTGCCGTCCAAACAAGAAAACAGGAGTTAATCGAAGATCGCATAAATCTAATCGAACGAATGGCCGCACGCGAACGTCTTCGAGAATCTGAAAAGAAACTATCGGAAAACATCTATGAGCGCGGCGTTGACGATGCGGGTTTTGGTCGCATCCGTTCAAAAGGCGATAGTGCCTTGTTTGGTGGAAATACAACGCAGGATATGAAAAATAGATACGGTATCAAGAGTGGAGCGTTGGCAGATCACTTACCTACATTGACCATTGCGGCAAAGAACCTAGCTACGGAAATGACGAATTTTCGAGTTGAGGAGAAAGATTTACGCGGCGAGACGCCAATTACAAATGAGCATGTGCAGAACAATCAAAGCGTACGGAAAATGCTTCTTGATCGTGGTATCAGACCGGAATCGCTGCCTCCGTCTGAAGACATCAAGAAGTTGGAGAGACGCGTAAAATCGGAAGAGAAGAAGATGATTGAGGAAGTCCAAGCGCTTCCGCAAGATGAAAGCTCAGGAAAAAAACGACAATAGAAAGAAGTGCATCTATAAGAAAGATATCAAGGGAATCCTCGGATTCCCTTTTTGTTTCCCGTGAAACAATCTAATATTCAATTCCCTTTCTCGCCGTCACACCTTTTTCATACGGATGTTTGAGGAGCTTCATTTCGGTGACGTAGTCCGCCCGCGCAAGCAGCGCCGGATCCGGATCGCGCCCGGTAATGACCAGCTCTGTTTTGCCATGTTCATCCAACAGCGAGAGCACCGCCTCGCGGTCGATCAGCCCCAGCGAGAGCGCGGCGCAAAGCTCGTCCAGCACCAATAGCGAGCACGCGTTTGCTCGCGCAAGCTGCGTGACCTCCGCGAGGGTATGGTCATGCATCTTCCGCACGGTCTGCTTCATCTCTTCGCTCATGTTCGGGAAGAACCCGTGCGGAAGCTCGTTTCGGTAGACGGGAACATGCAGCTGCGAGAGCGCCGCGAGCTCGCCCGTCGGCAGGCTCTTGAGAAACTGCGCCAGAACCGCCCTGCCACCCGCGCCGGCATGGCGGCAGATCAACCCCAGCGCCGCCGTCGTTTTTCCTTTTCCGTCTCCGCAATAGATGTGTATCATGTGGATTCCTCCGCTTGTCCGCTCTGTTATCCACATTTTACGATACTTTTGTGGAAAAACGCAAATTGCGCGCGGATTTTCAGCGCCCGTTCGGAATCTCGACAAAATCGGCGGAAAAGCGCGTTGCGCGACAGAGAAAAAACATCTGTTGAATTGTGTATAAACGACATGCATTGTTTGCGATTCGTTTACCCGCAGTTCGCGGGAGCTTCACAGCCGGTTCACAACGAAAACGTGTATTCTATGTTACTATGTGTGAAAGGTCCCATCTTTATCATATAGATACGATAATTCCAGATGAAAGGATGGACCAAGTATGTCCAGAAATACCTTGCGTGCGGCGCTCGTCGCGCTGCTTGCGCTCATCCTGTGCCTGTCCTGCGCCTGTGCGCCGGAGTTTGTGGGCGAAGAACGGGCAAAGAGCGCGGGCCTCGCGCTCCTGCGGCAGGCGTTTGCCGTCAACCTTCGGGACGCTCACGTGGAATACTTTGAACGCGCGGGTACCAGCGTTGTGGACAACACGGAAGTAAACGCACACTCCGGCACACCGAATCAGATCTATCTGGTCACCATATCCGACCAAACAATGGGCGCAGACCTCTACTATTGCGAGGTGGACGCGAAAACGGGCGTCGCCTATTACGCAAGCAAGAGCGAATGGCTGCTTTCCCCTCTGGCAAACGATCCGCAACAGACAACAGAAAACACCGACCAGCAGAACGAAACGGAAGCGGAAGCCGCCTTACAAGACGGCAGCGCGGAAGACGCCGCCTGTGAATTTGTCATGCGCAGATTTCAAAAGGAAGTCGCGCTTATCTCCGGGCAAGGCTGCTGCAACCGGGACACGATCTTCCCGCCGCGCGCCGGCATCGGGTATTTTGTAACGTTTGCGGATGGCTCGATCTATCGTGTCGGGTTCTCCTGGCCCAATCTGGAGCTCGAAGAGGTGCAGCTGCTGGAGAACGAACCGAAAGGAGAACAACCATGACCGGAACAGACACAGGTATCAAACGAAAGACCGTGCTGCTGATCGCCGGCATGCTCTGCGTGTCGCTGTTCCTTACAGGCGGGAAGCCGAAGCTGATCAGCGAAGCCAAGGCAAAAGAGGCGGGGCTTGCGTTTATCAACCATGTATTTGATGCGAATGAGACCGAGGCGGTGATTTACTACCAGGAACAGGCGGGCGCAACCTTTGTCGACGGAAATTATAAGGTAACAGGTGAGGAAAAACCTATTTATGTCTACATTGTCTCAGCAGACAAACAAGAGGACGAAGGCTATCTATACTATGCGCATGTAAACGCGGAAACGGGAATTGCGTATGCGGCTTTTCGAAACACGGTGTATGCGCCGGAGCTCACCACGGCTGAGCAGCAAACTCTTCAGGAAGCAAGAAAAAACAGACAGGACAGGGATATTGTTTTTACAAAAATCTCAACAGAATGCATGCAAGCTGCGCGGGAGTGGATTCCCACGAAATTTGATTTGGGGGCGCCCATCCTCGGCTGTGTGGACGGCGGAGGTTCGCTTGAACAGACAGGCGGGAACGCAAACTTTTATGTCGTGATTCGGGATGGCACGATCTATCACGTCACGTTTTCCTGGCCGCAACTGAGTGTGCTTGATATCACATTGCTGAATCAGACACGTCCGACGGAGGAGTTACCGTAATGAAGAAGAGAATTCTGGTCTTGATAATCTGTATTGCGATTCTACTCTCCGGCAGCAAACCGAAGCTGATCAGCGAAGCCAAGGCAAAAGAGGCGGGGCTTGCGTTTATCAACCATGTATTTGATGCGAATGAGACGGAGGCAACGGTTTCTCAAGCGGTAAAATCCGGGGCGACTTATGTCGATGGAGAATATAAGCTGACGGGTGATGAACAGCAAATCTACTTCTATACCGTCGCTGCGCCGAAGCTCCAGGAAGGACAGCCCGAATATATTGCATATGTGAATGCGGAAACAGGCATCGCTTACGCCGCGGAACAACGCTACTCCCACGTGCCTCAGATGACGGAGGCACAGCGTGAGAAGTGGGAAAAGGCGTATGCAAACGGCGATTCGAACGCGATTGATTACTTGAGCATGGATGTCGATTGCCGCGACTTCGCGCGGGAATGGATTCCGCAAAAGTTCGACTTAAATGCTAAGATTCTCGGCATCATAGAGAGCGGAAGCATGTT
>CAYPEV010000037.1:0-1529 GCA_964409605.1 uncultured Christensenella sp. | reverse complement strand
AAAAGTTCGACTTAAATGCTAAGATTCTCGGCATCATAGAGAGCGGAAGCATGTTTGATTCAGACGGGGCAAGCACAAATTTCTATGTCGTGATTCGGGACGGCACGATCTATCACCTAACGATGGCCTGGCCGCAGCTGAGTGTGCTTGAGGTCACCCTGCTGAATCAGACCCGTCCGACAGACGACTTGCCATGAGAGAATAAAGCCTTTCTCAAACGGGGCAAAGCACGGAAAGGCACCGTTGATGCTACAAACGAGAACAAGCAACAGGAGGAAACATGAAAAAAAGATTAGCGATCTTACTCGCGGTTCTGTCCTGCGCAACCCTTCTAATTGCCGGAAAAAGCAACACGGTCGGATATGACAAAGCGGAAGAAGCAGGGCTGGCGTTCCTGCGCGTCGCGTTCGGGCTGGATGCAAGCGAAGCAAAGGTAAAGCTTGTCACGCTGCCGAACATCAAGATCATCGATCAAACCAAGGTATACGCACAAAACACGAGCTCCGGTACCTGCTACCACGTTGCGGTGTTCGATCCCCAAGCGAACTACCCTTACTATACGGCGGAGGTTAACCCGATCACGGGCGTGGCATATCGGGCGCAGTTTGCGCGGAAATACATCCAGCTAACAGCAAGCCAGAAGAGCAAAGCGGATTTGATTGGAACGCTGGAGGCATTTCCCGACTTTGACTTTTCTACTCAAAAAGCGGAAGCGATAGCCGCGGCGCAAAGCTATGTGGAGACTCATTTTGTGTCATCCGGCGCGATCAAGCGTGTGTTCCCGCAGGATATCCGCACGGACAGCGAGATCTTTCCCATGGTTGACGTGGACAGCCTGCTTCTGATGGCGGATGGTACAGTGTATCAAGTAACGGTTTGCTGGCCTTCGATGACCGTCATCGACATTCGAATTCTTGGAGAGGATCAAATAGCGGAGTGAATCACGTGAAACGATATGGATGCTGCATTGTGCTCCTGCTTGGGATGATGCTCTCTCTCGTGGCCTGCGGGCCAAGGATCATCAGCGCGGAGGCGGCGAAAACCGAAGGACTTACGCTGATCAACCAAGCGTTTGACGTAGGGGTAACGGAAGCGACGGTGGAATATCAGGAGCGTGTGGGGGAAAGCTACAAGAACGGCGTGATCGTACAGTATGGCACGGAAGAGCCGCGCAGGTTTTATGCGATCCGGTGCGGCGAAGCGGGGGACGGAAATCCACTCTATTATGCGGAGGTGAACGCGGTAACAGGCGTTGCTTACCGCGCGGACAAGAGTATTTCGTCCATCGCGCTGACCCCGCAACAGCAAGCGCAAGCCAATGCGATCGGCACACGGGACGATCTTCCGATAGAAGGCTTTGAGGAAGAGGAACAGAGAGCGCTCGATCTGGCGGAACAATGGGTGCGCGAACGGTTTGAGCCGGACGTTCCCGTTCTCAACACCGTGATCAACAGCTCCATGACCGACAACGTGGTTTTTCCGCTGTTCTATATAGACGGGTTTGTGGTCTTTTATGACGGAACGATCTA
>CAYPEV010000036.1:0-15292 GCA_964409605.1 uncultured Christensenella sp. | reverse complement strand
GTCACGGCGGGCGTCAAGGAGCTCCGCGCCATCGTGGAGGAGGCGGAGCAGCGCTTGCGGCTCTATCGCCAGCCGACGTACCTGCTGCTGGACGAATGCCACCGCTGGAGCAAGACGCAGAGCGATTCCCTCCTGCCCGCGCTGGAGAAAGGGATCATCCGCTTCATCGGCTCCACGACGGAAAACCCGATGATTGCCATGACGAGCGCGATCGTCTCCCGTTGCCGCGTGTTCCAGTTTTATCCGCTGACGAGCGAGGATGTGGAGCAGGCGGTGCTCGCCGCGGTCAACGACGGGGAGCGCGGCTTTGGTAAGCTGCCGGTCGTGCTGGAAGAAGAGGCGCTGCACACCATCTCCGCCATTGCAAACGGGGACTGTCGCAACGCGCTCAACGCGCTGGAGCTCGCGGTGCTCACCACGGAGAGAAACGAGGCGGGAGAAATCCGCATCACGCGCGAAATCGCCGCCGAGTCCAGCCAGAAGAAAGTGATCAAGCTCGACGAGCAGCTGTTTTACGACATGCTCTCGGCGTTTTGCAAGAGCCTCCGCGGCGGGGACTCCGATGCGGCAATCGCGTGGTTCACGCGCCTTCTGTATGCGGGGGTCGATCCGCGCATCATCGCGCGCCGGCTCATCGCCCACGCGAGCGAGGATGTGGGCCTCGCCAACCCGCAGGCGATGGTGCAGGCGGTCGCGGCCGCGGACGCGCTGGAGCACGTCGGCCTTCCGGAAGCGCGCTTATCGCTCACGCAGGCGATCCTCTTTATCTGCGAATCGCCCAAGAGCAACAGCGTAGTGATGGCGCTGGCGGCAGCCTCCGCGGACGCGGAGACGAGTTTTGACGAACCGGTTCCGGTGCATCTGCGGGATACGTCGTTTGCGGGCGCGGGTAAGCTCGGCCATGGGAAGGGCTATCTCTACCCGCACGATTTTCCCGGCCACTGGGTCAAGCAGGACTATATGCCGCCGTCGCTCAAGGGCAGGCGCTATTATATCCCCTCCGACCAGGGTCAGGAAGCGAAGATTCTGGAAAACCACCAGCGGCGGGAAAAGCTCCGGAACGGGGAGCCGCTCCCGAAAGACAAGAGCGAAGAATAGCGCGAGCAAAATGCGCTAGAGGAGAGGCGAAGATGGACTTGATGATTCCCGCGGCCAACATCAGCTTCGGCGCGCTGTTTACGATGATCTTCTCCGGCACCTTCGGGCTGATGGGGTTGATCTTCCTTGCCGTCGGGCTTTCCATCAACGGCGCCATGAGCAGAAAGCGCAGCCGCTGCACCGCGCGAACCGAAGGCGTGGTCAGCGCCATGCAGACGCAGCTTGGTTCGACGGGCCTTCGCGCGGTTTACAGTTTCTCCATCGACGGAAGAGACTTGCAGTACGTCTCCAACTATGCGGGCAGCAACGACCTGCTCATCGGCCAGAGCGTCGCGGTCTATTACGACCCCGAGCAGATCGGCCGGGTTTATATTGAAGAAGACGCGCGGCAGATGAAGACCTTCATCCGGGTGTTCATCATTCTGGGCAGTGTGTTTATCAGCGTCGCGCTGGTCGTCGCGGTGGTTCTGCTCGGCGTTTTGTAATGCGCCCTGCGGGCGGATGCGGCGGAATTGCGCGGCAAATTTCCCCCGGAACACCTCTGGAGCGAATGCGGGGATATTTCGGACATTTTGTGAATAATCATGGGGTATCATTGGCACGGCATCGGGCTTATGGTACACTAGACGTTGCGAAAATGCTCATCCGCAATTTCGCGAAAGGAGCATTGGATACATGGCAAAACGAAGAAGGAGAGCATCCGGCGCGCGCAAGTCGCTCGTAGTTGTGCTGGTCGCGGTCGCCGCGGTTGCGCTCATTCTTTATTTAACAAAGGGCGGCGGCAAAGTTGAGAACGAAAACCTCGGACAGATCGAAATCAACGAGGTGATGTCGAGCAACAAAGGCTCTGTGCCGGACGAGACGGGCGATTTTCCAGATTGGATCGAGATCTATAACAACACCGACTCCGCATTGGATATCTCCGGGTTCGGACTCACGGACGAGCTGATCTCCGCCGCGAAATGGACCTTCCCCGAGGGCTCTGTGCTGCAGCCGCGCGGGTATATTGTGGTGTTTTGCAGCGGGGATCCGACGCGCGGGAAGCTGCATACGCCGTTTAAACTCTCCGCTTCGGACGACGTGATTCTTTCCAACGTCTCCGGCAAGGTGGTGGACAGCATCACCTTAAGACCTGTGACCAGCGGCTATTCGCTCGGGCGCAGCGCGGAGGACACCACCGCCTGGAAGGAGATGCTGCCCAGCCCCGGGTATCCGAACACGACCGAAGGCGCGGCGGAATATCTCGCGACGCTGACCGCCTCCGCCGAGGAGAACAACGGCGTCTATCTCAACGAATTTATGCCGAGCAACGCCTCGACCCTCATCGGGCCTGACGGCGCGTATTGCGACTGGATCGAACTATACAATACCACGGGCGCGGAGGTCGACCTCGGCGGGTTCGGCATTTCGGATTCTGCGACGCAGCCGCTGAAATACACGCTGCCCGCGGGCACGAAGATCCCCGCAAACGGCGTACTGCTGATCTACCTGACCGGACGCGAAACGCCGGAGGGTTCGGACAAGATCGAAGCGCCGTTCGGGCTCGCCGCGTATTCCGAGAGCGTGGTGTTCGCGACTCCCGCGGGGCGTATTCTCGACCAATATGACTATACCCGCGCAAACACGGACATCAGCTTTGCGCGCAACCCCGATGGCACAGGCGAATGGGCGACCACCTCCCAGCCGACGCCGGGATATCCAAACAACAACGCGGGGCTGGAAGCGTTTATGAAGACGCTCTCCTTCGGAAAGGGCGAGATTGTCATCTCCGAGGTGCTCAACGCAAACGTCTCCACCCTCAAACAGCCGGACGGCGAATACTACGACTGGATCGAGATACACAACACCACGGGCTCGCCGGTCTCTCTGGCGGGGTACGCGCTGAGCAACAACGCGAAGAACCCCGCAAAGTGGGTGTTTCCCGACGTAACGCTCAATGCGGGCGAATATTTAACGATTCAAGCGTCGGGCAAGAACGTTTCCGACGCGCAAAAAAAAAATAATCTAGAGACGAACTTCGGCCTCTCCGCGGATGGCGACGTCGTCTTTCTCTTCATGCCGGACGGCACGATTCTCGATAAATTGCTCGTGCCGAAGGGCCACGCGGACGTCAGCTACGGCAGGACGGACGCAAATCTGTATTTTTACGCGACGCCGACGCCGGACGCGCCAAACGGCACGGGCATGGCAGGCTACGCGCAGGAACCGAAGATCACGACCCCCGGCGGAACCTTTGACAGCGCGCAGAGCGTCAGCGTCGAGGTGCCGGAGGGCTGCAGCGTCACGTATACCACGGACGGAACGGTGCCCGGCGAGAACTCCACCCGCTATTCGGGGCCGATTACGATCAGCAAGACCACGGTGCTGCGTGTGCGCGCGTTTCGAAGCGGTTACAGCGGCAGCGACACCAATAGCCAGACGTATGTGATCTATACCGGCGAAAGCACGATTGAAAACCATCGGTACAATCTGCCCGTGGTGAGCATCGTCACAGAGCCGAACAACCTCTGGGATCCGGTCAGCGGCATCTATGTTGTGGGACAGAAATACGCCGAAGTCTCCGGCCAGCAGCCGACGGATCTGACCATGACCGCGGGCATGCAGGACCCGAACTGGAACCTCGTCAACTTTAACGCGCAGCCAAAGTCCAATCCCGACCCGCTCGGCAGACGGTGGGAGCGCGATGTGCACTTTGACTATATCGACGCCAGCGGGACGACGCTCTACAGCGGCGACGGCGTGTTCCAAATTCAGGGACAGTTTTCGCGCAACAAGGAGCAAAAGGGCTTTTCGCTGATCGCAAAAGGCGCCTATGGCGACTCCATGTTCAACTATCCGTTCTTTGAGAACCGGACGGCGACGAGCTATAAATCTCTGGTGTTGCGCGCAAGCGCGCAGGACGCGACCAACAGCCGCATCCGCGACAACCTCGTGACCACGCTCTTTGAAGAGGGCAACACAGGGCTCCCGCCGGAGCGCGCGGTTGTCGTGCAGGCGCACAAGCAGGTCGTCGTGCTGCTCAACGGCAAATACTGGGGCGTGTACGACTTCATGGAGCGCATCACGGAGGATTTCGTGGCCTCGCGCTTCGGGCTCTCCAATCCCGATTCGGTCGATCTGCTCTTCGGCAACGGAAACCAGTTCTGCGTGCTGGCGGGCGACGGCTGGAAGGATTATACGGATATGGTCGAATGGGCGGGCAGCCATGATCTGAGCGACCCCGCCAACTACGACTACATCAACACGTTGATGGACACCGAGAACTACGCGGCCTATGTCGCGGCGGAGATCATCGTCGGCAACTCCGACTCCGGAAACGTGAAGTATTGGCGCAGCGCGGAATACGACAACAAGTGGCGCTGGATCTTCTACGACTTCTGCTGGGCGATGAACCGCAACGATAACTATTCGGACACGGCAACGGTCGGCTACCGCAGAGACTTTTTCTCGCGCTATTTCCATCCGGACGGACACGGGGCAAGCAAGGCGACCTCCACCGTGCTCATCCGCGCGCTGCTGGCAAACTCCACGTTCCGGCAGACGTTCCTCGAGAAAGTCGCGCTGATGATCAACGACGTCTATACGCCGGAGAAGATCAACGCCATGGTGGATCGCTTGCAGGGCAACATCGCGGAGGAGATGAAGTATGACGTCGATCTCTGGGACGGTATCAACTATTCCTCCTGGCAGCAGCACTGCGACAACATCCGCGCCTATGCGGACAACTATCAGAACTATGCGCTGAAATATGTGCAGAACTACTTCAGCCTCAGCGACTCGGAGATGAATACCCTCTTCGGCCGCACAACAACCTTGACGGAGTAACCCCGCGATTCCGCGAGCAAATCCAGCGGTCGCGGGCGCATATGGAACAGGAAAGATACGGAACATGGCGGCTAAACAAGCGCTTGCCGGCAAGCAATACCGGCACGAACTGAAATACATCATCTCCGAAGGAGAGCATAAACTCTTGAGCACGCGCGTCAAGGCGTGCCTCAAGCAGGATTATCACGCATCCATCAACGGCGGGGAATATTACATCCGCAGCCTGTATTTTGACGATCCGTTCGATACGGCGCTCTGGGAAAAAGCCAGCGGAACCGGTTCGCGCGATAAATTCCGCATCCGCATCTATAACCTTTCGGACGGCGCGATCAAGCTGGAGCGCAAGCACAAAGAAGGGCAATACATCAAGAAGGACAGCGTGTCTTTGAGCCGGCAGGACTGCGACGAGATCGTGCGCGGCAACCTCGAGTGCCTCAAACACATCGACAGCCCGTTCGCGATGCAGTTCTACGGCATCTTCAAGGCAAACCACCTCAGGCCGAAGGTTCTCGTGGATTATACGCGCGAGCCATACGTCTTTCCTTCGGAAGATGTGCGCATCACGTTCGATAAAAACGTGCGCACGGCGCTGCGGTGTACGGATCTGTTCAACCCGCACGTGATCACCTATCCCGTTTGGGACCTGCGCAACTGCATGATCCTCGAGGTGAAGTTCAACGAGAGCATGCCGCAGTATGTGCAGGAGCTCCTGACGCTCGACTCGGCGCAGCGAACGGCGGCGAGCAAATATGTCTTCTGCCGCCAGTACGAGTTCTAAATCAGGCGCGTCGCGCGCGCCAGCCATAGATTTCTTCATCAGGATGATGTTAAGGAGGTAACGTATGAACCCATTAATGCGCGCAGAGGGCGAATCCCTCACGACCGCGTTCAACATCAAGGAGCTCTTTTCGAGCACCTTAAATCCCCTGCAGGTGATCCTCACCTTGGTCATCGCGCTCGGCATCGGCGCATTTCTGTATTTCATCTACAAGAAGACGTTCGCGGGGGTCGTGTATTCGCGCTCGTTCAACCTGAGCCTGATCCTTTTGACCATGGTTTCCGCGATGGTCATCATGCTCATCAGCTCCAACCTTACGCTCTCTCTGGGCATGGTCGGCGCGCTGTCCATCGTGCGTTTCCGTACGGCGATCAAGGACCCCATCGACACCGTCTACATGTTCTGGGCGGTGGGTGAAGGCCTCGCGCTCGGCGCTGGGTTTGTGGATGTCGGCCTCATCGGCGCGCTGGTCATCGGCGTGATCATGGTCATCATCACCTCCGTCAAGGGCAGCGGCACCATGCCGTATCTGCTGATCTTGCACTTTGACGACCGCGCGAGCCAGCAGATCAAGGGACTGATCCGCCAGCTGCCCAAGGCGCACATCAAGAGCAAGACCGTCCAGCATGACGGCATCGAGCTGACCATCGAGCTGCGCATCCGCGAGAGCGACACGGACTTTGTCGATAAGTTCCTGCGCGTGCCGGGTGTCTTCGACGCAACGCTGGTCGCACACCAGGGAGATTTGCTCTCGTAAACTTCACTGAAATTTTAAGGCGATACAATTCAGCCGGAAGACGGTTTCAATGTCTTTCCGGCTGTTTTTTGCGCGGGAAAAAATGTCGGGGGTGTTATGGGCCGCAACCCTTACCCCATAAAATCCGGCTGTTTTGCGTGTGAAGGTGAGGGATTGTTCCTGCACCGAACGCAGAACGAAAAGAACGGACAAATTCCGCTCCGTTTTGCATAAAAAGCATGTAAAATCACCCCAAAACGTCAGTTCTTTTCTATAATATATATACAGTACTTGTTAAATGTGGTATACTAATGTGTAATAAATTCGGGGAAGTTTGAGCAGCGTTTACCATGCGCGTTACCGGCCTGCGGCTTGTCAATTTCAGAAATTATCCGTCGCTCTCCCTGCGTCCGGATGCGGGGCTTTGCGTGCTGACGGGTGAGAACGCGGCGGGCAAGACAAACGTGCTGGAATCGCTGTTTTTATGTTCGCTTGGCCGCAGCCACCGCACGATTCGGGACGCGGAGATGATCCGCGCGGGAGAATCGTTCGCCAGCGTCGCGGTCGACGTCGATACGCGCGGAGGCCCTCGCAGAATCGAATGCAAGCTCTTCCCCGGCGAGCGCAAGAAGATCACGATCGACGGATCTCCGCTCTCCCGCTCCGGCGAACTGCTGGGTTGTCTGAACGTCGTTATGTTTGCGCCCGAAGATCTCTCCCTCGTCAAGGACGGGCCCGGCGAGCGCAGGCGCTTTCTCGACATGGCGATCTCGCAACTGCGGCCCTCGTACTATTACACGCTCCAGCAATACAACGCGGCGCTTAAGCAGCGAAACGCGCTGCTCAAGGACCCGGACGGGCTGGACTACGACGCGCTGGAAAGCTGGGACGAGCAGCTCGCGGTTCTCGGCGCTTCCATCATCCTCAACCGCATGGAGCTGGTCGAGCGCGTCGCCGAAATCGCGGCGGAGCAGCATGAGACGCTCTCCGACGGGGCGGAAACGCTCCGCGTGGAATATGAGCCAAACGTCGCGCCGCAACCCTCCAGCGATCTTGCAAAAACCCTGCGCCTCGCGCTCGCGGACACGGCGGAGCGGGACGTCTATCGCGGCAGCACATCGGTGGGCCCCCACCGGGACGACCTCGGCCTGCGGGTGAGCGGGACGGACGTGCGCGTCTACGGCTCGCAGGGGCAGCAACGTACGACGGTGCTCAGCCTCAAGCTTGCGCAGCTGGAGATCCTCCGCGCGGAGAAGCAGGATTCGCCCGTGCTGCTGCTGGACGATGTGTTTTCCGAGCTGGATCGAAACCGGCAGAAGATGCTGCTCATCGCGGCGCAGGACTGCCAGACGTTTTTAACCTGCACCCACCTCGAGGAGGTCGCGGCGGCGGGGGTTGAGCAGATGCAGGTCTATCAGGTGGCAAACCGCCGCGTGGTCGAGCTGTAGCAGAAGGAGAGGGCGAAATCATGCAACTGCATATCGGCGCGGATGTCAGCATTCCGCTGGATAAGATCCTCTTCGTGCTCAACGAAACGGGCATGTCGCAGCCGACAAAAGCGTTTATCGACAAAGCGCGCCGCGAGCGCAGATTTACGCCCTGCGTGGGCAAGATCAAATCCTATGTCGTGCTCAAGGAGCGCGGCAGGGAGCGCGTCTTTGCCTCCCACATCGCCTCCGCGACGCTGGAGAAGCGCTGGAAGAGCGAAATCGGCCGGGAGTATCTGGGCGAGGTCGCGGTGCTGACCGTCTCCGAGGCGGATCAGGAATAAAGAAAACACAGAACGATCGTTTCCGCCACAGGGTGGCTGGATTTTCAAGATAGGGAACGAGAGAATGCGCCGTCTGCAGGTGCGGTACGGCCGGCAGTGAGATAGAGAGGAAGCAAACATGGAACTACCCAACAAAGAACAATACGATGCGTCTCAAATTCAGGTGCTCGAAGGATTGGAGGCCGTCCGCCGCCGTCCGGGCATGTACATCGGCTCGACGGACACCCGCGGCCTGCATCACCTTGTCACCGAGGTGGTCGATAACTCCATCGACGAAGCGCTCGCGGGATACTGCACGCATATCGAAATCTTCATCCGGCCGGATAACTCCGTCTCCGTCGTGGACAACGGCCGCGGCATCCCCGTCGGCCTGCACGAAAAAACGGGCAAGGACGCGCTGACCGTGGCGCTGACGATGCTCCACGCGGGCGGAAAGTTCGGCGGCGGCGGCTACAAGGTCTCCGGCGGTCTCCACGGCGTCGGCGTGAGCTGCGTCAACGCGCTGAGTGAAACCCTCCGCGCGGAGATTCACCGCGACGGCCATGCCTATGTGCAGGAGTTCATCCGCGGCGAACCCATCAATGAGGTGCACATCGAGCGCGACATCGAGGAAAGCGACACCGGCACGATCATCACGTTCCTGCCGGATCATACGATCTTCGACGAGGTCAACTTCGTATTCGATACGATGAGCAGCCGCTTTCGCGAGCTTGCGTTCCTCAACGCGGGCGTGCGTATCTCGATCACGGACGAGCGGGAGACCCCCGCGCATGTGAAGTCCTTCTGCTACGAAGGCGGCATCGTCTCCTTCGTGCAGTACCTCAACAAAAACAAAGAGGTGCTGCATCCCGAGCCGATCTATTTTTCCGCCAAGCGGATGGAGGACGGGATCGAGACCGGTTCGGTCGAAATCGCGATGCAGTACAACGACGGCTACAACGAGAACATCTTCACGTTTGCCAACAACATCAACACCATCGAAGGCGGCGCGCATCTCGTCGGCTTTAAGGCCGCGCTGACGCGCGTGATCAACGACTACGCGAAGAAGTATAAGATTCTGAAGGAGAATGACGCGGCGCTCTCCGGCGAGGACATCCGCGAGGGACTGACCGCGATCGTCTCCGTAAAGCTCACGGAACCGCAGTTTGAAGGGCAGACCAAGACCAAGCTCGGCAACGCGGATATCCGCCCGCTCGTGGACGGCGCGGTTGCGGACGGGCTCACGCGCTTCCTCGAAGAAAACCCGGGCTGCGCCAAGCTTGTCATCGAAAAATGCATCACCGCTTCGCGCGCGAGAGACGCCGCGCGAAAGGCGCGCGAGCTGACGCGCAGAAAGAGCGCGCTGGACTCCACGTCGCTGCCCGGAAAACTCGCGGACTGCCAGGAAAAAGATGCGAGCAAGTGCGAAATCTTCATCGTTGAGGGAGACAGCGCGGGCGGCAGCGCGAAGATGGGACGAAACCGCGCGTTTCAGGCGATCCTTCCGCTGCGCGGAAAGATCCTCAACGTCGAAAAAACGCGGCTCGACAAGATCCTCGCAAACGCGGAGATCAAGGCGATGATCACCGCCTTTGGCGCGGGCATGGACGCGGACTTCGACGAGACGAAGCTTCGCTATCACAAGATCATCTGCATGACGGATGCGGACGTGGACGGAAGCCATATCCGTATCCTGATGCTGACGTTCTTCTACCGGCATATGCGCCCGCTGATCGAAAACGGCTATGTCTATATCGCCCAGCCGCCGTTGTATCAGATCAAGCGCGGCAGCTATCTCAAATATGTCTATTCCGACGAGGAGCTGGAAGCGACCCTGAACGAGATCGGCCGCGAACCCAAGCCGACGATCCAGCGCTACAAGGGCCTCGGCGAGATGAACCCGGAGCAGCTTTGGGACACGACGATGGATCCCGATCAACGCATCATGCTCAAGGTGACGGTGGAGGACGCGATCGAGGCGGACGAGCTGTTTACCCTCCTGATGGGCGACAAGGTCGAGCCGCGGCGCGAGTTCATCGAGCAAAACAGCAAGCTTGTCGTCGATCTGGACGTGTAAAGCGGGCAGTGAAGGATTGAGAGTAAGAGTATGGAAGAAAAAGACACCAAGATAACCACAACCCCGACGCAGACCACAAACCGCGTCGTACCCATCAAGCTCGAAACCGAGATGAAGAAGAGCTTTATTGCGTATGCGATGTCGGTCATCGTCAACCGCGCCCTGCCGGATGTGCGGGACGGCCTCAAGCCCGTCCACAGGCGCATCCTCTACTCGATGGACGAGCTGGGCCTGCAGCCGGATAAACCGTTTCGAAAGAGCGCGCGTATCGTCGGCGACTGCCTGGGTAAATATCATCCCCACGGCGACAGCTCTGTCTACGACGCAATGGTGCGGCTGGCGCAGGATTTCTCCACGCGCTATATGCTCGTAGAAGGCCACGGAAACTTCGGAAGCGTGGATGGAGACGGCGCGGCCGCCATGCGCTATACCGAAGCGCGCATGAGCAAGATGGCGAGCGAGATGATGGCGGATATCGAGAAGGATACCGTCGATTTCATGCCGAACTTCGACGAAACGCTGATGCAGCCCACCGTGCTGCCCAGCCGTTTTCCGAATATCCTCGTCAACGGTTCCGGCGGTATCGCCGTCGGCATGGCGACAAATATCCCGCCGCACAACTTGGGTGAAACGATCGATGCGCTCTGCGCGCTGATCGACGACCCCGATATCGACAACGACGCGCTGATGCAGGTGCTGCCCGGACCCGATTTCCCGACCGGCGGCATCATCATGGGACTTAGCGGCATCGCGAGCGCATACCGCACCGGAAGGGGCAGAATCGTCGTGCGCGCGCGTGCGGAGATCGAAGCCTACGGCGCGGGCAAGAGCCGCATCATCATCACGGAGATCCCGTATCAGGTCAACAAGGCAAGACTGGTCGAACGCATCGCGGAGCTTGTCCACGAGAAGCGCGTGGAGGGCATCTCGGACCTCAGGGACGAGACCGACCGCACGGGTATGCGCGTGGTCATCGAGCTCAAAAAAGACGTCAACGCGAACGTCATCTTAAACCAGCTGTATAAGCACACGGATCTGCAGGCCACCTTCGGCGTGATCATGCTGATGCTCGTGGACGGCGAACCCAAGGTGCTGCCGCTGCGGGATGTGCTGTATTATTATCTGGAGCATCAAAAGACCGTCGTCACCCGACGCACGACCTATGACCTCAACCGCGCGAAAGAGCGCCTGCACATCCTCGAAGGATTGATCATCGCGTTGGATAACATCGACGAGATCGTCGATCTCATCAAGAAGAGCGCAAGCCCCGCGGACGCGCGGCAGAAGCTGATCGATCGCTTCAGCCTTTCGGAGCGGCAGGCGCAGGCGATCCTCGACATGCGCCTCCAGCGCCTGACGGGCCTCGAGCGCGACAAGATTCTGGAAGAGGACCGCATGCTGCGCGAGCGCGTGAGCTATCTGCAGAGCATTCTGGACGACGAGGGCAAGCTGCTCGCCATCATCAAGGAAGAAGCCCTCGCGATCAAGGACAAGCACAACGACAAGCGCCGCACCGAAATCACGCAGATGATCGACGACATCGATCTCGACGACGTGATCCAGGAAGAGGACATGGCGGTCACGATGACTCATTTTGGCTATATCAAGCGCCTGACGCCCGACACCTACCGCGCGCAGAACCGCGGCGGGCGCGGCGTGATCGGCCAGGGTACGCATGAGGAAGACTTTGTGGAGCGGCTGTTTGTAACCAGCACGCACAGCAACATCCTCTTCTTCACGAACCTCGGCCGCGCGTTCAAGAAGAAGTGCTATGCGATCCCCGAAGCGGGCAGAAACGCGAAGGGCATGCCGATCGTCAACCTCCTGCAGCTCGGCGAAGGCGAGAAGGTCACCGCGATGTTCCCCGTCGCAGGAGAAGGCACGGAGGGCTATCTCGTGATGGCCACGCGCGACGGCATCATCAAAAAGACGCCGGTGAGCGAGCTGCAGAACATCCGCAAGGGCGGACTCATCGTCCAGAGCCTGCGCGAAGGCGACGCGCTGATCGCCGTGGAATACAGCATGGGCGACGACGAGTTTATCATCGCAAGCCGTAAGGGCAAGTGCGTCCGCTTCGCGGAGGAGGATGTTCGCCCCATGGGCAGAACCGCGATGGGTGTTCGCAGCATCAATCTCTCGGAAGACGATTCCGTGGTCGATATGGTCAAGGTGGTAAAGGGCGGAAACGTGCTCACCGTCACCGAGCTCGGCATGGGCAAGCGCACGCCGGAGGATCAGTATCCGCTGCATCACCGCGGCGGCAAGGGCGTGCTCGCGACCCAGCTCACCGAAAAGACGGGCGATCTTGCGTGCCTGAAGATGACGGCAGACGGCGAGGATGTCATGCTGATTCGCGACGACGGCACGATTATCCGCCTGCCGCTGGATCAGGTGAACATCATCAGCAGAAACACGCAGGGCGTCAGGCTGATGCGTGTGGACGAAGGCACGCGCGTGGTCTCGGTCGAGATCGTGCCGCATTCGGACGAGGAAGAAACCGCGGAGATTCCGCAGGCAGAGGCCGCGGCTGTTGAATCGGAAGCCGCTGTGACGCAGGAAAACGAGTAAGGTAAAGGGTTCCGCGTGAAAGCGCGGGACCCTTTTCTCTCGGAAAAGATCGTCTGATTGAGATAACGGAAAGACGAAGGGAGGACGGTAGGCGAAACGGTGAAACGAGCGATCGTACTGTTTCCGAAGTTTCGAAACATGGACGTCATACAAGGCATCCGTGAGAAATACGACCCGTTGGCGAACTTTATTGCCCCGCATATCACGCTCGTGTTCCCGTTTGAAAGCGAGCGATCAACCGAGGAGCTGCGAGAACACCTTGTTCCATCACTCAAGGGATTGCAGAGGTTTAGAATTCTGCTGAGCGGCGTCACCGGAGACTTCCGGGAAGGCTATCTGTTTTTAAACGTGAAGCGCGGAAACGACGACATCATCGACCTGCACGACAGGCTTTATCGAGGCGTACTAGAGCCGTACTTATTCCGCAAAATGACGTATTGCCCGCACATCACCGTCGGCAGACTTGAGCAACAGACAGAGTTTGATCAGGCGCTCAACGAGCTAGCCGATTTCTCAGAATCGTTCGAGGCAGAAATCGACCGGGTTTATATCGAGAGCATCGATTCCTTTGAGCGATCCTCGACGGAACTTGTGCTTGATCTGGAATAGCGGACAGGACCCGGAGGAGAATCGGAAAAGGAAAAGATCAGAAGCACGTAAAATCTTCCGTTTCACAAATAATGGTGGTGCTAAAACCGTAAACATCCTTGTTCCCGCTATCCAAGAATGCTATACTGCAATCAGTTCTTGTTCCGTGGTTTGTAAAATTGAATTTGGAAGAGGGTGAGTGATTTCATGCGTCAGCGCGATCTGTCAAAGCGCTTCACCAAACAGGAGAAGAGTTGGATCTTCTACGACTGGGCGAACTCCGTCTATGCCACCAACATCATGGCGGTCATCTTCCCGATCTATTACGCAAGTCAGGCCGGCGACATCGGCAACAAATGGTGGGGCATCGGCGTTTCGCTTGCCTCGCTGATCGGCGCCGTCATCGCCCCGACGCTGGGTGCGGTTGCGGACTTTAAGGGCAACAAGAAGAAGCTGCTGTTCGCGTTTATCCTCATCGGAGCTTTGGCAACCGCCGCGCTCGCGTTTCTGGATGATTGGAAGTGGATGCTGATCGGCTACGTGATTTCGCATATCGGCTTTTCCGGTTCGTGCGTGTTTTACGATTCGTTCCTCACCGACGTGACCACCGAGGAGCGGATGGACCGCGTTTCCAGCTGGGGCTATGCGATGGGCTATATCGGCGGCAGCACGATTCCGTTTGTGATCTCGATCGCGGTGATGCTGCTGCGGAACTACGATCCCTTTGCGATGAAATTTGCAATCCTGATCGTGACCGTCTGGTGGTTGCTCTTTTCGATTCCGATCCTGAAAAACGTCAAGCAGGTGCACTATGTCGAAACCCCGCCGGGCGAGCTCGCCAAACACGCGTTCCGGAATCTCTGGGATACGATGAAGCGCTGCGTGAGCAATCGCGGGCTGTTCATCTACCTGATTGCCTATTTTCTCTATATCGATGGCGTGGGAGCGGTCATTTCGCTCGCGACCAACTATGGCGCGACGCTCGGCCTCGGCACCACGGGCATGATCTTCGCGCTGCTTGTAACCCAGCTGGTCGCGGCGCCCTGCGCGATTCTCTTTAGCAAACTTTCCGGCAAATTCGGGGCGATCAAGATGATCATCGCGGCCATCGCGATGTATTTCATCATCTGCGGTGTCGGCTTCTTCATGGGCAGAATCGTCGAGCCGTATCAGCTCGACGCGGTTGCGGAAACGCGCCATGCGATCCGGATGCAGGGCGTTGCGTTCCAGTCCGAGGAAGATCAGAAAGTATGGGACACGATCAAAAAGGATTACGTTGAGGATATCCGCGCGACGCTTTCCGCCGAGGATCGCGTTGCGGCATTTGAAACGGTAAAGACGGAATATATCGGCAAGATCGGCGATTCCGAAACGTATTTCTACCGGTTCTCCGACGGAGCCGCCAGCACAACCGCGGGAGCCGCGATCAATATGATCGGTGATTCCATGATTCCATATGCCCAAGACACGCAGAAGCAAATCGACTATAACGGCGCGAAGGCGACGGCAACAACGCTCTTCTGGGTGCTTGCGGTGCTGGTCGGCACCGTGCAGGGCGGAATCCAGGCGTTGTCCCGCTCCTATTTCGGCAAGCTGGTGCCGCAGACGAGAAGCGCGGAATACTTTGGATTCTACGATGTCTTCGGCAAGTTTGCGACTGTCATCGGTCCGCTTCTCTACGCGATGTTCTATTTCCTGACCGACCGCGCGTCGATCGGGATCCTGAGCCTGCTGCTGCTCTTTGCCAGCGGCGGACTGTTGCTGCTCTTCGGCAGAAAGCAACTCGCAAAGACCGAGATCGAGATGCGTGCGGCAAACGCGCGGATACAGGCGCAGGAATAATCGCACACACGCGCGTAAAACAAATTACAC
>CAYPEV010000035.1:0-15405 GCA_964409605.1 uncultured Christensenella sp. | reverse complement strand
GGAAGCGATCGACACCCTCTCTTCCATGGGATTCGGGTTTTTGACCTATCAGCCCGTCGAATCGTGCCAAGACGGCGTCTGCGCGCTCGTGACCGAACGGGACGTCGTCGAGGCGAAGCAGGGCGGCAGGAAGACGATTCTCTGCGCCGCGGGCGCGATCATCACGCCGCTCGCGGTTGACACCGCGAAGGAACTTCAGATCCATATCGAGCTGGCGCAGCAATAGCGCTACGGAGGGAAAGCATATGATGATAGGCGTAGTAAAAGGCAGCGTGGTCAGCACGAACAAATCGGAAACGCTGCAGGGGCTGAAGCTCTTGGTTGTGGCGCCGCTGGATCTGGACACCATGCAGCCAAAGGGCAGCCCGCTGGTGGCGATCGACGCGGTCGGCGCGGGCGAAGGCGAGGTCGTGATGTGTTGCAGCGGCAGCTCCTCGCGCCAGACCGCGTTTACGGACGGGAAGCCGAGCGATCTTGCGATCATCGCGATCATCGACTCCATCGACCTGCGCGGCGAGCGCGTGTTTGAAAAATACGGCAGCAAGTAATTCCAGCGAACAAGCGGGAAAGAGGGCACTATGGCATATACGGATACGCAGATCGACAGCATCATAGAAGAAACGCTCGCAAAATTTCAACACCAGCCGGCGAGAGCGGGCGGCACGTGGCTCTGCGACACGGCGGAGGAAGCGATCGCGCAAGCGAAAGCCGCGCAGAAGGAACTCGTCAAGCTGCCGCTCGAAAAGCGTGGCAGGCTGATTGAAGCCATGCGTAAGGCCGCGCTCGACCATGCGGAGTCGCTTGCGCGCCTTGCCAACGAGGAGACCGGCTACGGCAGAGTCGCCGACAAGAAGGCGAAGAATATCCTCGCCGCCGAGAAAACGCCGGGCATCGAAGACCTGCACGCGCAGGCGTTCACGGGGGATTATGGCTTAACGCTGGTTGAAGCCGCGCCATACGGCGTCATCGGCTCGATCACACCCTCCACCAACCCGACTTCGACGGTCATCAACAACGCAATCAGCATGATCGCGGCGGGGAACGCGGTGGTCTTCAACCCGCATCCCGCGGCAAAGTGTGCCTCGCAGGAGGCCATGCGCGTCCTCAACGAGGCGATCGCGCGCGCGGGCGGGCCCGCGACGCTGATCACCACCGTCAAGGAACCGACGCTGGAGAGCGGCAAGGCGATGATGGAATCCAAAGACATCCCGCTCCTGTCCGTGACGGGCGGCGAGGCGGTGGTCAAGGTCGCCATGCGCACGGGCAAGAAGGTCATCGCCGCGGGCCCCGGCAACCCGCCGGTGATCGTGGACGACACGGCGGATCTCCAAAAGGCCGCAAAAGACATCGTCGATGGCGCAAGCTTTGACAACAACGTCGTCTGCATCGCGGAAAAAGAAGTGTTCGCGTTTGCAAACATCGTAGATGCGCTCGTAGACGGGATGCAGAAAAACGGCGCATACCTCGTCTCCGGCGGAGACATCGATCAAATCGTCAATACCGTCCTCGTCAAACAGGGCGATACATATGTGATCAACCGCAAGTACGTCGGCAGAAACGCCAGCGTGATCCTCAAGGACAGCGGCGTGCCGTTTACGGGAGATCCGCGCCTCGTGATCGCGCGCGTTGACAAGAACCACCCCTTTGTGCGCACCGAGATGCTCATGCCCGTGCTAGCTATCTGCACGGTTTCCACCATCGAAGAGGCGGTGGAGGAGGCGATTTGCGCGGAGCAGGGATGCCAGCATTCCGCGATGATCCACTCCACCAACATCAAGCATCTTAGCCTCGCCGCGGCCTCGCTCAACACGACGGTGTTCGTAAAGAACGCGCCGTCCTACGCGGGGCTCGGGTTCCAGGCGGAGGGCTACACCACGCTGACCATCGCAACCCCGACGGGAGAAGGGCTCACGAGCGCAAAATCCTTCACCCGTGCGCGCAGGTGCGTGCTGCACGGAGACCTCCGGATCGTATAAACGGTAATTGGATCA
The DNA here is from genome assembly GCA_964409605.1 of uncultured Christensenella sp. GTDB lineage: Bacteria > Bacillota > Clostridia > Christensenellales > CAG-138 > UBA7703. The sequence goes on along the minus strand of CAYPEV010000035.1, from coordinate 13,414 downwards.
AGAACGTCGGATCGACAGAACGGAAAGCGAAAGCGATGGCCGATATACTCGAAAAAATTCAAGCGGCGGGCGTGGTCGGGGCCGGCGGAGCCGGATTTCCGACGCATGCGAAGCTCAACTGCAAAGCCGAGGTCGTGATTGCAAACGGTGCGGAGTGCGAGCCGCTGTTGCGCGTGGATCAATACGCCATGCGGGACGATGCGGATGAAATCGTCGCGGGGTTGCTGCTCGCAATGGAAGCTTGCGGGGCTATGCGCGGCGTCATCTGCACCAAGGAGCACTATCACGACGCGGTGGAGTCCCTCGGGCGCGCGCTCAAGGGAAAGGACAATCTTTCACTCAAGCTGCTCAAAAGCACCTATCCCGCGGGCGACGAGCAGGTGATGGTCTACGAGGTCACGGGCAAGGTTGTGCCCACGGGCGGATTGCCGATCGACGCGGGTGCGGTGGTGCTCAACGTCAGCACACTCCGAAACGTCTGCCGCGCGCAGAGCGGCATCCCCGTCACGAGCAAGACCGTGACCGTCGCGGGAGAGGTCGCAACACCGATGACGATCGAATCTCCGGTGGGGGCGCCGTATCGCGCGCTGATCGAACGCGCGGGCGGGCCGAAGAGCGAAAGCGGTTATGTTGCGCTCATCGGGGGCCCTTGCATGGGCGCGCTGGAATACGACTGGAGCAAACCCGTGACGAAGACCACGGGCGGCATCATCGTTCTGAAACGGGATCATCCGCTCATCGCCGCAAAGACCGACGATCTTGCGCGGGACGTCAAGCTCGCCAAAGCGGTCTGCTGCCAGTGCAGCCTCTGCACGCAGATGTGCCCCCGAAACGCGCTGGGACTGAAGGTGGAGCCGCACAAGGCGATGCGCGCCGCGGCAAACGGAGACGGTGCGCTGCTGGGAGACGTCAACGGGGTGTTCTCCTGCTGCAACTGCGGGCTCTGCACGTATTATGCCTGCAACTTTGGCTTAAACCCCTCCGCGATGATGACGCGCATGAAGGAAGGCCTGATGCGCGCCGGCGTCAAGCCGGAAAAGCGGGTTGCGTATGAAGTCTCGGCGGGATACGCGCTCACGAAACTGCCGGTGTATCGCCTGCAATCACGCATGGATGTCGCGCGATATGACGCGGACGCGCCCTATGTCACGGAAGCGCTGACGGTGCCTGACGTTGCGATTCCGCTCAAAATGCACATCGGAGCCGCGGCGGAGCCGATCGTCGTGACTGGGGATCGCGTGAAAAAAGGCGATCTGATCGCGCGGATTCCGCAGGGGAAACTCGGCGCAAACATACACGCGAGCATGGACGGAGTCGTACAGACCGTGGATGCAACCGCCATCTGCATCCAGCGATAAGACGGAAGCATGACCGAACAGTGAATGCTTTGCTTTCAGAACATTTTCGACAGGAGAGTCGCATGAATGCATTAGGAATGATCGAATGCCAGAATATCCCGAAGGGGATCGAAGCCGCGGACAGCATGCTCAAGGCCGCGGACGTCTCGCTTCTGACCGCGCAGGCGGTCTGCGCGGGCAAGTATATCGTGCTGATCTCCGGCGACGTGGCGGCGGTTTCCGCCGCGGTGGACGCGGGCGCTGCAACCTGCGGCGGGGGATTGATCGACCGGCTCGTCATCCCAAGCATTCATCCGCAGGTGCTCTCCGCCGTGGTCGCCTGTTCGGATGCGCCGCAGCCAAAGGCGCTCGGAATACTGGAGTCGTTTTCGCTCTGCGTGGCAATCAAGATCGCGGATGCGGCGGTGAAGACTGCGGATATCACGCTGATCGAGATTCGCCTCGGCAGAGGGTTGGGCGGAAAAGCGTTTGTCGTGTTCACGGGCGATGTTTCCGCCTGCGAGGCCGCGGTGCGCGCGGCGGAACAGACCGAGGGCGCGCAGGGGATGCTCTCGCAGTCTGTCGTGATTCCCGCGCCGAACATGGAGCTCGTCAAACGCTCCATCTACTGACGCAAACAAGGCGGAGAAAGGGGATTTGCTGTGTATACGGGGCGTGTGATCGGCAACGTTGTTGCAACAAAGAAGTATGAAACGCTGACCGGAATCAAGCTTCTGGTCGTGGAAACGATTGAAAACGGCAAACCCGCGAAGGTGATCGTCGCCGCCGACGCTACGCGCCAGGCGGGTACGGGCGATCTGGTCTACCTGATCGGCTCGAAGGAAGCCTCGCTGCTGTTTCGGCAGAAACTGGTGCCGGTGGACGCGGCGATTTCCGGATTCATCGACGAATAGAATAGCAGCACCCGGATTGCATTACGGAATTTGAAAAGGAGAAAAAACGATGAAACAGGCTCTCGGAATGGTAGAGACCAAAGGGCTGATCGGCGCCATCGAGGCGGCGGACGCCATGGTGAAGGCCGCGAACGTCACGCTCGTCGGCAAGGAGAAGATCGGCTCCGGCCTCGTGACCGTGATGGTACGCGGGGACGTCGGCGCGGTGAAAGCCAGCGTGGAGGCGGGGGCAGCCGCTGCAAAGCGCGTCGGCGAACTCTTCTCCGTGCATGTCATCCCCAGCCCGCATGAAGATGTGGAACAGCTGCTCGGCGAACCGGCCAAGGCGAAAGCCGCGCTAAAGACGAGCGCGAAGAACTAGAGGCAGCCGCATGAGACTGGCCAGAGTCGTAGGCAACTTGGTTTCGACCATCAAGGAAAAGACGCACTACAACTATAAGCTGCTGGTCGTCGAATATCTGGACGGCTCCGGCAGCCCCGTGGAAGCGCAGCAGATCGTCTTTGACGGGGCGGACGCGGGCATCGGCGATCTTGTGCTGGTCAATGTCGACGGCGGCGCGGCAAAGATGCTGCTTTGCGACAAGGAGATCATCGCGGACAACACGGCCTGCGGCGTGATCGACCATTGGACGTTCGACGGGAAGGTATACGGAAAATGAACATCAACGAAGTTGTCAAAAAAGTAACGGAAGAGGTTTATAAACAGATGGGTGCATGCGCAAACGACGCAAACCCCGCACAGTGCAGCCAGGATCTGGCGGGGCACATCGAGCACTCGATCCTGAATCCCGACATGACGCGGGCAAAGATCGTCGCGGAATGCGCGCTCGCCAGGCAGTATAAGTTTGCCAACGTCTGCGTTACGCCCTATTTTGTGCGCGAGGCGGCGGAGGCGCTGAAGACCTGCAACGTCGGCGTCTGCGCGCCGGTGGGATTCCCGCATGGCGCGGCGAGCCTTGCCGCGAAGCTCTGCGAGATCCGGGAATGCGTCTCAAACGGCGCGACGGAGCTTGACATCGAGCTGAACATCGTCGCGATCAAATCCGGCGAGTTTGACGAGGTCAAGCGCGAGCTCAAGGCGATGGTGGAGGCCGCGGGCTTTTCCGTGAAGGTCAAGGCCATCTACGAACAGGGCTTGCTCACGGACGACGAGAAGCGCAAAACGCTCGAAATCATCCGCGACGTCTCGCCCGCATATGTGAAGATTTCCAACGCCCTGACCGGCAAAGCCGCCTGCAAGGACGACGTCGCGTTCGTCAAGGGCATCGTTGGCGACAGCGTGAAGATCAAGATCGACGGCGGCATCAAGACGGCGGCGTTTGCGCGCGAGATCCTCGCCTCCGGCGCGGAGCGCGTCGGCTGCTCCGCCTCGGTGGCGATCGTCACCGGCGCGTAAGGCGGGCGCGAGATGGAGCGTAACCTTTGCGGCAAGCACGCGATCGTGACCGGTGGAAGCCGTGGTTTGGGCGAGGCCGTCTGCGCGCGCCTGGCCGAAGAAGGCGCGGATGTGCTGCTCACCTATCTGGAACGCCGCGAACAGGCGGAATCGCTGGCCGCCGCGTTGTACAAGCGATTTGGCGTTCACGCGGAGGCGTTTCGCGCAGATGTTTCGTTGGAGGCGGATGTCTCCGCGCTGTTCGCGTTCGCGGCAAAGCGCTTCGGCAAACTAGATGTGCTGATCAACAACGCGGGCGTCTGCCCGGTATCCCCGATTGCGGACACCAGCTATGAAACATGGAACCGCGTGATGGCGGTCAATATGGGCGGCGTGTTTCTCTGCTGCCGGGAGATGGTGCGGCAGGCGGTTGCGAATCAGACGCCGGCTGTGATCGTCAACATCGCGTCCGCGACGGCCTATCTCGGCTCCAGAAACGGGAAGACGCACTACGCCGCGAGCAAGGGCGGGGTGATTTCGTTTACCACATCGCTTGCCAAAGAGGTTGCGCGCCATCAAATCCGCGTCAACGCGTTCGCGCCCGCGATCATGCAGACCGACATGACGGCGGAACTGCTTGCGCGCGATTTGGAGTTGTATCAGCGGCAGATTCCGGCGGGTAGAATCGCCACGCTGGAAGAGGCGGCGGGCGCGGTCGCGTTCCTCGCGGGGGACGCCTCCTCCTATATGACCGGAGCCGTGCTGGATTTCAGCGGCGGCCAGATCGGGCGTTGAGGCGAAGAACCGCGTTTCGCGAAAAAACGATCCGAAAAACACAAACCCTGTGCCATCGATTTCGGCACAGGGTTTTCTGTTGCAGATGGATTTTTTTAAACCGGTTCGATGTGTTTTATTGCTCGACGCCGGTGGACAATTCGATGATCTTCTCAACCGTAATCTCTTTGGTCGGCACATTGCACACGCAGGTGCGGTTTGCGAGAACCGCGACCCGGTCGCATACGCCGAGGATCTCCTCAATGTCGGAGGAGATGAAGATGATGCCGGCTTTTTTCTTCAGCAGGTCGTTGATGGAGTTGTAGATGTCGACCTTGCTTGCGATGTCGAGGCCGCGGGTCGGTTCGTCGAGGATGAAGATCTTAGCGCGGCTCATGATCCATTTGGCGAAGATCGCCTTTTGCTGATTGCCGCCGGTGTATTCCATGATGCTGCTGTGGAGCGTATGGGGGATATTCAGTTTCTCGACATAGTCGGCGACGACCTGCTCCAGATAGGTTGTGTTGATCAGGCTGAAGTTTGCGAAGCGCTTGAGCGAGGAGACTGCGACATTGTTGCTCACATCGAGGTAACCGAAGATCGAGTCCGTCAGCCGATTTTCGGGGATCAGCGCGATGCCGTTGCAGATGGCTTTATACGGGCTGTCGATCTTGATCGGCGTGCCGTTTAAGCTTACCTCGCCAGCAACGCCGTCCACCGCGCCGAAGAGACAGTTGGCAAGCAGCGTTCTGCCCGATCCCGCAAGGCCTGTGATGCCGAGGATTTCTCCTTCATTGAGGTCGAGGTTGATGTTTTTGAGCTTATCGGAAAAGCCGAGGTTTCGTACGGTGAGGATGTTTTTGCCCTTTTTGATCATGATCTTCGGGTAACGGTTCTTGATGTAGCGGCCGCTGAGCATCTTGATGATCTCTTCCTGCGGGCATTCGGCGACGATCCGCGTACCCACGATGCTGCCGTTTTTCATGACGGTCACGCGATCGCCGATGAGGAACACGTCCTCCAGGCAATGCGTGATGTAGAAGATACCGGACCCCTTGGATTTGATTTTTTTGACGATTCGGTAGAGCAGGTTTCGCTCGCTCTGCGTCAGCGCGGAGGAGGGTTCGTCCAGTATCACGATGCTGGCGTCGGAGATATAGGCGCGGCAGAACTCGATGATCTGCCGCTGCGCAAAGCCCAGCGTCGCAACCTTATCGAATACCGAAACCGGAAGGCCGAGTTCGTCGATGAGCTGCTGGCACATATAGTTGAGTTTGTCGTAGTCAATGCTCCGGAGAAACTTGTTTTTGTAGGGAAGTTTGCTGAAGAAGAGGTTTTCGGCGATCGAGAGCTGCATCAGCATCGTCGCATCCTGGCGGATATAGATCACGTCGTCGAACATATCCGTGGAAAACGCCCGGCGCATGAGTTCGTTTTGAATATAGATCGATCCCGAATCCGGTGTGACAAGACCGCTGATCACCTGCATCAAGAGGCTCTTTCCGGCGCCGTTTTCACCCATGATGACGTGAATTTCGTTTCTATATAAATCGATATTGATGTTGCTTAGGTGAAAACTATCCAGCTGCAAGTTGACATTCTCGAGCCGCAAGAGTTCAGATGACATGCTTGCACATCCTTTCGACAGAATCTGGCGGGACTATTCTTCGTAGATGTTTACGGAGGTGTAGAGTTGAATGTTCAGATCGAACAGATAGTCTTTATATGCATCGTTCAGCGTTGAGTTTGTGATGATCTTGTCCGCAATGTTCAGCTCTCCGACCCGATAGAAAGACTTCGCGCCGAAATGATCCGCAAGGCAGACGACAGAGACCGTTTGCGCCATCTTGCAGGCCTGCTGAATCAGCGAAGCTTTGCTGATGCTCGAAACGGTGATGCCCGTCTTTTTGCTGATGCCTTCGACCTCGACGATCAGGTGATTGAGCGAGAAGTTTTGCATGTTGTTGATGGCGAGCTGCCCGTAGACCGCGCATTCATCCAAATCTCCGCCGAGCAGGATGAGCTTGTTGCCGAGGGAGCCGGAAAACTCCAGCGCGATGCGCAGATCATTTGTCAATACCGTAAGGTTCTTCTTGTGGGTGAGCTTCCTTGCGGCCTTGAGGTTGGTCGGTCCGTCCGTCAGCATGATGATATCGTTGTCGCTCACGAGGTGGAAGATCGTGTCCGCAATCTCCATCATCTCGAGCGCATGGTCGTCCTCGTTTGCCTCGTAGGTGAAGGTCTCCTCGGATTCGGCGTTGAGCACGGCGCCGCCGTGCGCACGCTTGAGGAACCCTTCGTTTTCGAGTTTCTCCAAATCGCGCCGGATCGTCACTTCGGTCACGTTTAACAGGCTGCTGAGTTTGGCAACCGAAACATGCTTATCCTTATTCAGATAGTCTTTAATGATTTTGATCCGCTCGATAGCAAACATGATCATCCGAAACCTTTGATGAATTTGCCGATGAAGAAACACTGCGATGTTCCGACGGAACGCATCGGTCGTATTGCGCACGGGCGCAGGAAGAAAACAGCGTCGGCAATTCGCCGATATCATTAATACTACATGAAAACCGTACAACTATCAACATGATAAGAAAAAAACAAATACAAACACAAACGAAACACTTTTCAAGCCAAATAATCTGTTGACAGCACAAAATGATGATGATAAAATACGAAACATGCAGAAAGCAATAAAATAAAACACAAACAAAAATATAAAATCATCACAAACGAACATTTTCTCACACGCGAATTCCGATCAAAAAAACTCGAATCCGTCAAAATTTATCCAAAACGAAAAGCCAAAGCAAATAGAATTTTATGTGCAGGGGAAACGATCCCGCAGGACCGCTCGCAGGCGGAAACAGGTTCAGCAGCAGCGTGCTTCTCGTTTCGGTTCTGAAAAAAACGCAAATCGTTATCCTGCCTCAAAAGAAAGCCAAATCCAGTTTGCTTCGTCAAAATGCGGAGCAATGAATAAAAAAAGGAGAGAAATCAATGAAAAAATTCCTTGTGTGCGTTATGGCGCTCGTAATGGCTTTCACGGCATTTGCTTGCGCAGCGCCGGCAGCCGCTCCGGCAGCGACAGAAGCTCCCGCAGCAGCCGCTGCACCGGAAACCGCAACTGAAGAAGCAGCTGCCGCAACTGTGGCGGGCGGCTACATCGGAATCTCCATGCCGACGCAGTCCAGCGAACGTTGGATCAAAGACGGCAACACGATGAAAGAAATCCTCGAAGGCAAGGGCTACACCGTTGACCTGCAGTACGCGGAAGACGATATCCCGACCCAGAAGTCCCAGATCGAAAACATGATCACCAAGGGCGCGCAGGTTCTGATCATCGCGGCGGTTGACGGCTCCACGCTGTCCGCAACGCTGGATCAGGCCGGCAAAGACGGCGTGAAGATCATCTCCTACGATCGTCTGCTCGTCGACACCGACGCGGTCTCCTACTATGCAACGTTTGATAACCGTGGCGTTGGCCGCCTCCAGGCGCAGTCCCTCGTCGATGGCCTCAAAGCGCTCAAGGGCGAAGGTCCGTACAACGTTGAGCTCTTTGCCGGTTCTCCCGACGACACCAACTCCTTCTACTTCTACTCCGGCGCGATGGACGTCCTCCAGCCGCTGATCGATGCCGGCACAGTCGTCGTCGTCTCCGGCCAGACCGCGCAGGCGGACATCGGAACCCTCCGTTGGGACGGCGCGGTTGCGCAGGCCCGTATGGACGCGCTCCTCGTTGCCAACTACACCGACAAGCAGCTTGACGGCGTGCTCTCTCCCTACGATGGACTCTCCCGCGGCATTATCTCCGCGCTGACCTCGTTCGGTTATCAGCCCGGCACCGAGAACTGGCCCGTCGTGACCGGCCAGGATGCGGAAGCCGCCTCCATCAAGCTGATCATCTCCGGTGAACAGTACTCCACGATCCTCAAGGACACCCGTGACCTCGCGGCTGTCGCAGCCGGCATGGTTGACGCGCTGCTGGCCGGCACGGAACCGGAAATCAACGACACGACGACGTACAACAACAACGTCAAGATCGTTCCGTCCTACCTGCTCATCCCGTACACCGTCACGGTTGACAACTATCAGGAACTGGTCATGGATTCCGGCTACCTGACTGCGGATGACATCAAATAAGGCACAATAAGACCTAAGTACAATTTCAAATCGGCTAGCGGTAAAACTGGTCTAAACACCGCTAGCCGATTTGAGTCTTGCGGGTGTAAAATAGAGATGGCATTGTCTTAGGATAGAAGAAGGAGTTAGCCAATGGGGAAATACATTTTAGAAATGAGGAATATAACGAAAACATTTCCGGGTGTGAAAGCTCTGGACAATGTCAATTTGAAAGTAATCCCTCATCATATTCACGCGCTGATCGGCGAAAACGGCGCAGGTAAGTCGACGCTCATGAACATCCTGAGCGCCGTATATCCGCATGGAACATATGAAGGCGACATCGTCGTTGACGGCGAGGTCTGCGTATTCAAATCGATCAAAGACAGCGAAGCAAAAGGCATCGCAATCATCCATCAGGAGCTTGCCTTGATCCCCAGCCTGTCGATTGCGGAAAACGTCTTTCTGGGCAATGAGCAGACGGATAAAGGTCTGATCATCAACTGGGACAAAACCAGAACCAGAACGACCGAGATGCTCAAAAAAGTCGGGCTGGATGAACGCACAGACACGAAGGTCAAGGATATTGGACTTGGAAAACAGCAGCTGGTCGAGATCGTCAAAGCGCTCGCAAAAGATGTGCGGCTGCTGATCTTGGACGAACCGACGGCTGCATTAAACGATAAAGACTCCGATCACCTTTTGGATCTGTTGGTGGATCTCAAGGCGCACGGAATCACGAGCATCATCATCTCCCACAAGCTGCACGAGATCACGAAGGTTGCGGACGAGATCACCATCCTGCGCGACGGCGCCACGATAGAGACGCTCGTCAAGGGCGTGGATGAGATCACGGAAGAACGCATCATCAAGTCGATGGTCGGCCGCGAACTCGTCGACCGTTTCCCGAAGCGCAGCAACCAGATTGGAGACGTACTCTTTGAGGTCAAGGATTGGAACGCGTTCGACCCGCTGGACGATACCAAGCAGATGCTCAAGGATGTCAACTTAAACGTGAAAAAGGGAGAAGTCGTCGGCATCGCGGGACTCATGGGCGCCGGGCGCACCGAGCTTGCCATGAGCCTGTATGGGAAAGCATACGGCACCAAGATTACGGGCAAAATCCTCAAAAACGGCGAAGAGCTGGTGCTCAACGACATCAGCGACGCGATCGCCAAGGGCATTGCCTATGCGACGGAGGACAGAAAGACCGCGGGATTGATCCTGATTGACGACATCAAGAGAAATATCACGCTCTCCTCGCTGGAGTCCTTGCGCAAAAAGCTTGTGATCGACGACAACCTTGAAATCAAGGTCGGCGAAGAATACCGCAAGAAGCTCAACATCAAATCTTCCAGCATTCTGCAGAAGACGGGCGACCTCTCCGGCGGAAACCAGCAGAAGGTTGTGTTCAGCAAGTGCATTTTTGCGGATCCGGATATTCTGTTTCTGGATGAACCCACGCGCGGCATCGACGTCGGCGCGAAATTTGAGATCTATACCATCATCAACGAGCTGGTGGAAAAAGGGAAGTCCGTGGTTATGATTTCGTCCGAACTGCCCGAATTGCTGGGCATGTGCGATCGAATCTACGTCATGAACAAAGGGATGATTGTGGGCGAGCTATTGGCGAGCGAAGCCTCTCAGGAAAGAATCATGCAGTTTATTATGCAAAGCAATAAGGAGGTCGTAAAATGAAACGAATGAAAAGTTTGTTTAGGGGCAATATTCGTCAATACGCCATGATTATCGCTCTGATCGTCGTTGTGATAGTCTTCGAGTTTCTGACAAAAGGCATCTTGCTCAAGCCCCTGAATATTTCGAACCTGATTCAGCAGAACGCGTACGTGATGATTCTGGCAATCGGCATGCTGCTCTGCATTCTGACGATCGGCAACATCGACCTTTCGGTCGGTTCGGTCGTAGGCCTTGTCGGCGCGCTGTCCGCAATCTTCATCCTCAAGATGGATATGCCGGTTTGGATCGCGATTATCCTGTCCCTGATGGCGGGCTTTGTGATCGGCGTTTGGCAGGGACTTTGGATCGCATACATCGGCGTGCCTGCGTTTATCGTTACGCTGGGCGGCCAGCTGATCTTCCGCGGACTCACCATGGTCGCGCTGCAGGGCACAAGCCTCGCGCCGCTTCCGGGTTCCTATACGTTCCTCGCCGCGGGCTTTGTCCCCGATATTGCGAATATCGAAGGCATCAACCTCCTCGCGCTGCTGGCTGGCGCGCTTGCCTCGATACTCTTCATCCTCAACGAAATCGGCAAGAGAAGAAACAAGATCAAATATAATTTCGACGTGCCTTCCATCGGTGCGTTTCTCTTCAAGCTTCTGGCGATCACGACCGTCATCCTGGCGTTTTGCTATGCGCTGGCGCTGTATCGCGGCATCCCGACGGTTCTATTGATCGTCGTAGGGTTGGTGCTGATCTATACGTTCGTGACGGATAAGACCATCCCTGGCAGACACATCTATGCCTACGGCGGCAACCCGAAGGCTGCGCGCCTTTCGGGCATCAAGACCAAGCGGGTGCTCTTCTGGGTCTACGTGAACATGGGCGTTCTCGCCGCGCTGGCGGGCATCGTCTTCACCGGACGCCTGAACTCCGCAACGCCGAAGGGTGGCTACGGTTTTGAGCTGGATGCCATCGCGGCCTGCTTTATCGGCGGCGCTTCGACCACGGGCGGCATCGGAACCGTCGTCGGCGCGATCGTCGGCGGCCTGCTGATGGGCGTTCTGAACAACGGTATGTCGATCATGGGCGTGAGCATCGACTGGCAGCAGGCGATCAAAGGATTCGTTCTGCTGATCGCGGTCGGATTCGATGTGATCTCGAAGATCCGCTCCAAGGTCTAAAACTTCATACAGATAAAAGCAAGCACAAACGCTGGCGGGAGAGCTCTCCTGCCAGCGTTTTTTTGCGCCCGAATGGACCGTATTGCGTTGCAAGCGGTGCGCTTGCTTGCTTATAGATGCTTGACCCGCAGCTGAAACCGCTGGATCAGGTCGTGGTTCCGCTCGTCGCCGTCCGGCAGGTTTCCGCTGCGGAAGACGTCCGGCTCGATGCCGCGCGCGCGGAGCGCGTCGCAGGCGGCGAGTACGATGCTGTTGGCGATCGCGACCGAAGCGATGGTGGAGACGGGACCCGCCTTGGTTCCGTCCGTGCGGACGGTGACCGTCGCGTCCCCGTGCGGCACGTGGTTGTCGATGCATAGATCGCACACGTCCGGCAAATGCAAACCGTCTTTCTCGCGCGAGGCCTCGGTGCGGTAGACAAAGGAGGAGATTCCGATCACGCGTGCGCCGCGGGCGGACGCCTCCTGTGCCATTTCGATGGCAAAGGGGTTGATGCCGGAACTGGAGACGATGAGGAAGCAGTCTCCCTTTTGGATCGGATAACGCGCGGCGACCCACTGCGCATATCCGCTCAGACGCTCGATCTCGCTGCTCTTGACTGCGCCCTCGTGCAGCATGGCGGATGATTCAAAGATCGGGCTGACGGCGGCGAGCCCGCCCGCGCGGTAAAACAGTTCCTCCGCGAGGATATGGCTGTGCCCGCAGCCGAACACGTGGAGCAGGCCGTCGTGTTCGAGCGTATCGGCAAGCGCCTTGCCCGCCTCTCGGATCTTCTGCTGCTCCTGCTCAAAAATCGCGGACAGTACACCGGTGACGGCGCTTTGATATTGCTCAACAAACATGGAAATCCTCCTGATGTTCTTTATAGCTCTGTGACGAGGCGGTAGCGATCCGCGCGGTATTTCGATTCGACATATTCCACGCACTGGCCGCTGGCGTCGAAGGAACGCCGCGTGAAGTGCATCGCATACGGAATGCTCTCGCATACGAGCAGTTTGCGTTCGTAATTTTTCAGCCGCGAAACCTCGATGGTCTCGGATGCGCGCGTAATCGTTACGCCGCAGGCGGTCTGCATGAGCTGATAGAGAGACATGTTGTCCGTGATCTTCTCCGCGATGACCGCGCCGATCTTGAGCGGCAGGTAGCAGGTTTCAATCGCCATCGGCTCGTCGTCCGCAAGGCGCAGCCGCTTGAGCATATAGACATCTTCATTCGGCGCGATGCCGAGTTTGGCCGCGATCAGCTCGCCGCAGGGGATGCGTTCCAGCGCGAGAATGCGCGATCCGGCCTTCATCTGGCGGTTGGACATATCCTGCGAAAAACTCGAGACGCGAAGCAGCGGCTGCTGAATCTTCGCGGCGTTGACAAACGCGCCCTTGCCCTGAACGCGGAAGAGCACGCCGTCCATCTCGAGATCCGCGACCGCGCGGCGCACCGTGATCCGGCTCACGCCAAAAAGATCGCACAGCTCCCGTTCGGAGGGCAGACAGCGATCCGGGAAACGGTTTTCGTCCCGAATCATGTGCAGCAGCTGCGCTTTTACCTGCGCATATTTTGCCTCGTGCGGATCGTTCTCCATCTCTCTGGCGTTCCCTTTCGAATTATTCTCCAAGTCCGGATGCGACGAGCGCTTGCAGCGCGTCGAGCGCTTCCGCTTCATCCTCGCCGTCCGCCGTGAGTTCCGCAACCGAACCTTGCGTCAGCCCGAGGGTCAACAAGTGGATGATCGATTTCGCGTTGACCGGCGCGCTTGCTTCCTGCGCCGCGTTTTTGATCGTGATGCGGCTGCCGAATCGCTTGGCTGCGGCGACAAACTCGGTAGCCGGCCGCGCGTGCAGGCCGGTGGGGTTGATGATGGTGACTTGTATCGAACGCATATGATTCCTCCGGTGGGGTTTGTTGTTTCTCTTGGCGGCGCGATGCGGGATCAGGCGGATGAGAATCCCGCCCGAAAAGATTACGCTTCCGCGTGCAGGCCCTCAATGAACGCGTCCGCGAGGGCGAGGATCTCCGCCTCCGTGGCGC
>CAYPEV010000034.1:0-15820 GCA_964409605.1 uncultured Christensenella sp. | reverse complement strand
GAGGCGGCGGGCAGGCTGAGGTGATTTGCGGTGTTGCCGTTGTTGTAAACAGAGAACTCAAACCAATAATGCGGCACTTCCTGCAGGGAGACGGCGACCGGCGTAAAGCCAGCGTCCTTGATCTTCTGGCAGTCCGCAAGGAACGCATCCCAAGTATAGTCCGCACCGGGCAGCGTCACGCCGGCGGCTTCGAGAACCTTCGTGTTGACATACATGCTCTCCCAGTAACCGTTGACCGGCACGCTGTAGACTTTGCCGTCCACGGCGGAGGGTACGAGCATCTCTTCTTTCATGTTGGTGGCGAATTCCGGATAGGCCGCGCGGATCTCGTCCAGGGAGACGACCTTGCCCGCGGAGACGAACGCATCGGAGTCATTGCCGTTGAAGTAGAAGAGAACGTCGGGTTCGGTGCCGGTTTCAAAGTCGGTCATGACTTTTGCTTTCCACTCTTCGTTGGAAGTGGCGGAAGCGTCGAGCACCTTGTTGCCCGTCGCGGCTTCATAGCCCGCGAGAGCCGCTTCGTAGTTGGCGCGGTTACCGTCGTCGCCGCCGTAAGAGGTGACGACCGTCAGGCTGACGGGTTCTGCTGCCGCGGGCGCTTCGGTCGCTTCAACAGCGGCTTCGGTCGCGGCGGGTTCTTCCGTCGTGGCGGGAGCGGTCGGCTGGCAAGCCGCAAACGCGGTCAGGCACATTGCCAGAACCAGAATGAGCGCAATGGTTTTCTTCATGGTCTCTTTCCTCCGTATCGATTTGATAGAAATGCAAATGGGATTTGCCTTCGATGGTCTCATTATAGGACGGCGGAACGCCCGCAAATAAGACACGCGGTTGTCGTATTTTGCACGTGCTTGCGATGTTCCGCCAGCATGCCAAACATAGGCAAAGGTATCGTACAAATTCGGCCGGAATTGTATGGACAAGTCATCCCTTCTGCGCTTTGAGGGGCAGCACAATCCGCGCGAGAATGCAGCCCGGCGCGATCTCCTCAATCGATAGGCCGTATTCCTCGCCATAGAGAATCTTTATGCGGCGGTTGACGTTTCGAATGCCGATGCGCCCGAGCTTATTCTCCGCTTCCTCGCTCGTCCCGTCCCAGCTCAGGAGCCTTGTGATATTCTCCCTGTCCTGCGGGGTCATGCTTCCGTCGTTCTCCACCTCCAGGTAGAGGTGTTTTTTGGCGAAGATGCGCAGCGTGATGGAGCCGTTGCCGCGCTTTTCGATGCCGTGCTCCATCGCGTTTTCCACGATTGGCTGGAAGATCAGCCTCGGCACAGGCTGGTCGAGCAGCGATTCGTCGATCTGCTTGTCGACCCGCAGCCGCTCGCCATACCGTTCCGAGAGGATATAGAGGTAGGCTTCCACATAGCGCAGCTCCTCTGCGATGGTCACGACGGAGCTGCCGCCGCGCGCCATCGCGGCATCCAGCATGGTGGAGAGCGATTCGATCATGCGGCATGCCTTCTCGTTGTTTGCCATGCGCGCTTCCCAGTTGATGATCTCCAGCGTGTTGTTCAGAAAATGCGGGCTGATCTGGCTCTGGAGCGCCTTGACGCGCGCGTCCTGAAGCGCCAGCTGTTCCTCATAGCTCTGTTCAAACTGCGTCTTGAGCTCCGCGGACATGCTGTTGAAGTGCTCCGCGAGCGAGCGAAACTCCCGGCTCTCCGGCAGGGGCGAGATCGCATAGCCGCGCTCGCCGCGCTTGACGTGACGCGCGGCGTCGATCAGGCGCGCAAGCGGTTCGGTCACATATCGATAAAACGCCCAGATGACGAACGCAAGCAGCGGCACCGCCATGATCATCACAAGGATCAAGAACCGCATGGAGCTGGGCAATTCGTTCGTGATCTGTGCGCCGTCCGAGCGTGCGGACAGCACAAGCGCATAGTCCGATGTGCGCAGCGTCCGCTCGATGGGGTAGAGCTGGTCCGCGCGCGCACTTTGTGCCCCCGGCTCGTGTGAAACACCCTCCCCCGCGATCACGCGCGGGATTCCGTTGAGATCCACGCTCGCGTCCGTCAGCCAGACGATGTTGTTCAGCGGCGCAAAGAGCGCCTGCTCGTCGCACTCCATCACGATCACGGCATATGGGCGGAACGCGCTGTCGACGATGTTCCGCAGCAGATACAGCACGCCGTTTGCCTCGAAGAAGCGTATGCTCGTGCTGGATTCCCTGGAAATCTCCCGCGCGATCTCGTGCGCATAGGCGCGATAGTTTCGGATCGGATCGGTCTTGCCCATGTTGGATCTGCTGCTCGCGTAGTAGATCGTCCCTGGCGTCTTCACGAAATAGAGCATCACGCCGCGGAAGTTCTCGTCATAGGAATACTGCTGCGAGAGATATTCCGTCACGCTGGCGTAAAGCGCGACGCCGTCCGCATCCTCCGAAAACTGCGTCCAGGCGCGCTGGATGACGTTGTCATAGCTCGCCGCACGGGAAGCAGCCAGCGCGGAGTCGATGCTTGCGCGCGTCATGTTCATCGCGTTTGTGACGCTGGTTTCAATCGTATCGTCGATGCGGCTTTGCAGGTTGTTGCGGATGAAATAGCCGGACAGCGTCAAAATCAGCAGCACCGGAAGCACCCAGCACACCGCAATCAGCGCGATGAGCCCGTGCTTGAGGGAGATACCCCGCCCTGTTCGCTCCACCATAAAACGCGTTCCTCCATCCACTCAAATGAGAGAACACAGGCTCCGGAATGCCCGAAGCCTGTATCGTCTATCCGGGTTTCCGTATTCCCGGTTTTTGTTATCCCAGCTCGACCTCAACGCGGCAGCGCGCCCCCGCGGGCAGCTGCGGAATCAACGCAACCGGCGCGCCATCGAGCAATCGCTTCGCGACTCCGCAGGTAACGCCTTTCGGGTTTGTCACGCGAATGTCATACACAGCCCCGCGCCACACGCGGGAGACGGAGAACGCCTTCCACTCCGCGGGGATGCAGGGATCGATTGTAAGGCAGTCATAATCCGGCCGGATGCCGAGGATATATTCCGTCGCGGCGTAGTAGGACCAGCCTGCGGAACCCGTCATGAACGGATGACGCGCCCGGCCAAACGCCGTATGCGCGCGCCCCACCACAAACTGGCAGTAGACATACGGCTCCGCCTGTCTGATTTCTATCTTATCATTTTGGTGATACGGACACAATGCGTCGTAAAACGCCACCGCGCTCTGCCCGTCGCCCAGCGCGCAGGCGGCGCCCCACGCCCAGGGATTGGGGTGCGAGAAGATCGCGCCGTTTTCCTTGAGGCCGGGATACACGCGCGTGACAAAGCCGATGCCGTCGTCCGGCTTGGTGTAGGGCGGCGCGTTGAGCGTAATCCCGTATGGTGTGTAGAGATATTCCCGGATCGCGGCGAGCGCTTTTTCTCCGCGCTCTCTGGAAGCCACGCCGGAAAGCACCGCCCAGGCGTTGCTCTCGAGGTGCACCTTTCCCTCCGCGTCCGTGTGTGTCCCGATCCTGCGGTTGTCCGCCGTGATACCGCGGATATACCACTCCCCGTCCCAGAGCACGCATTCGCAGACGTCCCGAACGCGCGCCGCCATGGCGCGGTAATACGCCGCGTCCTCGGATCTGCCGAGTTTCTCCGCAAGCGGCACAAAGTGATCCAGCGCCCAATGGTGCAGGAAGCTGACCATCGCGCTCTCGCCGCCGCCGAGATTGAGGCAGTCGTTCCAGTCCGCGCGGAGGCCCTTGCAGATTCCATTTTGCCCTACCTGTTCGGCGGAAAAATTCAGGATGCGCTTGAGGTGGTCGTATACGCTCTCCTCGCCGCCGTCAGCATAGGTGATCATCTCGTCGGCAAACGAGAAGTCCCCCGTCTCCTTGATATACTGCGCGACGGAGACCGCGAGCCAGAGCGCGTCGTCTGAACAAGCATCCTTGATTCCGTGTACGATGCTCGCGCGGTCCGGCGTCGGGATCACGGTCGGCGAACGAAAGCTCTGCTGCTTTTGCTCCGGCGCAAACCAGCGCGGCTCGAACAGATGCAGCCCGTAGCCTGCCGTTGTCTCCGCGCGCAGCAGCTCCACGATGCGCTGGCGGCATTTTTCGGGGTTGCTGTGCGGGATGCACATCGCGTCCTGCGCGGTGTCCCGATAGCCCAGCCCCGTGCGCCCGCCGACTTCGATAAACGAGGAAAAGCGCGAGAAGATCACGTTGATCTCGCTTTGGTAGAGCGTCCAGATGTTGATGAGCGCGTTCATGCCGTCGTTGGGGGTTTCGATCTGGAGGCGGCTGAGCTTGGTATCCCAAAATGCGCGGAGTTTTTCAAACTGCGCATCCACCGCCTGTGCGTTTGCATATTGTTCGCGCATCGCGCGGCCCGCCTCGATACTGCCTTCTCCAAGCAGGAAGATGAGCCGCACGCTCTCGCCGGGCTGGAGCGTCAGGCGCTTTTGCAGCGTGCCGCAATGATTTCCGCCGAGTTCCGCGCTGCCAGAACACGCGCCGCGCTCCACCGCGAGCGGGTTGCGCTCCGTGCGATACGGGCCGATAAACGAATCCCGCAGGCAGTCGTAGCCATCGGGTTCGAAATTCGATGTAAAAAACTGATACCCGTCCTCTTCATAATACAGGTCGTGCTCGATGACGCCGTCCTGATAACGCGAGCCCGCGGCATAGAGGCTCATCTGGAAGTTGCGGTTATCCATATCGATCTGATGGAACGAAAACTCACAATACGAAAACGCGGAGAGCTTCCGCACGCGGTTGCTGTCGTTGCGGATGATCACATCCCAGATCTCGAGCGGATCATCCTCGGCCACGAAGAGCGTCTGCTCCGCATGGATGCCGCGATAGTCGCACAGATATCGGCTATAGGAAAGCCCGTGACGGCAGACGTATTTCGCCTGATCGAAGGGTTTGCCGACCGGCTGCCAGCTGACGCTCCAGAAGTCTCCGTCCGCTTCGTCCCGCAGATAGACATAGTGTCCGGGGAAGTCCATCGGCACGCCGTTCGGGCGGAACCGCGTGATGCGGTGGTATTCGCTGGAACCCGCGAACAGATAACCGCCGGCGGTCTGGTTGATCACGCCGCACATATCCTTCGTTCCGATATAGTTGGTCCAGGAGACGGGCGTATCCACCCGCTCGATGACATATTCTCGGTTTTCATTGTCAAAATATCCGTAACGCATGCTCAGAATCCTCCTTCTGGCATTATACAAAACTGCGCGGCGCGCGCCTACGATGGCGCATGCGTTCTTTTGTCTTTGCTTGTGCGAGTATATTTTTTTCAATGGATGCGGCATTCTTATACAGGCTGTCCGTTGTTGCAACCACCCAGCGCGCGCGTTGTGCGGGGCTGTAACGCGTAGTGGACGGATCCGGGGCATGATCCTCTCTGAACGATGCATACGCTCCAACAGTTATAGAAGATTTTTTACGTATATCGGTATCTTTTCTCCGCGTGCAGCGTATTGCGTCCCAAATATGCATTCGTACAGCTACAATGTTCGGTTGTTCAACATAATTGCGGAATTATGTCGGAAACGACATACGCTTTTTTGTTTATTCCGTAAATTGTTCCGTTTTCCGCGATAAAAGGATAATTTATGCGGCTCCATGCGGAAATCGAATCGTTTTCATTGACAGCGCATTTCCGCCCAAATACAATAAAAACAATGGTATTAACATCCGGTAGATGAGAGGGTGACGCAGATGATCAAAGGTAGAAGAAAAGAAGGTCTCTCAGCGGATGCATTTTTCCAAACACTGTTTCAGTCCAGCCCGGACGCCGCGTTGGTCACGAGAGTGTGCGACGGGACGATCATGCATGTCAACGACGGGTTCTGCCGTATCACCGGGTTTGCGCGAGAAGAGGTCATCGGGAAAACCACGCTGGAGCTGAAGCTGTATTTCAACCCGAATGATCGCGATGTTTTTCTCGACAAAATGTCAAAATCCGGCATTCTCGAATCAAGCGCGGCCGATTTTCGCAGGCGGGATGGAACCAGATATGCGGCGCTCGTCTCTGCAAGGTCCTTTTGGTCCGAAGGTTATGAGTATGTGTGTTCCAGCATTCGGGATATGTCCGAGCAGATTCGCCTGGAGCGCGAGCGCTTCGAGCGGGACGAGGAACTCCAGCGCCTGTTTGAAACCATGGCACAGGGAATCGTATATCAGGACGCGGCGGGAACGATCATCTCCGCCAATCCGGCCGCGGAACGCATGCTTGGGTTGAGCTTCGAACAGATGTCGCATCGCTCATCCCTTACGCCCGAATGGAAGACCATCCACGAGGACGGTTCTCCTCTACCGGGAAGCGAGCATCCCTCGATGATCGCGCTGCGTACAGGCAAGCCCTTCGGGCCTTTCACACTTGGCGTTTACAACGAAGCAATTGCGGATCATATCTGGCTCTCGGTGTCCGCGACGCCGCTGTTTCACGAAGGGGAACGTACGCCGTACCAGGTCTACGTCATCATGGAGGATATCACCGCGGAGAAAAAGGCGCGGCAGGACTATCAGCTGCTCTTTCGGGAGATGATGGACGGCTTTGCGCTGCACGAGATCATCTGCGATCAAAGCGGCAGCCCGATCGACTACCGTTACCTTGCTGTCAACCCCGCGTTTGAGCGGATGACGGGCCTGAGCGGACGCGATCTGGTCGGAAAAACGGTGATGGAGATACTCCCCGAAACCGAGCCGTATTGGATTGAAATCTACGGTCAGGTCGCGCAGACGGGCGTGCCCGTCACATTTCAAAACTACTCCGCTGCACTCAACAAGTATTTTAACGTTACGGCATACCGCCCAGCGCCAATGCAGTTCGCATGCACATTTTCGGATGTAACCCAGCAGATTCATTACCAGAAGGAGAAGGAAAAAGCGCAGGAGCAGATCAACCGCCTCGCGCACATCTGCGACGTCGCGCCAAGCTCCATCCTCATCCTGGATCTGACGGGAAAGATCCTCTACGCAAACGACTTTACCTCCCGCCTGCACGGATATTCGAAGCAGGAGATGCTCTCGATGTCCGTACAGGACCTCATGATGGTGCAAAACGAAAATGGTTTTCGGGAGTCGCTCCGCGTGATTTGCGAGCAGGGCGAGATCGTTCTGAATAAAACCGGATGCACGCGGCAAAAAGAGCCCATTCCCATGCTGATCTATGCAAAAAAGACCGAGTGGGACAATCAGACAGCCATCCTCAGCATCGGAACAGACCTGACAAAGCAAACAAAGGCGGAGAAAGTGCTGCAGGAGAGCCTCGCGGAAAACCGTAGAATTCTGGACAATCTGCAGGACGGATTTTTCCGCGCGGACCTTGAGGGCAACTTCTTCATGCTCAATCCCCGCATGGCGCAGATGTATGGGTATGATAACGTTGCAGACATGCTCACGATCAATGCCAAGCGCATGTATGCGCAGCTGGAAGACCGCACGGATTTGTTCCAAAAGCTCCGGTCGGATGGACGCGTGACAAGCCACAACTGCAAAGCCAGGCGGAAGGATCAATCCGAGTTCTGGGTTTCGATGCATGTGCAATATCTTCGAAACGACGAAGGCGACATCATCGGCACCGAGGGGTTGATACGCGATATCACCGAGCGCAGAAAGCTCGAGCAGGAGGTGCTCAAGCAGCACGAATCACTGGTTGCCACAAATCTGGTGCTCAAAAAGCGTTTGGAGCAATCCATCAACGCGATCTCCATGGTTGTCGAACTGCGCGATGTTTACACCGCGGGACACCAAAAACGCGTCAAGCAGCTCGCCTGCCAGATCGGTGCCCGGCTCGGTTTCACGCAGGATGAGATTGTCAATCTCTCATACGGTGCGTTGATTCACGACATCGGCAAGATCTATATCGCCTCCGATATCCTCAACAAACCGGGCAAGATTACCAATCTGGAGTATCAGATTTTACAGACGCACGCCGAATACAGCTATAACATCGCTCGGGAGATGGACCTGCCGCAAGTGATCTTAACCATGGTGCTGCAGCATCACGAACGGCTCGACGGCTCCGGCTACCCGAACAATCTCAAAGGCGATGAGATCACTCTCGAAAGCCGCATATTGGCCGTTGCAGATGTGGTGGAAGCCATGACGTCGCATCGCCCGTATCGCCCCGCGCTGGGCATCGAGGCCGCGCTCCAGGAAATCGAATCCGGCAGAGGCGAAAAATACGATGCGCGCGTCGTCGATCTATGCATATCGCTCTTCCGTAACGAAGGCTTTTCGTTCTCATCCGACGCCGAACCCTGACGAAAAATCTGTTTTCCCTTTGACAGGCAACAATAAAAAAACATCGCCAAAGTCGATATGGCTTTGACGATGGGCCGGACGGGCAGTCGATCTGCCCGTATTTTACTGTTGGAGTAATCGGTCGGCCGTTCGGTTTCTGCCGCAATTCAGGCCTTCTTTTCATCAAACTGGAATTTCAGTTCCAGCGGCCGCTCCCTGTCCGGTCTCTCGCACACCAGAAAGAAACGACCGGTTTCCGCATCATAACGGCAGGCGCAGTTTTTGCCCGCGTCCTTCGCGCGGTAGAGCGCTTTGTCCGCGTAGAGATAGGCTCCTTGCGCCATCGCGCCTGGCAGCAGGCAGAGCCCTACGCTCATGGTCACCTTCTCGTGATCCGCCGCGGCGTGCGGAATCCCCATGCGCTCGATTGCGCGGCGCAGCTCGTCCGAGACGCGCTCGCAGCGGGCGACATCATCTTCCGGCCAGATCGCGAGGAACTCTTCCCCGCCGATACGGCCGATCTCGATCCGATGTTCCCTGCTGTAGTCCTGCAATACGGCCCCGATTCGCCGCAGCAGCGCGTCGCCTTCCGGGTGCCCATATTTATCGTTATACTGCTTATAATCATCGATATCCAGAACCACGCAGGCAACGCTTTTATTCGTTTCCGCGCAATCGCACAAGATCGCGTCATAGCGGTCAAACAGCATGCGCCGGTTCATCAGCCCCGTGAGTTCGTCCGTCGTGGCGGTATGGTAGAGCGCAAAGTTTGCCTTTTGCAGATTGCTCTGCGCGATGATGTTATCCAGCGCGAGCCTAGTTTGATGATAGGAAACGAACAGCCCCACCGATACGGAGATGCTCGTATAGAGCGCGTCGAAATACCAGCGCTCCAGAGATTTTGATTGTCTGCTGATGATCAGAAACAGCACGGCATAGGGCGTCACCGTCAACAGGTTCTGCATGGGCGGGATGTCGAACGAGATCTGCACCAGAAGAAACATCCATACGCTCAAAACACCCAGTTCGCCCTGCGCAAGAAGCGAACCGGATAGAATGCCGCACAGATACATCGTCGCCGAGACAAGATACACCAGCGATTTTGCGCCCCGAATCGGGCCGATCGAAACACCGCGGAGCAACTCGTAGATATAGAAATAAAGAATGATCCAGAACGCAGCAATTCCCGAGCTGGTTACGACGCGCACCGGCTGGCGCATCACAATACCGTAACATGCGATCATCATCACGGTCAGCGCAAGCCCGAGAAAGCACATACGTTTAAGCGTATGCAAATTCGCGCGGTCGGTTTCCGCATGAAACCGCTGCACCGTTTCGCGATCGTATCCCAAATATCGCCATCGGCGGATGATCTCGTTGATGCGTTTTACCAAGTGCATTCCCTCGATTAAAGACATTCATCGCCTGTGGTCGATGCCGCATAGCGAAGAGAGCCCGCTCACGTCAAGGCACGGAAAAGCTTATGCGCAAAAAAAGCTTCATACAATGTAATAGTATAGGTTTGGTGCAATGCAAAATGCAAGCAATACTCTTGGAAAAATAGCGATTTTTTGCTCGATTTGATCTATTTATTACAGAAATGCGTTTTATTTTAACGAATCGTAAATATTACAATGTAATAGAAAGTTTGCTCACAGATCGATCCTCGGGAGGCTTGTGAAACCGCAGCCGCATGTTCCGATCCGCCGAATAGCAGCATGCATTCCATCTTGCATCGAAAGACAGCTTTGGCGCGGTCTTTGAGAAGAATCCGGTCGTATAGATTGTTTGCAGCTTCTCCGGGCAGGCAAGCGCAGCAGCCCATCGATGCCATTCAGGTTATCGAATTCAATCCGTTCCGTCGCTGTCCGTCTTTTTGTCGTCTTTCCGGATGATCCATTTGAGGAAAAAGTAGCTGACAGCGCCGATGGCGACCATAGCCAAAAGGAACAACGGATAGGTAATACGCCAATTCTCAGGGCCGGTCATCATAGACCACTCGGACATCCCGCCGATGCTGGCAAGAAGTGAAAGCGGCAAAAAAACGATTGTAATCAAAGTCAGCCGGCGGACCGATCGGTTGGTGCGGTTGGAGGCAAGGGCCATCTCATTGCTGCGCAAAGACAGATCGATCTCCATAAGGCTCGTCGCGACATCGCGCAGCGTCTCGGTCAATTCAAAGAACCGCGCCAGATGATCGTAGATATCCCGATATTGGAATATGGCTTTGTCCGGAATAAACGGACAGTCTTTACGGCAAATCTTCACGAAGACTTCGCGTTCGTGGAAGAGGCTTTTGCGAAGCATGACGAGCATATGCCGAATATGCTGAAGCGACTTCGGATCAAACTCGGTCGGCCTTTCCAAAACAGCGTCTTCCGTTTCCGTCAGTTTATCCTCCAGCGCTTCTATGGCAAAGACCTTGTGGTCTACAATGACATCCAGAATTGTGTGCAGCACGAACGCAGGCCCCAACCGGTCTTCGTCCATCTCCCGCAGCACGATTTCCTCGATGTTATTCAGAAGCGGTTTACCGCCCAGTCCCATGCGGTCTATGCTGATTACGAAATGCTTGCCAAGGAAGAAGTCTACTTCCTGAATGCTTATTTTTTCTTCGGCATAGGTGAAGGCATTGAACACGATAAATGTATTGCTGGGGAAATCATCTATCTTCGGCAGCTGATTATCGTCCAGCGCATCCTCGACCGATAGCGGATGAAGATTCAGCAGCTTGATCAGCGGATGCAAGTCCTCGGCTGATGGTTCCAGATAGTGCAGCCAGAAAAAACCCGCATCATTGTTTGCCTGATCCGCTACCTCTGAAATATCATAGAATTGGTTTAATTTCCCGGATTTGGAAATGTGATAGAAATGCGATTCGCTCATGATGAATGATCCTTCCCGGCAGACGGAACGCCTGTTTATAGTTGGAAGATGCAGAATCCTTTGTTGCGGAGAGATATCTCTTGCGAGCAGGTTCTCAGCCGTGTTCAAACATGTAGATGATAGTACCGTTCTTCGCTTGCGGTCAAGCCCCGTGGTCGTGGTATACTGTTGCTATCAACCTTAAGGGGGGCTTATGATGCGTCAGGACGACCGCTTTATCCGAATTTACACCAAAGGCGCGATGAATACCAACGAGATCTGGGTGGACCGCGAAACCGGCGTAAACTATCTCTTCCACGCCGCGGGTTACGCGGGCGGGCTCACGCCGCTGCTGGACAAGGACGGCAAGCCCATCGTTACCGACGCCTATACGCTGGAGCATTCCTACGGGCGTTAAAGAGCAGGAAGCATATCCACAGGAGAGGAGCCGTGCGCTCCTCTTTTTTTTGCGCGCGTCAGCCGCGCACGAGTTCCAGCTTGTAAACAACCGGCCGGATGCCGTCCGTGCAGCAGAGAATCCGCGTGCCGCCGGAGCGATACCAGGTGTTTTCATCGCCGCCGGAATAGAGCGTCGCGATAGAGGAATACAGATCGATCCAGGCCCAGGGGCAAAGCCCCTCCGGCTTCTCCGCACCGCCGGAGTATACGAACTCGTCCCCGACCGTCTGGAGCGGGCAAGGCCCCGCCGCCGCGCCTTCGAAGAGATATTCCTCCGCGAGATCCGGATAAAATTCCCGCTTGAGCACCGTAATACGCACGCTGTTCATCGTTTTGTCTCTCCTGCTCGAATGCTTTTGCATATTATACCATGCGCGGTTCGATTTGCGTTTACGAATACAACCGATGCTGATAAAATAGTGCTATCAAACCATGCGGATACGAGGTGCGTTATGATCACAGAAAAAGAAAGAATTACGATCAAAAGCGAGAGCAAGACGACGATTCGCGGCTATGGGATCGAGCTGAACGACGAAAAGCTCTCCCGCATCGACCAGATGGTGGAGAGCTATGAAAAGCGCGTTGCGGCGCGGCTGGACGAGGACTATGAGCACCACACCAAGCGCAGCGACCGCGTGGCGGACAAGGTTGCTGCGTTTGGCGGGAGCTGGACGTTCATCATCATCTTCGCAGGGTTTCTGCTGGTCTGGATTACGATCAATCTGCTGCCGTTTCTAGGCTTGCAGTTTGACCCGAAGCCGTTCATCCTCCTGAACCTGATCCTCTCGTTTATCGCGGCGTTTCAGGCGCCGATCATTATGATGAGCCAGAACCGGCAGACCGCGCGGGACAAGCACGAGGCGATCATCGACTTTGCGATCAACTACAAGGCCGAGCAGGAGATCGACGACATGCAGAAGCACCTGCATCGGATGGAGGCGGAGTTGAAGGAGATTAAAGAGTTGTTGAGGGAGAGGGAGTAAGGGGTGCTTTCGTGCATACTAAAAAATGATTGGGAGTTGAAAATGGGGAAAATTAAGAAAATCGTTTACTTCGACGAGGAATCTGTAACTGATTTTGTTCAAATTGTTGCAGGTGGAACTCTCGAGCAGACCTCTGAGTTACTAAACGAGTCTGGCGGACAACTGAATGCAAATGCTACTGCATCAGGTTCTGTGGGGATTGGTAAAGTTTTTAAGGCTTTGCTCGGTTTTGAAGCATCTGTATCCGCAAGCGTTGATTCTAGTGCATCGTTAAGCACACAAAAACTTGCAAAGAGTATTATAAAGAACACCATACTTTCAGATTTTGTGAGTATGCTGCAAAACAAGGAAGAAACAGTCAGGCGATTTGCAGGATACACAATAAAAGCTGAACGAGATTCACTATCATATATCATTATGGTTTCTCCATATATGACTATGTTGAAAGCCAACAAGAGCATTGAAGCCGGTGACTTTAATATCCTCATTGATAAAATGGAGAATGCAATCAAATCGGGCAAGGGCTATTATGAATTTATTGGCGAAAAGGATCCCCTTCGATACGTATTTAGATTCAATATTACATCATTTAAAAATAATTATAGAATATCAGATATTTTGAAAATGGATTTGACTGTTTACGGAATTAAAGTCGGCAAAACAACAATAAAACAGCTAAAAATCAACAACGAACTAAATTTCGATTCATCCTTTTCGGTACTGAAAGATAATCCTTCATATATCAAGCAAGATAACAGTAATGAATCTGAGGATGATAATATTGAACTGGATATTATTGATGTTCTGTTAGCTGGAGTAGAAGAAAATGATTGATCGAATAGTTATATTTACAGGATCAAAGAAAGATTTCCAAAAATTTCTCGATGATCAAATACCCAACAATTCAGAACTTACTCCGTTTATGGATATGATACAGCACTACAATGCGAAGTTACGTCCAGCTGATTCTGCGCACGGAGATAACCAAGTATCTTCTACCGGGAAAAGAGCAGTGACTAACTGCATTGTTCGTTCTGATGATTACGCTTCCGTTCTCGAACATGCGCTATCAAATTTCGTTAATATTCTAACCCTAAATAATGATATTGAAAATTTATTTGTAAATAATCCTCCAAAGAGAGTTGAAGCCTCTCTTCGCGCGGTTTTTAATGACACAATAGAGTATGTTTCGTCAAAATATAATCTAATCAACAGGACTATATTGCGAACTCTTTATGACAGATTGCAATCTGAAATTAAGGGTCAACATGATTGTAAGAAGAAAATAGTTTCAAGTATTTATCAATTAACATCAAACGATAGATATAAACCAGTAGTACTCCTTCTATATGGGCCTTCTGGTGTTGGTAAGACCGAAACCGCAAAAAGCATAAGTGCTGTGTTGGGTGGTGAATTAACCCGCATTCAATTTTCCATGATGCAATCACAAGAAGCATATAACTACATCTTTGGTAGCGACCATTCGAGAAGTTGTTTCGCTCGAGATCTAATAAGTCGTGAGTCTAACGTTGTTCTAATTGACGAATTCGACAAAGTCAATCCTCTGTTTTATAACGCTTTTTATGAGTTGTTCGACGAAGGACATTTTGAAGATACCAACTATAGGGTTGACTTACACGGTTGCATTTTTCTTTGCACTGCTAATTTTCAAAACGAGAGTGAAGTAACGAAAATCCTTGGCCACGCGATGTTCTCTAGGATTGGTTCTTGCATTGCATATACCGAGTTGACAGACGAGGAGAAAACTGCGATTATTTCCGAGTGGTATAGTAGGATTATTGATCGAATTAAACCTGATGAGAAAAGGGCAGTAATGAAAACTGATATCCTATCTTGGTTTATTAAAAATGCAAATCGCTTTGACAATATTAGAATTTTAAAAACGAAGATGGAAAACGCTATCTTTGATCACCTTGCTGATGTGTTTATTTTTGATACCAACCCCGCACCAAATACACACAAAAAGCTTAAACTAATACCGCCAGTCACAAGTGGGGACTAACCATAATAAACACAAACTAATAATTGTACCAAAATAGTATCCTAA
The DNA here is from genome assembly GCA_964409605.1 of uncultured Christensenella sp. GTDB lineage: Bacteria > Bacillota > Clostridia > Christensenellales > CAG-138 > UBA7703. The sequence continues at coordinate 1,256 of CAYPEV010000034.1, read as the reverse complement.
GCCGCTCTTTTCTTCTTCATGAAATATGACACGAATGTTTTATACGCAGTCCTAACTTACAGTACGCGCGTATATATTCCACATTGCTTCACTATCACCCATAAAGCCCATTGCGTCCGCTTCAATCAATTCATCCTTGCTCACCCTGCTATAGTCAAGTTCATAACCTGCATGCTGCGAGAGTAAAACTAGAAATGCGCGAATCGCTCTACCATTCCCGTCTCGAAACGGGTGCAATGCGTTTAGCTCGCCAGCTAACCACGCAATTCTTTTGATAAACTCGTCTCGGCTCAACCCGCTGAGATGATGCTCCTTTTTGAGTTGTGCAAAAATTCTGCGTTGCTCCGCGTCAATATTTTGTGTGAAGCAAAACGGCACTTGATTGTTGCCCTTAATCATATCAACGCATCTGACTTTCCCCGCCATTTGATATAGGTCGGAGAACATCACGCGGTGTATTCGTTTGAGTGTTTGAAAGTTTAGAGGAGCGGATGCAAAAGAAGAGAAGATTTCAGCCGTACGTAACGGCACAATCTCCTCTTCCAATTGTTTCAATTCTCCGGGGTCGGATATACCAAGTTTGTTTTCTAATACGTCATCAAATGATGTAAAATACTCGCTCATCTTGCCTTATTGAGCACCTGGCTAACGTGATAATCTGCTAACTCAGATGCGTTCTTTCCGTTTTTAAGAATTTCTTTACAGGCTTGCTTTGTCTCGCTGGATACTCGAAATCCTTCTGCGCGCATACTGCTTTCAATATTTTTCATAGCTGTTTGCGGGTGAATTTCTATGCTTTTCTTCATAATATCCACTCACTTTCTTGGGATATTGTATCACATAGTGAGAAAGCTTTCTATATCTATCTCGGAAAAAGAGAAGACCCGCCGCAAAACCGGCTGGTCTTCTGCTTGTCCGTTCTAAAAAACCCTTATTTCCCTTTTCTCGTATACTGCCGCATGCTCGTGCTCATCAGTTTCCCCGCCATGGCAGGATTACGCGCGACGCTGTTGGTCGGGCTGGTCTTCTCCAGCGCGCGGAATCCCTCCGCCTGCTCCTTGGTCTCGTCGCTCTTATGCTGCAAATGCGGCAGCTTGCCGATATTCTTTCTCATAATTGTCATACCTCACGTTTCTGCCTCTATTCTATCAGAAAACACCCGATTCCGCCAGATTCACCCGCCTCAGCGCGGCACGTACACCAAATCCACAATGCCGTTGTAGTGCTCCGTGGAAAGCAGCTTGAGCGGAATCGGC
>CAYPEV010000033.1:0-15834 GCA_964409605.1 uncultured Christensenella sp. | reverse complement strand
GTTCTCATACCCCGTACAGCGGCAGAGATGGCCGGAGAGAAGCTTTCTCAGCTCATCGCGCGTATATTCCTTGCCGGTCTCGAGGACTTCCACCGCGGTCATGATAAACCCCGGCGTACAGAAGCCGCACTGCACCGCAGCTTCGTCCACAAACGCCTGCTGGATATCGGAGAGCTCGCCGTTGGGGCCGAGCAGACTCTCCAGCGTACGGATGTGTTTGCCTTCCGCCCATACGGCAAGGTAGATGCAGGAGTTATAGCATTCCCCGTCGATGATGACGTTGCACGCGCCGCATTCGCCAACCTCACAGCCCTTCTTGACCGAGATCAAGCGATAGTCGTTTCGGAGCATATCCGTCAGCGAGGCACGTACGTCCACATACGTTTCGACGTCCTTGCCGTTGATGTTGCATTTGACGAGTTTCTTTTCCATATTAGAACACACCTCCTGCGCGCTCAACCGCGGCGCGTAAACCGCGGCGGGCTGTTTCGCTGATGATCTGCTTGCGGAATTCCGCGCTTGCGCGCCAGCTGGTGCGCGGGTTCACGTCGTTCAGAACAGCCTTTCCGACGAGCTCGATGGTCTCCTCACTCACGGGCTGCCCGTTGACGGCGGCCTCTGCCGAGCGCGCGCGCATGGGCACCGGACCCGCTACGCCATAGGAGATACGCATCCGCTGGATCGTCTTTTTGTCCGCGCTGAGCACGACATTGACCGAGCAGCCGATGGTCGCGATATCCATCGCGTTGCGCATGGCATACTTAATATAGTAGCCGAAGCAGTTTTCATAGCTTTCTTTGGGGATCAGGATCCCCGTGAGCAACTCGCCCGGCTGCAAGTCAACTTTACCGACGCCTTTATAGAAGTCGTGAATGCTGACTTTGCGCATGCCTGCGGGGCCGGTGATCTCCAGCATCGCGTCGTACGCAACCTGCGTCGAAGCGGTGTCCGCGCTGGTGACGCCGTTGCAGACATTGCCGCCGAGCGTGCCGATATTTCTTAGCTGCGGTCCGCCCGCGGTATCCGCGGCCTCGCCGAGCACGGGCATGTATTGCTGCAAAAGCGGACTCTTGGTTGCATGGGAAAAGCTCGTCATGGGCCCGATGCGAAGCGCGCCGTCGGGATCCATGGTGACCTCGCGCAGCTCGTCCAGCTTATAGAGACTGATGAGCTCTGCCCCCGCGAGTTTGCCTTCGCGCATTTTGATGAGAACGTCGCTGCCGCCTGCAATCAGAACGGCCGACGGATGCGCCTGCATGAGTTCCACGGCGTGCTGGACGCTCGTTGCCTCATATAAAGCAGAAAAATCATACATAGTCGTCAGCTCCTTCCTTTACAGTAAGCCTTCCTCTTTGAATCGTTCAAAGAGGATGTGCGGCGTCATGGGTGTCTGGTTCACGGCAACGCCGGTCGCGTTAAAGATCGCGTTGCGGATGGCGGGTGCGCCCGGGCAGGCCGGCGGTTCGCCGAGTGCCTTGGTGCCAAAGGGGCTGGTGGGCTCAAAGTTTTCGACAAACTCCGCCTTGAGATCGGGATGATCCATCATCGTGCAGAGCTTGTAGTCAAGCAGGTTGTTGTTGAGCGGCTTGCCTGTTTTCGGGTCAAAGAGCAGCTGTTCGCCCATGCCGTATCCGATGGCCATGCTCATGCCGCCGTGCACCTGCGCTTCGGCAAGCTGCGGGTTGATGAGCCGTCCGCAGTCGTGGACGTTGATCATGCGAAGGAGCTTGACCTTGCACATGGGGATATCGACCTCGACCTCGACAAATCCGCAGCCGAAGGAATAGGCGTTGCTCTTGATCTGCGTGGTTCCTTCCGCGCTGAACTGCTCCGCCTGCTCCGTCGAATACAGCGCGGTGGTCGCGAGTTCGTCGATGTTCATCAGAAGTTCGCCGTTCGCCTTGTCGATCACGCGGCCGTCGACGATATCGATCTGCTCCGCAGGCTTGCCGGTAAGGTAGGAGGCGTAGTTGAGCAGCTTGTTCTTGAGCTGCGTGCCGATGTTGTGGATTGCGAATCCCGCGACGTACGTCTGGCGGGAAGCATAGGCGCTCGTGCCGAACGGCGTGGTGTCCGTGTCCTGCGTGGAGACGACGTGTACCTTCTCCATCGGGATGCCGACGGTGTCCGCGACCATCTGCGCAAACACGGTGTCCGCGCCCTGCCCGATTTCGGTTTCACAGATATGCAGCTGCACGGAACCGTCCTGGTTCATGACCATGCGGCAGCTGCTCGCTTCCAGCGCGATCGGCCAGACGGCGGTGTTGTACCAGAAGATCGCCATGCCGACGCCGCGGCGGATGGGGCCGGTCTGCTTTGCGTACTCCGCATGCAGGCGGTCGTAGTCCATGTACGCTTTGCCCTTGGCGATGCATTGATTCAAACTATCGAAATAGTTGCAGTTTTTGGAGAATGCGTCCACATAGCCGACGGGCATCATGTTCATCTGGCGCACGACGACAGAATCCATGCCGAGCGCCTTTGCCGCGTCTTCCACGCTGCTCTCAATCGCGAACGACACCTGCGGGATGCCGTAGGCGCGCATCGCGCCCGCCGCGGGCAGGTTGGTGAAGACCGTGTATGCGTCAACCTTCGTGGCGACAGCGTCGACATAGATCTGCTTGAACGCGTTCGCACCTTTGGCGCAGATGCCGTGGCCGTGGCTCGCGTAGCCGCCCTGATTGGAATACGCTTCCATCTGGCGCGCGACAAAGCGGCCGTCCGGACGCGCGTAGGTGACGATATGGTAGCGGATCGCGTGGCGCACGCGGTTGCTGACGAAGGTCTCCTCACGGCTGACGTCGAGTTTGACGAGCCTGCCGCCGACCTGCTGGCAGCAGAAACCGCAAAGCGGCTCATACAGCGCGTCCTGCTTGTTGCCGAAACCGCCGCCGATGTACGGCTTGACCAGACGGACGCTGCCCCAGGGGAGGCCGAGCGCCTGGCCGCAGATACGGCGCACGATGTGCGGGATCTGCGTGCTGGAGACGATGACGATCTTACCCGCCTGTTCTTCGGCATAGCAGATATGGTTTTCGATGTGGCAGTGCTGCACGATGGGCGTATCATACCAGCCCTCGACCCGGATCAGGCCGGGTTCTTTGATCGCTTCTTCGAAATTGCCTACTTCGTAGTTCGTGCGGCCGAGGATGTTGTTCGGGAAATTCTCGTGCAGCTGCGGCGCGCCGTCCTTCATGGCTTCCTGCACGTCCAGCACAAAGGGGTATTCCTCATACTCCACCTTGAGCGCGCGCACGCCCTGATCCGCGGCGACCTCGTCCTCCGCGATGACCACGGCGACATCGTCGCCATAGTAGCGCACATGCTTGTTGAGCAGCAGGCGGTCTGCAACATCCTGATGATGCGGGTCGGTCGACCAGGGGTGCCCCGCCGTCGGGAACGGGCGATCGGGCACGTCAAAGCAGGTCAACACCTTGACAACGCCGGGGATCGCTTCCGCTGCCGAGGTATCGATCGACTTCACCATGCCGTGTGCGATGGTCGAGTGGTAGATTTTTACGATGAGTGCGCTCTTGTCGGCGAGATCGTCCGTATAACGCGCTCTGCCGGTTACCTTGTCGAATGCGTCAACGCGCTTGACGCTTTTTCCAACTACCATAGTACCCTCCTGTGATTTGTGGACAACCGGCGGCATCGCTCCGCACCGCCGATGATGGATTACAACAGAACAATGGACGTTTGATCGTATTAAATTATATTGAATCGATCAAACAAAATACGAATAACAGTAATGACTATTAATACATCCCTATCATACTACCGCAGAACAAAAAAGGAACAGGATTCCATAAAATGCTACGAGAATATCACAGATTCAACAACATATAGTATAGTGGATGTTCCGATAGAAGCCGTTGTATTACAAACGCAGTTTTTCGTCCGTTTTTTGGCGAAAAAGTCATAGGTTTGACTTGTTGAAAAACTCCATCGTGCGGACATCAAAAAGACCCATATCGGTCAGGCGTACATCCGGGATAACCGGCAGCGCGATGAAGGAGAGCGTGATGAACGGGTCGCTCTCGGTATGAATGCCGAGGTGTTCTGCGGCGGCGAGCAGATCCCGCTGGTGCTTGAGGATGTTCTCCAACGGTGCGTCGCTCATCAGCCCCGCGACGGAGAGGACAAGCTTTGCGAGCACTTCGCCCTGGCTCACGACGACATAACCGCCGCCGCATTCTTCGAGCACATCGACCGCCTGCAACATGTCCGCATCGTTATCGCCGACCACCACGAGGTTGTGGGAGTCGTGGCCGACGGTGGTTGCGATTGCGCCGTTTTTGATATCAAACCCGCGCAGAATGCCCAAACCTACGCGGCCGGAGGCATGGTGCCGCTCCAGAACCGCGAGTTTTTGCAGCCCGTCCCTGGGCACAAACAGGCCGTTTTCGGTATAGACTTCTTCCACGTCGAGCGCGGTGACGAGTTCTTTGGGGATCAGGCGGATGATGTTCGCGTGGCCTGCGACCGGCATCTTGAAGATATCGGGCTTGCGCGGGGCAAGATGGACACTGTTGTAGATCTTCGGGTCGGGTTTGATGTGTGTGTCTACGCTCGGTTCAAACACCTTGCCGTCGGTGATCACAAACTGCGGATTGAAGTCGGTCAGATTATCGAATAAGACGAGATCCGCGCGATAGCCGGGCGCCACCGCGCCGTAGTGGCGGATACCATAGGTGTCCGCCGTGTTGATCGTCGCCATCTGGATCGCCTTGATCGGCGGGATGCCGTTTGCGACCGCGCGGCGCACGATATAGTTGATATGCCCTTCCTCGCGGATGTCGGCGAGATGCTTATCGTCCGTGCAGAATGACATTCTGCGCGTAGGCAGGTTGTTTTCGGCGATCTGACGCATGATCTGCTCGACATTGCGATTGGCGGAGCCAAGGCGCAGATGGATGCGGAGGCCTTTGCGGAGTTTTTCGAGCACTTCTTCATAGGTGATGCACTCATGATCGGTATACGGTCCCGCGGTGCAATAGGCGTTCAGCGCGTCTCCGCTCAGCGTCGGCGCGTGTCCGTCGATCGGATGATGGCGGAACAGATGGAGCTTATCGAGCATCTCGCCGTCGCCTTCGACGGTTGCGACATAGTCCATCACCTCGCCGAGGCCCAGCACGCGCGGGTGACTGATGAAGGGTTCCAGGTCCCGCGCCGTCAATTTTGCGCCGCTGGTTTCAAAAGCGGTCGCCGGAACGCAGGAGGGAACCATCATAAAAACGGAAAGGGGCAACCATTCCGTTTGATCGAGCATGTATTGAATTCCGTCCGAACCGCATACGTTTGCGATCTCATGCGGATCGGCAATGATGGAAGTGGTGCCTTTTTCGAGGATGACATTGGCAAAGCGGGAAGGATGCGCCATCGAAGATTCGATATGCACATGACCGTCGATCAGGCCGGGGCAGAGATAGCCGCCTTTCGCGTCGATCTCCACACGACCGGAATACGAGCCGACGCCGATGATGATGCCGTCGCGCATTGCAACATCGCCTTCGATGATTTCTTCTGTAAAAACATTGACGATTTTGGCGTTTTTAATGACAAGAGCAGCATTTCGATTGGCCGCATTGAGGATGGCGGCGCGAAGACGTGACTTTTGCATAATGCTCACCCACCTTTTTGTTAGTATAGCACAAAGATTGTTAGATGCAAATACTTTGCAGGAAGAAATTCCTGTGTTAGAATGGAAACAGATATTTGCGTTTTGCAATTTTTATCGTTTGTATCCTGCGTTTTTTAATTTTATCCTGTACTTTTTTATGGCGCAGCGCCTCACCCGTCCGACCGATTTACAATGGCTTTATAAACGATTCACTCTACCAACGGATTTCAACTGAACGTAAGGAGGCGATCACCCTTATGCGAACACTCATACAAAACGGAACGCTTGTGCGAAGCCAGGGCATTGAGCAGACAGATATCCTGATTGAAAACGGCTTTATCAAGCGCATCGCGGCAGGCATCACGGAACCTGCGGACGAGGTGATCGACGCGGGCGGAAAGCTCGTGTTCGCGGGCTTTATCGACACGCATACGCACTTTGATCTCGATCTTGGCGTGACGGTGACGGCGGATAACTTCGCGACGGGCTCCCGCGCAGCCGTGCTTGGCGGCACGACGACCGTGCTGGATTTTGCCACGCAGGACCGCGGCATGACGATGCAGGACGCACTCGATCTCTGGCATAAAAAGGCGGAGGGCTCCAGCTGCAACTACGGCTTCCACATGGCGATCTCGGAATGGGACGGAGAGCGCGCGGCCGAAGTGGAATACATGGTCGCACAAGGGGTTACATCCTTTAAAATGTATATGGTGTACGACGCGATGCGCCTCAACGACGGCGAAATCTACGCCGCGCTCAAGCACATGGCGGCGCTGAACTGCATCAGCGGCGTGCACTGCGAAAACTATGATGTGCTGGGTGAGCGCATCCACGAACTCAACAGCATCGGCATGCGTTCCCCGCTGGCGCACCCGCTCGCGAGGCCGAACGCCGTAGAGGCGGAGGCGGTAGCCAGGCTGATGCGCATCGGCCAGCTTGCCAAGGCGCCCGTCTGGGTGGTACACCTCTCCACGCACGAGGGCCTGGAGGAAGCGCGCAGAGCCCGAGCGCGCGGCCAGGAGGTCTACCTGGAGACCTGCCCGCAGTATCTCGTGCTGGACGATGCGCGCTATGGCGATCCGGATGCGGAGAAATTCATCATGTCCCCGCCGCTGAGAAAACCGGAGGATGAGGACGCGCTGCTCTCCGCGATGGGTTCGGGGGAGATCGACGTCATCGGCACCGACCATTGCTCGTTTATGATGAGCCAGAAAGCACTGGGCGGCGGAGAATTCAGCAAAACTCCGAACGGCGGCGCGGGCGTACAGAACCGTGCGCAGCTGATCTATACCTACGCCGTGCGCACGGGGCGCATCACGCTCCAGCAGATGGCGGCGCTTCTGAGTGAAAACGCGGCGAAGATGTTCGGCATGTATCCGCATCGCGGCGTACTGCGCGAAGGCGCCGAGGCGGATATTACGATCTATGACCCTGCCGGAGAAAGCACGATCTCTTACCGCACCAACGCGCACCACTGCGACAATTCGCCGTACGAGGGTATGAAGGTCTTCGGCAGCGTAACGGATGTTCTGCTCGGCGGGCGGCATGTCGTCAAGGGCGGCAAACTGATCGCAGAGGGCAAGGGAAGATTCGTCTTCCGCAAAGCCTCCGGCAGGTATCGCGCGTGAAGATTGGCTGCGTCCTGCTCGCAGCCGGTTCGGGCAGGCGCTTTGGCGGCGGCAAACTGCTCCACAACATAGAAGGGGAGCCGATGATCGCGCGGGCCCTGCGGCTCTATGACGCGGCCCCGTTCGCGGCGCGCGTCTGCGTGACACGGGCGGAGGCACTCGAAATTCAGCAGTTCGCATACGGCTGCGGCTTTCCGGTTGCGATCAATCCCGACCCCGACCGCGGCGTCGGCACCAGCGTCGCCATCGCCACCGAGGCAATCCTTGCAAAGGAGCCCATGCTGGACGGGATTCTCTACGCGGTTGCGGACCAGCCGTTCTTGACGCGCGAGAGCATCTATAAACTATTGGCCGCGTTTGAAGCGCTCCCAACGCAGATCGCCTCGCTTTGCGCGGGAAACCGGCGCGGAAATCCCGCGATCTTTCCGGCGGAGTTTTATCCCGAACTGTGCGCGCTGAAAGAGGACACCGGCGGAAGCGCGGTGATCCGGAAGCATCCGGAACGCGTGCAGCTCGTCGAGGCGTTTTCCGCGCGGGAACTGGAAGACATCGATGTAAAAGATTCGGAATCTGCTGCGCGCGAATCACATCGCGCCGCAGACGCTGAATAAAAGGATTCGGAATTTGTTGCGCACGATTTTAGATCGCGTTGCAGGCAAGGAAGAGACAACATGAAAGAACAAACGAAAAGCTTGACACTGATCAAGGGTCACATCATAGAAGCGCGGACGTTCGGCGATCCTGTGATTACGGAAGACGGATATATCGCGGTGGAAGACGGCGCCGTCATGGGTGTGTTTGCCGAGATTCCGGCGGATTTTGCAAACGCCGCCATTTCGGACTACTCCGATAAGCTCATCCTGCAGGGGTTTTCGGATATGCACCTGCACGCGCCCCAATACCCGATGCTGGGCATGGGCATGGATCTGCCGCTGATGGACTGGCTCAACGCGTACACCTTCAAAACCGAGTCGCGCTTTGCGGACAACGACTTTGCGCGCAGGGTCTATCGCCGCCTTGCCGCCGAACTGGTCAAGAACGGTACCACGCGCGTCTGCATCTATTCCTCTACGCATACGGATGCGACGCTCATCCTCATGGAGGAGCTGGAAAAAGCGGGCGTCGGCGGATACGTCGGCAAGGTGAACATGGACCGCGCGAGCGGCGAATGCCAGGAGGCGACCGAGGAAAGCAAGCGCGAAACCCTGCGCTGGCTGGACGAAAGCGCGCGTTTTACAAGCATTCGACCGATTTTGACGCCGCGCTTTACCCCGAGCTGCACCGATGAACTGATGAGCTGGCTGGGCGCTGTCGCGGCGGAAAAGGGCGTATTCGTGCAATCCCACTTGAGCGAGAACAAACGCGAGATCGAGCTGGTCAAGGAACTGCACCCCGATTGCGAACAGTATTGGCAGACCTATGATAAATATGGCCTCTGGACGGATCACACGATCATGGCGCACTGCGTGCATTCCGACGCGCGGGAACAGCAGGCGATGATCGACCACAACGTGCTCTGCGTGCATTGCCCGGACTCCAACATCAACATCTGCAGCGGGTTTGCGCCCGTGCGGCAGATGAAGGAGCGCGGCGTTTGGGTGGCGCTGGGATCGGATATCGCGGGCGGGGCGCAGCTGCCGATGCTGCAGGTGCTGACCGGATGCCTTCGGATGTCCAAGGCGCGCGCCATTGAGACCGAAGGAAGAGAGCCGTTTTTGACCGTGGGCGAGGCGTATTATCTTGCGACCAGCGCGGGTTCACGCTACTTTGGCGATGCGGACGGCTTCGCGCCGGGAAACCCGCTCCACGCCGTCGTACTGGACGACGAAACGCTGCCGCCGAGCGCGCGTGCGCTGACGGTCAAGGAACGCTTTGAGCGCGCAGTGTATCTGGCGGATGACCGATGCATTTCCGCGGTTTACGGCGGCGGGAGAAAGATCAAATAAACGCAAAAGCAGCGGACGAAACATGCCGCTGCTTTTTTCTTCGTGAAAGAGTTGGAGGGGATGCTCTCAAAACGCAACCGATCCCCAGATGTATTTATCTTATTCAAAAGCACATTGAATTGCAAGTGATTCTATTACATAATATTTTCCAACGGTATGATAGAATTCGTTCACAAGGATGACAGATCCAAGCCATCAAAATAAAGTAAAATAAACACATGAGACGACAAGGGAAAAGTCATCTTTGTATCGAATAATTAAACATAGGCAGAGTACAAAATAGTTTGCCGAAAAAGGAGTGGTATCATGCGTATTTCGATCACTGGCAAAAACCTCGAGATCTCCGATTACCTCAGCGACCTCGTCAACAAAAAAGTTGGCAAACTCGAGCGTTATTTTCCGCAGGATGCCGAGGTGTTCGTCACCCTCGCCGTGGAAAAGAACCGCCATATTGTCGAGGTAACCATCCCCTATGAAGGCGGCGTGATCCGCGGGGAAGAGATCACCGGCGACATGTACGCTTCCATCGACAACGTGCTCGACAAACTCGAAAAGCAGATTATCCGCCACCGCACCAAGCTCGAGAAATGCCTCCGCACCGGCGCGTTCCGCGATATGGAAACGCAGTATATCTCCGAGGATGAGGCGGAAGAGGAGGGCCCCAAGATCGTTCGCGTCAAGCGATTTGCGATCAAGCCTATGAGCGAAGAAGAAGCGATGCTCCAGATCGAGATGGTCGGACATTCGTTCTACGTCTTCCTCAATTCGGAGACAAACCAGATGAACGTGCTCTACAAACGCAAGGACGGCAACTACGGCCTGATCGAGCCGGAAAATTAAAAGAAGAGCACGCAAAAGCTTGAAACAATCAACAGCCCGGCGCATCTGCGCCGGGCTGTTCTGCATCATCGACTGTGGTTGTTACTTCAGGTTTTCGGGGTTGAGGCACAGCAGCTCCGGCAGAACGAACAGGCCGTCCTTGCGGATCAGCACGTCGTCAAACCAGATCTCGCCGCCGCCGTATTCCGGCGTCTGGATCAGAACGATATCCCAATGCTGGCTGGATTTGTTGCCGTTGTTGCAATCGTCATAGCAGCTGCCGGGGGTGAAGTGGATGCTGCCCGCGATCTTCTCGTCAAACAGCGTGTCCTTCATCGGGAATGTGATATACGGGTTGACGCCGATGGCGAATTCACCGACATAGCGCGCGCCTTCGTCGATATCGAGCTGGTTATTGAGCCGGACGGTATCGTTCGCGGTGGCTTCGACGATCTTGCCATCCTTGAACGTGAACTTGATGTCCGTAAACGTAAAGCCCGCCTCCAGAGACGGCGTATTATAGGCGATCGTGCCGTTGACGCTGTTTTTGACCGGAGCCGTGTAGATTTCTCCGTCGGGGATGTTCATGTTGCCCGCGCACTTGATCGCGGGGAGTCCCTTGATCGAGAATGTCAGGTCGGTTCCGGGCGCCACGAGGCGAACCTTGTCCGTGCGCTCCATGAGCGCCTTGAGCGCGTCCATCGCTTTGTCCATCTTGCTGTAGTCGAGCGTGCAGACGCTGAAGTAATAGTCTTCGAACGATTCAGTGCTCATATCCGCAAGCTGCGCCATGCTCGGCGAAGGGTAGCGGAGGATGACCCATTTCGTCTTCGGCACGCGAATCCTGCCGTGGACCGGCGTCCAGTAATAGGTCATATAGTCGTTGAATTTATCGCCGGGTACGTCGGAAAACTCGCTCGCGTTCGTGCCGCCGCGGATGCCGATGAACGCCTGCATCTGCGCCATCATGGACGCGTCGACATTCGCTCTAAGGGTGAGCTGCTCCGGCGTGCAGTGGAGCATGATTTCGCGGTCGAGGCTCTTGTCCTCCAGCCAGAGGAAGGGGACGCCGCCCGCTTTGTATACTTCTTTGATCAGCGCGCGCGTGAGGTCTTCATTGCCGCCGATGCTCTGGATGAGCACGTTCTCGCCGGGCTTGACGGCGCAGGAAAAGTTGACTAAGCCGTCGGCCAGTTTCAGGATTCTGGGATCAAACATGAGATTGCCTCCTGTTGGTGTAAAGTATCATGATCTGCCGCCGTTTGATTCCGGCGTTGGATTTATTATCGCATAACGCAATCAAAAACGCCAGCGATGATGCCGGCGTTTGTATGGAGTATTTGTATAAATCATGGTTTATACGTTTACATTATAGATTTTTCTGACGTGTTCGCCGTTGGGAACGATGATCACAAACGTGGCGAGCACCGTAACTCCCATACAGACCGCGACCACCCAGCGGATGGGAAACAGATCGCCGATCGCGCCCGCGATGAGCTGGCCTAAGATGGTGCCGAGGATGCTGAGCATTTGAAACAGACCGTTGAAGCGGCCGCGCATTTCGTCCGGCAGATAGTTCTGCGTGCTGGAAATGCGGATGTTATAGCTCGTTACGCCAAGCATGCCTTCCGCAAGCATGAAGAGCAGCATCGCCCAAAACGGAAAGAATAAATAAGCGCCGTCGATAAACGAGATTACGATATAGACAAACAGCGCGATGTTATATTTTTTCTGTGCGGGATAGCGGAAGAAATAGTGCACCCCTCCGCCGATCAGCCGGCCGATGGTATTCGCGCCCATTACGAACGTATATTGCATGATGCCGTCCACACCGGTGAGGCTTTTGAAGTAGGGCAGTGCAAGCGTCAAGCATACGGCGCTGGCCAGCATCATCACGAAGAAAAACCATGTGACGGCGTTGAGCCCCCGCTCGCGCTTGAGATACGCAAAGCCATCCCTGAGATCGCGCACGAACCGGCTGCCGCTGAATCGTTCCGCAGCGCTTGCGATGTGCGTCTCAATCGCCTTGATCTGCGTCTCCGCGATTGCGGCGATCAGGAACGTGACCGCGTTGAACAGAAACAGGGGCGCCAGGCCGATGGTCTTATAGCAGAGCCCCGCGATCGGAACCATGATTGCGGTGCTCAGCGGATAGATCAGGCTTTCGATCGAGTATGCCCGCGTAAAGTTACCTTCGCTGATTAAAAGCGGATAGAAGCTCTCGTATGCGACGCTGTAGACGCTGTCGATCGCGCCGATGACCATCGACATGATCAGATACGCGGTGTACTGGAAGAAGCCTTTCAAAAGCAGGATGAAAAAGACCGCATACAACGCCGCGGAAAGAAAGTCCAGCGTGTAGATGACGCGCTTTCTGGAAAACCGGTCGAGATAAGGCCCCGCGAACATCGGGAGGACGATGCGCGGCAGGCTGTAGCAGGTCATAAACAGCGCGTAGAGCAGCACCGAGTCGGTCTTATCCAGCACGAGAAGGCCGATGGCGAAGCCTGCCACGGCGTTTCCGAGCATAGAGACGACCGTGCCGAGCGTCAGAATTGTAAAATCTCTTGTCCAGAGTTTATTCTTTACTGTTTCCATAGTGGGGAATATATCATGTACGAGCACTGGTTGTAAAGATGGTTCAAATCAGTATTTTTTGAGCGTATAGCGTTGTGCTGGTACAGCGCGGGCGGATTCGAAAATTCCGCCTGAATGCGGAACCATTCACGCATGGGTTCACGACTTTTTTGCCAAGGATTTCTGACTTTGACGCAGTGTCCGGGTTGACGTCCGGCATGCGTTCCTCTATCATGGACATGCGACTTTTCGTGGGAGCCGCATATGCGGGCGTGACGCGCCCCATATCGCAATTTCGGACAGGAGGAAACGGACTTGATGCCGACTGATATGATTTCACGGGAAACCGCGCTTTCCGCTTTATGGGAAGCGCAGAAGAGCGGCGCGGATTACGCCGAATTATTTTTGGAAGACAATGAAAGCACGCGTATCGAGATGATCGATGGCAAGGTGGAGAGCGCGAACTACGCGCGTATCTGCGGCGCAGGCGTGCGTGTGCTGAAAGGCACGCAAAGCGCATACGCCTATTGTGCGGATATTGACGAGCGTGCCTTGATCGAGACCGCGCGCGCGGCCGCGGCTGCGCTCGGTGAAGCGAAGCAGGCGCCAAACGGCGACATACGCTTTGCGGTCCAGGGGTTCACAACCCCGGTCAAGCAGCGGTTCGACTCGATCGGCAACGCCGAGCGCGTGGAGGTCATGCGCTTGGGCGCACGCACGATGAAGAACGAATCTCCGGAGGTCACGCAGGCGGTGGTGCGGTATCTGGATCAGGTGCAGCGCGTGACCATCGTGAATACCGAGGGCGTGTTTGCGACCGACGAACGGCCCAGAACCCGCATCTTTTTGCAGGCGGTTGCCATGAACGGTGCCGAAGCACAGACGGGGTATGAAGGCCCCGGCTGCTGCCGCGGGTTTGAGGCCTATCGCGAGGTCATCGACGTGGAAAAGCACGCGAAGGTCGCCGCCAACATGGCGGTGACCATGCTGCACGCGCCGGAGTGCCCGGCGGGCAACCTGCCCGTGGTTATCGACGGCGGGTTCGGTGGCGTGATCTTCCACGAAGCCTGCGGGCATTCGCTGGAGGCAACGGCGGTCGGGCGCAACAACTCCGTCTTCTGCGGAAAGCGGAACACGAAGATCGCGGCGGACTGTGTCAGCGCGGTTGACGACGGCACGATGCCCGGGGAATGGGGCTCGATCAATGTCGACGACGAGGGCGGCGCGCCGCAGCGGAATCTACTGATCGAAAACGGCATATTAAAAGGATATCTGATCGATAAACTCGGCTCGCGCCGCATGGGCATGGCGAGCACCGGCTCCTCGCGCCGGCAGGGGTATATGTACGCGCCGACCTCCCGCATGACCAACACCTTCATCTGCGCGGGCACGGACGACGAGGAGGAGATGATCTCCGGGATGGCGGAAGGGTTGTACGCGAGAAAAATGGGCGGCGGCTCCGTCAACCCGCCGACGGGTGAATTCAATTTCAGCGTCGCGGAAGGCTACTGGGTCAAAAACGGCAGGATCGTCTCGCCCGTACGCGGAGCAACTCTGGTCGGAAAAGGCAGCGAGGTGCTGCTCAAGATCGACCGCGTGGGCAAAAACATGTGGATGGCACCGGGTATGTGCGGCTCTCTTTCTGGTTCGGTGCCGACCAATGTCGGCCAGCCGCGCATCCGTGTATCCGGCATGACCATCGGCGGCAAAGGAGGGGCAATCGAATGACATATCAGGAATTTGCAAAGCGCGCAATGGAATACGCGGCAAAGATACGCTGCGCATCTTCGGAACTCTATTACGCGAGCGGCGAGTCGTTTGAAGTCAACGCGAACGCAGGCGAGATCGACCGCTACAGCGTCAGCCGCGAGTCGGGCGTTTCGGTCCGCGTTTCGCTGGATGGCCGCGAAGGCTACGCGTATTCCGAGCGGATCGACGAACCGGAGCGGCTCGTCGACCACGCGGCGGATAACGCTCGCTGCAACGAGAGCGACGATGAGCACCCGATGCAGACGAAGCAGTCGTATCAGACGGTGAGCCGCGCGGACAGCGCGCTGAAAGACATGTCGGAATCCGCGCGTATCGCCCTGACCAAACGGCTGGAAGAGATCTGCCTCCGGCTGGATCCGCGCGTCAAGCGCGTGGTATACTGCACCGCGGGGTACGATTCCGGCGCGGTCGTGATGGAAAACTCATTGGGGCTCTGCGCGGAACGCAGCACAAACAGCTCCTATCTCTATGTCATGCCATCCGTGGAGGACGGCTTGGAATTGCAGACTGGATTTGCGTTTCGAATGGGCGCAGATGCCGCGGATGCCGAAGGCTGCGCCAAGGAAGCGGTAGAGAATGCGCTGGGCAAGCTCGGTGCGAGCCCCGTCGAGTCCGGCTGCTATCGCGTGCTGCTCAAGCCGTTTGCCGTGAGCGATCTATTGAGCGCGTTTGCACCGATGTTTTCGGCGGACGAAGCGCAGAAGGGCTGCTCGCTACTTGCTGGGAAAGAAGGGCAGACGATCGCAAATCCGCTCATCACGCTCTGGGACGATCCGTTCGATCCCATCGCGCCCCGCGCGTTTGACGGCGAAGGCACGCCCTGCGTCAGGAAAGCGGTCATCGAAAGCGGCGTGCTCAGGACGCTGCTGCACAACCTCAAGACCGCGAAGAAGGCGGGGACAAAGAGCACGGGCAACGCGAGCAGAAGAAGCGCGGCCTCCGCGGTCGGCGTATCGCCCACGGTGTTTCGCCTGGAAACGGGCGCGCATGGATTTGACGATCTGGTCAAAGAACTGGACAACGGACTGATCATCTCCGAATTGGAAGGGCTGCACGCCGGCGTGGACGCGGTCTCCGGCGACTTTTCGCTCAAGGCAGCGGGCTTTCTCGTAGAGGGCGGCGCGGTGGTACGCCCGGTTTCCAACATCACCGTTGCGGGCAATTTCGTAAGCCTGATGCAGGATGTCGTCGCGGTCGGCAACGATCTTCGCTTTGGCATGCCGCAGGGCGGTTACTTCGGCTCGCCGAGCATACTTGTTTCCAGCCTTTCCGTTGCGGGAAATTAGCGCGAAAACACTCGATTTTTCCCAAAAAGTCTGGCAAAACAGAAATAATGGATTGACACGGCCCCTTTGGTGTGGTATCTTTTGAAGGTGCCCCGCAAAGGGGCTCGATTTATGATGTTTTAACCGAATGTACGGAGGGTTTTGACCATGGCAGCAGATGCACGCGTAAAGATCACCCTGGCCTG
>CAYPEV010000032.1:8798-16605 GCA_964409605.1 uncultured Christensenella sp. | reverse complement strand
GTGGGGGGGAGCTTATAACGGAATAATGTATTTCTTCTCTAGCTTAGGATCAATATCTTTGTAGAAAATCAATGCCTTATTGAATTTCTCAGCTAACCAAGCGTATTTCTGAAATATCCGTTCTACTCCCAAATACTCATGCATTCGTTGTTCAATAAAGATACGAATATGTAAGCACTCCTTGTATCTGTCACTTATAAAAGCTAATGTGAAATTAACGTAGTCAAGAAATTCATAGCCATCAGTATCTTGAATGCAAAACGCCTTTGTCAATGTGTCCTTCTGATTACAGATTTCGTGAATTTTCACAGACTTATCAATCAAAATTCTGGGAAAGATTGCAATACTACTTTCCAAAATGTATGCGTTTGATAGAGCTGGTCCAAAGGTCATTTGATCATAATGAAAGTAGTCCCCCATTGTTATAGCACCTCTCATGAGTATTGGATGCTCTTTGTGAAGGAACATTTTCTGCATCATAAGGCATGTGGATACTAATGTTTCAAGTGCAAGTGGTAAATCTTTGGGGATACTGATGATTATACTATCAGAAATAAAAACAAATTCTAGCAGCTCGCACGTTGATTGGGGAAGCAAGTTTTTCAACAATGAACCGTGTATAAGAACTTCAATCTTCCTAATCTCATTGTAAATATTATTTATTATCCATTCAGAGCTTCTAGTACTAACTATTTCCTTGAAACCGAGTATGTCGATAAAAGCCAAATATTTTTCCGAGTATTCTTTCGGTTCATTTAAAGTTGAACTGACAAAATGGATCAGGTCTTTAACAGGCTTTCTGTTTTGTGCTTGCTGTTCCATATTCCTCCAGTGATTGTCTTTTTCCTATATTTGTCTGTTGTATTCTAGGCAAACGCATCTCCTGCTAGCTACGCCAACCATCGCTTTTGATTCAACCAAAATACTTCTTATAGGACAAAAACGCTAGATCATCCAGAATATCAAGATCACCATCTGTACAACCTAAAATCAGACTGCGACAACGCCCCAAGCGTGAAAGCATTGGGCCTACAATGCCTGCCGTGGAATTAATGTAGTCAATGATGTCTCGATGTGATATTGGGATTTTGTATCCCTTAGGGCAACTTGCAATAATTAAATTATCATCTCGCAGCGATGCAATAATCTTACGATAAAAGAAGTTTGGTGTGATTTTTCCACCCTTATATTCAGACAGTAATCTGATTAACTCATTTGCGGTTACGTACTTTTTTGCATCTAAATTTTGAACGACAAATAGAAGGTGTCTTAATGTGGCCACCTTTAACCTCATTACTAAATCTTCAGATTTTGCATTACACTCAATGAATCTCTGAGCGGCTTGTGATGATAATTCGAATATCGCCTTGTTGTATTCGGTTAGCCCTTTTGTAGAATCTGCAAAGTAAGGAATTCCGATGTTTGGATAATGAGAACAAATGGTTATCTTTCCCCCGAGAATTTGCAAATACTTCGTTTTAGACTTTTCTTCGAGTTCTGCGGCTATAGATCCTGCAATAAAATCAGCCAACTGGACTAAACGTGATGATTTGCTATCAACAAAGCAAAAGTCGTACTCATTTAATAGATTTCTTCTAGGTCTATTTCTTTCTACGTATTTGCGGTATCCAATCTGAAAATCACTTGACCCAAAGGAATCTTCGCAAATTGCTAGTTTGGGATATACTGCATACATAACATCGTAAAGTCGTTCATGCAAATATTTGACAAAAGCCTCCTTATAATTCGTCAAAGGCGAAGATTCAATAAAGGCTTTTTTGTCGGCAATAAGTATAATAGCTGAGAAATCTAGTGGAAGAATTTCTGTAAGAAGTTTTAGTCTTCGAGAATCTTTGTTTCCAATGTTGCAAGATTTCATTTCACTATTTGCAAAGCCATTCTTGCAACAAATAGCATCAAATGATTTCCCAACACTCTCAAGACTTGATGTCTGCAAAATAACGGCACAAATCACATAATATCTATCTGTACCTTCCTTCTCAAAATCAAAACCAAATGAACCACTTTCGTCAATGAAGGCGATTCGAGATGGTGTAGTCGCTAGTTTCTCTTGTTCTTCGTAAAAATCTAGTGATAACTGTTCCAACATCAAAGCTCCCAAGCACAAAGCCTTTAAATTAGCGACTATTGAAACACATTATACCATGAATCATGGTTTTTAACCACCTTAATGGCAGGTCATAAACCGGCTTTACTTAACTTTCTCTCCCCAAAAACCCCGCCAGCTTCTCCATCCCCTCCACCGCCTCCGGCAAATTCAGCCGCAGCTGAAACTCATGCAGCAGCGGGAAACCCGTCGTCGTCGGCAGGTAGCTGGTCACGTCAACCCTCTGCGCCGCAAGCGCGTCTATCATCTCCTCCGCCTGCGACAGGAACGAATCCTTGTCCCCGCAGTCGATGAACACGGGCGGATACTCCGGCGTCACCCACGCGACGGTGTTCATGCTGTTTGCCGCCTCTGTCCCCTCGTAATGCTTTTCCCCTGTCATCATCCAAACGGAGTCCGCGATCATCGGGAAGCCCGTCGCGCGCAGGGTATCGATGTTGTAGTAGCCGCAGTGCAGAATCACGCCCTTTAGCTGCTCCTTTGCGATCGCGGGCGTACCGCCGATGCGCGCCTGAAACGCGGGGTTCGTGTAATACAGCCCCATCTGGCTGCTCAGGTGCGCGCCCGCGCTGTCCCCGGCGATAAACACCCGCGCGGGGTCGATCCGGTATTCCTCCGCATGCCGGAGCAGGAAAGCGATTGCCTCGTTGACCTGCAGCATCTGCGTGGGATACCGCCCCTCCGGCGCGAGCTGATAGTTCATGTTCGCAACCACATAGCCCTTGCCGGCCAGTGTTTGGCAATAGTACGAAAAATCCGCCTTGTCGTCGCCGACATAATAGCCGCCGTGCGCGTAGACGATCAGCGGCAGGGGTTTATCCCCCTTTGCAGCGAAAACATCCAGAACGCCGTTGTCAAACGCGCTCTCGTAAGAAACATCCGTCCCAAGCGAATCGATGGCGGCGAGCACCGCGTCATAGTCCGCGGGTTTGACGCCCGCGTTGCCGGAGCAAAGCAGACGGATGAACGCCTGCTGCAGCACGGTGGAGTTTGCGGAGACGATCCATACGACAATCACAACCAAAAGCAACGCCAGGAGCAGAATCATCCACCAACGCATCTTTCAATCCCCCTCGTTTCTTTCTGAAACACTGCCTCTTTATTATACACGGTTTCCGGCACGCCGGAAATGTTCCGTTTTGTTCGAATTCCTGCTGTCCTGTCGCGCTTTTTTCTTGCGCTTATACGCAGTCTTGTCGTATAATACTCACAAAATTCTGTATTTTTATTACTTCAATCAAAATAATAGAATCTATGGGGGAACAACAGCACATGCTAGCAGATCAAGTGCAACATCTGATCGCCATCGTGGCGTACATGCTTGTGGTCATCGTCATCGGCGTCGTCTTCGCCAAGCGCGCCAACAAGAACACCGAGGCGTATTTCCTCGGCGGGCGCACGCTGGGGCCGTGGGTCTCCGCGTTCAGCGCGGAAGCCTCCGATATGTCCGGCTGGCTGCTCATGGGCCTTCCGGGGCTTGCCTACTGGAGCGGGCTCGCCAGCGCGGGCTGGACGGCGATCGGCCTTGCGATCGGCACCTATCTCAACTGGCTGATCGTCAGCAAGCGCCTCAGACGCTATAGCGTCGCGGTAGACGCAATCACGATTCCGGATTTCTTCTCGCGCCGTTTCCACGAAGACAAGCGCGTGCTGATGACCATTGCTTCCGTGATGATCATCGTCTTTTTCACGCCCTATGCGGGCAGCTGCCTCATGGCCTGCGGAAAACTCTTCAGCCAGCTGTTCGGCGCTTCCTATAATACGATGGTCATCGTGGCCGCGCTGTTCGTGCTGTCGTATACGTTCCTCGGCGGCTTCCTCGCGGAGAGCACGTCGGACTTTATGCAGGCGATCGTGATGATTCTGGCGCTCGTGCTCGTGGTCGCGCTCGGCATCGGCGCCGCGGGCGGGCTTTCCACCGTCATCGAAAACGCGCAGGGCATCCCCGGGTTCTTGAGCCTCGTCACCTCCGCAAACCCGACCGGCGAAGCGGCAAACGGCGCAGCGCTCTTCGGCGAAGCCAGCAAGTATACCGGTCTTGCGATCGCCTCCGCGATGGCGTGGGGCCTTGGCTATTTCGGCATGCCGCAGGTGCTGCTCCGCTTCATGGGTATCCGCGCGGAGCATGAGCTGAAGCGCTCGCGCCGCATCGCAACCGTTTGGGTAGTGATTTCGCTCGCGACCGCGGTCGCCATCGGCCTCATCGGGCGCGCGCTGTATTCCGATGCGTACATGGTCTATGGCTCCGGCAACACGGAGAACATCTTTATCCTGATGTCGACAAAGCTCCTGCCGCCGCTGCTCGCGGGCCTCGTCTGCGCGGGCATCCTCGCCGCGGCGATCAGCTCCTCGGACTCTTATCTTCTGATCTCCGCGTCCGCCGTCTCCAAGAACGTCTGGCAGGGGCTGATCCGTAAGAACGCCTCGGATAAGGAAGCGATGTGGGTGTCCCGTATCGTGCTCGTGCTCATCACCATCTTTGCGATCTTTGTCGCGACGGGCAAAAACCAGGTGATCTTCACCATCGTGGATTTCGCCTGGGCGGGCTTCGGCGCGGCGTTCGGCCCGCTGATGCTCTTCTCGCTCTTCTGGAAGCGGACGACCTATCCCGGCGCGATTGCGGGCATGATCGCAGGCGGCGCGATGGTGTTTATCTGGAACTTCTTCATCAGCAAGCTCGGCGGCATCTGGAGCATCTATGAGCTGCTGCCCGCGTTCCTCTTCTCCTGCATCGTCATCGTCGTCGTATCGCTGCTGACGAAACAACCGAACGAGACAATTCAGCGCGAGTTTGACGCCGTGAGCAAGAAAGCCGCGTAAGCAGCCGTTTCACGCGCACTTCGGGCTGCCGGCAGGCAGCCCTTTTTCGCGGCGAAGCCGCGCGGAAACCGCGAAAGAATTGCGTTTCGCGTCGTAAAAGCGTATACTGTTGCTATTCTTGTTTGGAGAGAACTGCATGCTCTATACTTTGCTTCCCGTAACCTACAGCGCCGGCTGGATCCTTCTGAGCGTCCTCGCCGCGTTTGTGCTGACTTTTTTTACGATCAGGATCGGTATCGCGCGCCTGCCGAAGGATCAGGGCAGAAAATACGCCGTCAACAGCGAACTCGCCAAAGGAAAACCGCGCGGCGCGGGGTTGATTTTCAGCATCTGCTGCGTGGCAATCTTCCTTGTGTTTGTTCCGTTTCGCTGGGAGTACGTGATCTATTGCGCGCTGTTTTTGCTCGAGATGCTCTCCGGGTATCTGGACGACCGCAGCGCGGCTTCCTGGAGCGAATGGAAGAAAGGGCTGCTCGACCTCGCCGTTTGCTTACTCGCCGCGGGCGCGTATCTCGTCTTCAACGAATCGCACAGCCTCGCGCTTTTTGGCTGGACGCTGGAACTGCCAAAGTGGCTCTTCCTGCTTGTCGTTACCTTTGTGCTGTGGATTTCGATCAATTTTACAAACTGCACGGACGGCGTAGACGGCCTTTTGGGCAGCGTCTCGATCGTCTCGCTCGCGACGTTTGCTGCGATCTTCCTGCTGATGGGGAGTTCGACCGACCTTGCGCAGATGTGCTTCATCCTCATCGCATCTCTGCTCGCGTATCTGATGTTTAACGCCTCGCCGAGCCTGATCATCATGGGCGACGCGGGCTCCCGCATGATCGGCATCTTCCTCGGCGTCATGGCGCTCAAGACCTATAACCTGCTCTATTTTATTCCCGTCGTACTCGTGATCATTCTCGACGGCGGTATCGGGCTGTTTAAGCTCCTCTTCATCCGTCTGACGAAGATCAAAGGCTTTCTCAAGTCCGTCCGCACGCCGTTGCACGACCACGCGCGCAAGAACATGGGCTGGTCGGATACACAGGTCGGTTATCGCTTCGCCATCATTCAGCTTCTCATGAGCGGTCTTTGCATCGCCGCGCTGCTGCTGCGCAGATAACAACTTTGCATCATTTCGCACAATCGCCACTCGTTCGCGGGTGGCTTTTTTCATGCGGCGCACGCGCAAAGCCGCCCCATCGGGCGGCTTTGGAAGCGGATTGCATTGATACGGTTCTTAGTCCTTGCGTTTTTTGCGCGGCCCCTGCCGGGATCAATAATACTGCACTCTGCGCGTCAGCCTGCCCTTCGACTTGAGCAGGAAGAAGACGCCATGCTCAACAAACATCACCGGCAGCGTATCGATGCGGAAGTTTAATACGACATTGTCCTCATTCACCACAAAAAACGAACTCCAACGCGGCTCGCTTGCCTTTGGATCCTGATAGGAGGGCACCACATAGGCAAGCGGCGCGTTCTCGCTTCGCATCAGGCAAGCCAGAATAGAGTATCCGCCTTCGTCTGCGATATACGAGCCTTTATCCGTCGGATTCGCTTGCAGCAGCCGGGCGTAGAAACCAGCTTCCTGCACACGCGCGTGCCACTCCGCCGCGGAAGTAATTCCGGCGAGGCTGTTTGCCAGCGCGAGCAGATCCGGCTCCTCCCCTTCGCGAACCGGTGTGGGTTCCGGTTCCTTTTGTGTTTGCGGCGGTTGCGTGTACACAGCACCGCCCTGCCGCGAGATAGAGGCAATCCGGTCCAGTGTCTCCGAAGTGATCTGTACGCGCCCGTCCCGCGGCCAGGCGGTCTGCTCCACCTTAAGCGGCGATTTTACAACGATCCCGTTTGAGAGGTGCTCCGCAAGCTTTAAGAGCTGCCTGGTCTGCGCGCTGGATACTTCATGTGCGGCGGAGATGGTAACCGCAATCCAGGCGAGCATTCCGATGGCGAACATGCCAAATCCCACCAACACATATGCAAGCCACGGATAGCGCGCCCACAAATCGCTTTCTGGCTGAGGATCCTGCGTCGGTTGCGGGGTCGTCTCGCTTGGATTCGCGTCCGGATCTTGCGGCGACGGCGTCATGCCTGCGAGCATCGCGTCTCTGTCCTTGATCGCTTCCTGATCGAGGCGATGTTGTGAGATCAACGTCGCCAGTACGACGCCGGTGTCGATCCATCCCTCGGGCGGCAGCTTTCCGAACGATTCGTTCGACGTTGGATCAGGGGTAAGATCGATCGCCGCTTGCTCCAACGTCGGCTCCGGAAGAAGCGTCTGTGCCGCCTGCGCAATGCTAAGACTGACCTTCGTTTTCCCCGCGAGTTCTTGCGTCTGGTTCTCTTCTCCGCCGCTCGAAATCAGATAATTTACCTGTATGCCTTCGATGCGTTCACCGGACTCCAGAAGCAATGTAAGACCGTTTCCCGTATCCGGCAGCAGTGTACCGATCTGCATTGCCGCTGCATCCAGCAGGGCTGTCTCCTGTGTGATCTCGATCTGAAGCCAATCGTAATCCTCCGCCAACGCAACAGAAAACACAGGCAAGAGAAAAGAGAGCAACAGGAGCAATACGGCATAGCCTCTTTTGATTTTTTGACTCAATGCGATCATCCCCTTCTCAGTTCGATTCGTTTTCCGCCTCCGAGGGCATATATCGCTCGCTGACTACTTCCAGCGCGCTGAGGAAATATCCTCTGTCTTCGATTCTCTGCTTGATTCTGTTCTGAATCCCTACCTCGTCTAGAATGGACTGGTCATATTCCTCCGGCTCAAATTTCCAACCAAAGCTAACGTTACACGCACGCTTGTACGCGGACATATACTGCAAAAAATCGGAGAAATTCGTGTCAATGTTCTTTTTTTCGTATTTT
>CAYPEV010000032.1:4228-8788 GCA_964409605.1 uncultured Christensenella sp. | reverse complement strand
CTTCGTAATCATCCGCTTCTTGCACCCTTCGGTCAAATTTAACTTGTTTTGGAGCTTTTTTCTCGATTTCTAAAAAATCCTCCGGAAGGGCGAGCAAGGCGCCAAACGCAACTTCCTGCTTCGGCATCGACGTAAACCGGATGGAGAAGTTCTGCCTCGGTAACCCAAGGTCGCCGGCTGCGTTAAACAGCAGATAGAGAAAATGACGAATCCGGTCGGTCTCCGTCGACATCCAGCGGATCATCTTGGAGCCGTTTCCGGTAAAGAGCAGAGAAATGAAAGAACCCGCGCTGTCCTCGCCTCTGAGCATCATGCCGGAAAGCCAAATGGAAGCCCCGATATAGAATGCGATTCGTTTTTTGAGTTCACGGATCGGGCCGAATTCCAGATTCTCCGCAGCAGTTTTCAAAAACGCATCACCGAACGTATTCGGAATCAGTTCCGCCGCCGCGTTGGCTTTTTTCGGGATGCGCATGGAGAACATATCCTCTACCATGCTGTTTCTGTTTCGCATGGCGAATGAGCGGATATAGGCAGCTGTGTCGACCGGCAGGATCCCTTTCAGATCATTCTGAAACGAGTTCGTCAGATATCGGAGAATCTCTTCTTCCTTGCTCAGCAGCTTTTCAAGCAAAACCTTTCTCGCGCCAAACCCCAGCGAGGTTGCGCTCGACGTTCTGTTGTTTGCGGTGTCGATCAGGCTGATAAAGATATCTGTGGACCCGCCGCCGACGTCGACCACAAAGTAGTTCTCATTTTGCGGTTCCTGACGCACCGCGAAGCGGAACACCGCCTCGCTCTCCGTGATTTGCTTGACGCTTTTCGCCCCCGTTTCGCGCGCCTCGCCTGCTTCTCCGGCGGCCTGCGTTTGCCATGCGCTCAGGCCCGTTTGCTCCATAATTTTTACCTGCATCTTGATCAGAGCATCATAATAGGAGTCTCGTATTGTGTCGTCAAACGAAAGCGGATAGGACGCGGTAATCGCAAGTTTGCTGCAATTCTGGCAGCGTGCCTCAAGCGCGAGCATGTTAAGAATCTCCGTCAAGATGGTTTCAATCCGGTTGTGGTCGTTCGCTCTGCCATGCGCCCATTTGAGGTTCGTGTGCATGCTTGGCCAGTCTTTTCCATCCCGAGCCTGTAAGAACGAACGGAAGAAGATCCAGCTGTCAAGGAAAACATCGCGCGATAGTTCATCGCTGGTCGTGTCGGCGAGAATGGTCTGCATCGGTACACAGGCGGGATACAGCGCCAGCGCCGCTTCATTGTTTTGCAGCGATTCATAGTCCAACTGTGCGGGAGTCGATCGGCCGGCGCCTGATTTTCCACTTTCGTCGGGAAGCGGCAATGCCGGGAAAAAGAACCGCTCCAGACGGGATGCATCATTTCCCATCTTGTCCGGCGCATTGATCAGCGGCAGACTCCAAAGATTTACACCGGAGAGCAACTTCGCCGTTTTTCCTTCCACCGAGCCGTACAGCGTCGTCGCGGAGGTACCAAAGTCGATCGATACGCAATACACATTGGTATTCAACCCCCGTGGGATCTCCTTGCGCGTTCGAATCTCAAGATAGCCAAGGACGCTGCCGCCTCGTTTCAAGACGCAGCGTTCCGGCGCCATCGACAGCCGATAGACTGAGATATCGCCGTCTGTTTGTTCACACTTCGGGTGGGTTTTCTTGTTTGCGCTTGCCACCTCTTCTTCCGGCTCCAGACGATACCCGTTCAACTCGTTAGAGAAGAAGTAGTATTCCTTCCAACCGGCGATCTTCTGCCGCGGCCAGATGGCCGCCGTGCAGAGATTGCTCCACGAATCGGATTCAATCTGCGCCACGGAGTACACTTTGAAAAATGAAATGTCTCCGATGACGACCGTAGCCGTGACCTGTGTGATGGTCACCCCATCCGAAGCGAACACGCATTGAATCGAATACTGCGGCTTCAGATGCTCGTTCTCCCGCCAAAGCTTAAAGAGCGTATCGGTCACCGGCATTGCGGCAAAGAAGTGCGCAATTTTTCCGTTTTTCTGCTCCTTGCTAACGAGGCATTCCTTTGCGATTCCGCCCGCGTAGCGATGGGTATCGAGAAGTTCAGCCTGCGTCGAATTCTGGTCGATCACGGAATAGAACATGCGATCCAGAAATATCTTCAGATTTTTCGGCGCGGGCGTGTCCCCGATGCGCAATCCTTGCTGATTCGCTTCGGAAGAGAAAAAACTGTCCAAGCGCGGCATGCGATCTGAATCGAGGCGAAATGCTTGCGTCATCGCCTCCTCGTATGATTGCACCAATTGGATATCGAGCAGGAAGGGTTGCATGATGTTTTGCTGATACCGCTCGCTTAGCGTCTCGCGGTATTGCTTAAGCCAACGCTGCAGCAGCAGGGCATGGACGGGCATCATCGCGGTTGTTTTCTCCGTCTCCAGCTCACCGAGTTGAAACGGCGCAACGATTCCGTTATCCTCCACAACCGGCGCATGCACCTGATTGTCCGTCACCCAGGGAATCTGTCCCGGATAGACCGTCCGAAGACTTTGCCACGCGTCCTTGGTCGGAACGATATGAACCGTTGGCGAGGACATTGCGATGGGATATTGCACCCTGCCCGCCTCGATATAGTACACGTCCATCCGCGGCCATGCCTCTTTGTTCGGCCGGGAATCATAGGCCGCCCGCAGGTATGGATTCGTTACCCCGTCGGCAAAGCGAATTGTCGTTGTACGAACGGTGACCCCGTAGGATTCCGCGAGAACAAGAATCGCGAGCATCGCACGCCATTCGCGAACGGCGATGGCCTCATATTCTTCATAGCTCGGGTCATCCGCGTTGTTGCGCAGCAGCATGTCAAACAGGCGATGCTGGCTCCAAATATCCGGCACGGAACTGATCCTGCGAAAATCGGTCTGTCTCGGCCGCTCATTCTGGTCTGTTTCTTTGATGCGAAGCTCTTTTCCGATCGTCTGGAGCTTGGAAGCGTTGCCGCTGAGCATGACTTCATTCGGGTGAGATGAGAACCAATGATAAAACGACATATCTTTACCTCCGTACGCGTCGTCTTTTATGTTCGCTGCACGCAACATTCCATCAAAGACGAAACGAAATACTTCGTCGCCTCACATGGATCCATGCGCGCCGAATTCATCTGCGACGCAATCTCCGCACATGGGATTCCAAGCAGATCCAGCTGAGTTGATCCGGTCTTTGCCACGCGCTCCACCACTTGCTCTATATGCTGCGTCCTTCGGTTGCCTTTCACCTCGATCTTGAGCAGCGCATTCATGCCGTGGTGATCCAGCTCCTCCAGCCACCGGAACATATGCGCCGCAAAGGTAAGCACCGAGCCTACCCCATCGATACGGCTGTCGTATGTTTCGAGCAGGTCGTTTTTCTTTTCCCAGACGTTTCGAAATACCTCCGGGCGATAGTTCCACGACAGATCTTCTGCGGCGTTTGTCCGATAATACGTCCCCAGCATCAGACAGAAGCGTTCGAGCCGGAGGATATAGTCCTTCACCGAGCGGATGCGGCAAATGTCCTGTCCCTCACTCGTCACGGGAAAATAATCAAAGCTTAAGAGCGGGAAGGCGTCTTCGGGCGCAATATCCAGCTCCGGATTCGTGTTGCTCCACTTCAGCGGAACATAGACTTTGTGCGGAACCGCGTCCGCCTTTGGGACATCGCCCGCGAAATAGCGGCAGATACCGATCGCCGCCATGAGCTCCGCCGGCATAGACGGATCGTTCTGCCCCTCCTGCGTGCTGCTGTTGCGATCCAGCCGTACGGAGTTCCAAACGCCCTGCTGATCCTTTTTCTCCATATTCTGCCGGTCGTCACCCACAAACTGCGTGAATTCCACGCCCCGCAAGGCATCGGACGTCTCATAATATTTCAAAGCCATCTTGCTGTTGATCGAGAACAATCCGCTGTCGACGTCGGTATCCTGTCCGACATTAAAATAGGGCAGCATCAGCGTCAGCGCGACATGGCTCGCATACGCCGCGGTATTGCCGCGATCACCACGCAGGCAAGCCTCGATAAACTTCTGCGCAAGCGTAGGCGTTCCGCTGGCTCCCGTGCCGCCGAAGACGGAGCCCGCAAACATCACCCGCAGTTCATCTTCGACGATGTCCCCAAAGATCGACCGCCAGAACCCGCCGGGGTTCGTCCAATCCAGATCAAACTGCTCCGCCCAGAGCAGCGAGCCGATGCGCGGCCTGCCTTTACAACCACGGCGCAGAACGAGCGTGCGATCGTCCTCCGAAAAGAGCGCATGGTACGCCAGCGCCTCGGAACCCGGTAAAAACCCATCGTGCAGCAGGTCGTTCAGCGTGCTTCGATCATCGATCGGCACTTGCAAGGTTTGCATGCCGTCAATGCCTTTTGCCCGCCATCGCTTATCCTCCGGATGCTTGCCGATTTCGATTGAAAGATGACCCATCGCATCGTTGACCGCGCGGATCATCTCCTCCAGCTCGATCTTATCGCTGCCGGGGACGACGTCCAAATCGACCAAACGGATTTCAAGCTTATACTCCGATTCGCAAAGATCGCTCAAGAAACCGGC
>CAYPEV010000032.1:0-4218 GCA_964409605.1 uncultured Christensenella sp. | reverse complement strand
GCGGCAAGCGCGACGACGGACTGCGCCACACGCATGCCCGTACCGCCGATCGCAACGAGTACGAATTTTTTCATAGCCTTCTCCCTTTCTTACCGGTTCCGGTCCGCGCGCTTCGCGGGTACATCAATCCACCGCGCGATTGGATTGCGAACGATCACGTTTGTTGCGGGCGCCGCGTTCATGCAAAACTTCCAAAGAATCAGCGCGCAAATCGCCACGATATAGTAGGGCATCCAGAGCGTTGCAACGCTTTGCGTCGCTGTCGGCAGCAGGATTCCGATCCACACCAAAGAAGACAGGCTGTATCGATAGCCGATCATTGCCGCAACGCAGAGCACCATAAACAAAAAGTTCAAAACGTTCTGCAGGGAGATGCGCCTTGCGAGCGTGCGCCCGCTGTCCGCGCGCGCTTCGTTGATTACAAAAAACACGAGGTTGAGTAGCCAGACCGCAACGATTCCACCCATATGGATCCATCGGGTCGCATCTGAAAATCGCCTTGCGATGTCCTTCGCCGCGTCCTCCAGAAAGAACACGCCGTAGAGAGGATTGTGATATGCCACCGGCGGAATCAACGCGAACGCCGCCGCAAGACAAGCTGTTACCATCACGCGTGCAGCCACCCGTTTTCTGTTATTCTCTTTCATAGACACCCTCCCGTTTTATTTTGACGTTTCCATTCCATCGAACGCGGCCTTAATCTTCGTCGCTTCCTCTACGCTGAATGCCCAGCCGTTGAAACTCTCAGCATCCTCCCAGGTTGCCCCATTGGTATACCGGTTTGCCACATTGCGTACGACAAGTCCAAACATCGTCGTCTCAACACAGGCCGACGACTGCGCTTCGATCTCGCGGATGATGGACTGGATATGCGCCTGCGCAATTCCGCCGCAGATCAGGTTCTCCAGAAACGGCGTACGCGCGGTCGTCGCCGCGGTAAAACGCGCGGAGCTCTCGCCCGCGTTAAGACCCATGGACTCGCTGTCAAATTCCCGCAGATTGAGCGTCAGTTTGTTCACCCATTTGTTCTGAAACAGCGCCTCAACCTCGTCCCATTCCGGCGCAATACCCACGCGCACCGACACCTTGCACAGCAGCGGCACATCCTGCTCCAGAAGCTCGGTGTTCACGCTCAGAACAAGCTCCACGCTCTCCCGGTCTGCGCTGATCTTTTTGCTATCGCAGTGTACGACGGCCGCATCCGGCACAACCCAGCGCGCGTCCGGCATGCCGGACGCCTCGCTGTATTCCAGCGTCTCCAGGTCTACGTAGATCTCATAGTCGTCTTTCCCAAACGTCAAATCCTGCGCGGAGGCGAGCAATTTTTGCTGATCTGTCATCGCGCCGCCGTTTTCAGAAGAATCCGTCAGCAGAAACGGCACGGAACATTGAATCGTAACGTTCTGTTCCGTCGTTCCATATTCGGACTGATAAATTTTTGCAACCCTTATTTCGCCTAACAACTTTTGGTATTCATCCGTCAGCTCGCTCTGCGCTGGATAGCGAATTTTTCCGTCCTTGTTTTGGACGCCGCGGACGAGGTTCTCCACCGGGTAATCGGCAAAGTTATACTGCTCGCATCCCAGGTTGAATTCACAGAGCATGTCGTCCTTGACAAAGCGCGTTGCGCCATACTCTGAAAAATAGGTCGCGTAATATGGCGTCGTGTCATCCAGCCACGTGCAGGCGTCCAGCGAGGACAGCGCCTTCTGCATTGCCGCAAGCACAGCCTGATCGTTCCCCATGAAGAGCAGATACAACGGGTGGCGGAAGTTGCCGTTCGCGTCACGCTCCAACACCATATAGTCGCGGACATTGCGTCTTTGCCCGCTCTTGGGGCTGATGGGCAAGTTGTCGATTGTTCCACGGAATTCTCCCACGATCGCGATGATTCCCATCGTTGCGTCCTTGGCTGTAATAACGGAGTCGGCCAGCGCACTGACCGCCTTCAGGTAATCATCCTCCGTCGGAAGCATCAAATCAGAGAGCAGAATAATCGTCTGATTAGGCTGCTGGCGATATTGCCGCGCCATCTGCTCGATGATGGATGCTGCCTCGTTGCTCTTGTCGCGGAAAAACCAATCCTGGATCGCGTTTTCGAAAAATGTGTCGCTTGCGTCTACCGCGCTCTCCTGATTGGCCACAAGATCGCTTGCGCGAAAGCAGACGCGTTCGTGATTCATGCTGATGTCCGTGATTGCGGCAAGCGCCGCGCGATAGCTCATGCATTGCGGCGCGATGAATCCCTTCATGCCAAACCCGTCATCCAGCACGATACAATATTTTTGTTGTTCGCTGGCATCCGGCCGCGTTTGCGCATCCTGCGTTTTGAGCTGATCCAGCCCTTGATACAGCGCGGTGGTCGGCTGCATGATCCCCTTCGGTTCCGGAATGGGCACGGGTTTGCATGCAATGAAAAAAAAACTGCCCATGAGGCAAGCAAGCACACATAGTAACGTTTTTTTCATACGAATCTCCTATCTGTTCAGTATCGTAATCGTTTGAAAAAGTATGCGGTTTTCCTTTGGTTCTAGACATTACAACTGGATTCTGTGACATGGTATCATCGAATCTACACGCCTACAAGGCGTATAAAAACGCGCATTCTTGCGCATTTTTGTGCACCGGACAAATCCAATTGTCATCTACCGCGCTGAGGATGGCATTCCTCCGTTATCTCGATCCGCGCATTGCATGTCCGCTGTTTGTTTTTTCACACCGGTTTCTTTTCGCGCGCAAAAGGCGTATAATCATACAAAATGTCAACGAAAGATGAATTGTTATGCCTTGGGCATCACCAGAAAGGATACTGTTCCCCATGCTTGGTACCATCGTCAACGCCGCAGCGATTCTCGTGGGCGGCGCACTCGGACTCCTGCTCAAAAAAGGCATACCGGAGCGCGTTTCCGGCGGCATTATGCAGGGCCTCGGTCTTGTGGTCATCTATATCGGCATCAGCGGCATGCTCAAAGGGCAAAACGCGCTGATTGCGACCATATCCATCGTCATCGGCGGCGCCGTCGGCATGATTCTTGACTTCGACGGCAGATTCAACCGCTTTGTCGGCTCGCTGGAGCAAAAGCTTGCTTCAAAGTCGGACGACGGTTCGCGCTTCAGCGAGGCGTTTATCACCACCACGCTTCTGTATTGCGTCGGCGCGATGGCCGTCGTGGGCTCGCTCAACAGCGGGCTTTCCGGCGATCATGAGGTGCTCTTTACCAAGAGCATTCTCGACGGTGTGAGCGCGGTCGTGTTCGCGAGCACGCTTGGCGCCGGCGTGCTGCTCTCCGCCATTCCGCTGTTCTTTTATCAGGGGGCGATCACGCTGCTCGCGCAGTTTCTTGCCCCCGTGCTCAGCGAAGCCGCCGTCGCGGAGATGACGTGCGTAGGCTCGCTCCTGATTCTTGCCATCGGGCTGAATCTACTCAAGGTCACGAAGATCAAGGTTCTGGATTTTATTCTGGCAATCTTCCTGCCGATCGGGCTCGTGCTGTTCATGTAAGCCGTGCCCTTTCACGCGGTATTCTCTTGGTCGGCAGGAGGCGGAATGATGGAACTTTGGGATTTATTTGACAGCAGGCGAACACCTCTCGGACGTACGCGCATGCGCGGCGCACCCTCCTCCGCGGGCGAATTTCACACGGTCGTCTCTGTTTGGACGTTGGATTCCCGCGGGAATTTTCTGCTGACGCTCCGCGCTCCCGAAAAAGAGAGCTATCCCGATACGTGGGAGAATACGGGCGGTTCCGCTCTTGCAGGGGAGACCAGTCTGGAGGCCGCGGTCCGTGAGCTGGAGGAGGAGACGGGCATCCTCGCGGCACAGGAGGAGCTGATCTTCATTGGCACCGAATCCACCCGAGATTCGTTTGTGGATCACTATCTGCTGCGCCGGGATCTGTCCCTGCGTGAGATCCGGCTTCAGCCGAACGAGACCGTCGACGCAAAATGGGTCAGCCTGCCGGAACTCGACGCGATGATTTCCGATCTCACCCTTGCCAAACCCATCGGCGAGCAGTTCAACCGGATCAGGGGCACCCTCTTACTTTTCTTGAAAGAAAAGTAAGCAAAAGAACGTATGTGATACAAGACTGATTCTATCGCTAGAAAAGTAATGTAAAAATACAGACGCAAAAAGAGGCTCGCATCTGCGAGCCTCTTTTGTGTGTCTCTTGTCTCTTATTTGTCCAGGATCTCGGTGACGACGCCCGACGCTACCGT
>CAYPEV010000031.1:0-16617 GCA_964409605.1 uncultured Christensenella sp. | reverse complement strand
GCGGACGCAAAGCAGTCAAAGACGCGGCATGACCGCATTGAGAAATACATTCCCCGTATCCTTTCCGGCAAAGGCTTGCTGGATCGGGATTAATCCGAGCGTTTACAAGAGCGAGCCGCGCAATGCGCGGCTCGCTCTTGTTTTGCTATCCTGCATAAATTGATTTTCAACGAATACTGTGATCATTCGATGGCTTTGAGCGACTCGACCATGTTGATCTTCTCCAGCCGCGGGCGCATCACAAGATCCACACCGAACGCAAACACGAACGTCAGCGCGACCGCGAGCAGGTAGCTCAGGGGTTTGATCACCACATGGAAGCTGACCATATCAAAGCTCAGCTGTCCCATCACGAACGAATGCAGCCAGATGCCAAGCGGAATGCCGACCAGAGATCCGATCAGCGTCAGCATCAGATTCTCGCGGAACACGTATGCGCCGACTTCCGGCGCGTAGAATCCCAGCACCTTGATCGTCGCAATCTCGCGGATTCGCTCGGTAATATTGATGTTGCTCAGGTTAAAGAGCACCACAAATGCCAGCGCGCCCGCACAGAAGATGATCACGAAGATCACGAGGTCGAGGCTCTTCATCATGCCGTTGACGCGCTCCTGAATGTCCGACGTCACGCTGACGTTTGCCGCGCCCTGCTCATCCAGCAGCGCTGCCGCCGCTTCGTGCTTGTCCGCGATGGCGGAGTCCGCAAGCACCGCCTCGTATTCGCATGCTTTGCCAAAGGTGCTTTCATAGGTCGCGGGCGTCATAAGCATATAATGATAGACGAAGTTGTCAAATATCGCGCTCACCTTGAGATCGACCTGCCGCGCGTCGTCCGCTTTGACGCGGATACTGTCTCCCACCGAAACGCCCGCGATGCGCGCGAGCTTATCGCTGATGGCAACACTGCCGTCCTGCGGGAACGGAAGCGACTGCCCGTCGCGATGCAGGGCGATGAGCGAAGAGATATCCGGATCTCCCGTGGCAATGATGTTGACGTCCTTGAGTCCCTCGTCCGTGTAGGCGGAAACCGTGTCCGTACAGACAAACACGCTCTGCGAAAGGATCTCTTTCGTGTCCGCCATAAACGCCGCCTGCTGTGCCGTGTCCTTCGGCTCGTCAAACACTACGGCAAAATCGTAGGTCATAATCTGCTCAAACTGATCCGCCGCGATGTTCGCAACCGAATCCCGAATCCCGAATCCCGTGAGCAGCAGCGCGGTACAGCCGCCGATGCCGAGCGCCATCATGATCAGCCGCTTGGTATAGCGAAAGACGTTGCGCAGCGAGATCTTGACCATGAACCCAAGCCGTTTCCAGAGGAAGCCGATCCGTTCGAGGAACACGCGCTTGCCTTCCTTCGGCGCCTTCGGGCGCATCAGCTCCGCGGGCATGAGCCGGAGCTCCGCGCGGCAGGTCAAAAGCGTAACCCCGACGGAGCAGATCAGCGTCACCGTAAGCGAAAGCGCAAAGAGCGACCAGTCCAGCGTGTAGATGATCGGCGCAAAGCCGTAGAGCATGCCGTATGCCTTCCAGATCACCCACGGGAACACCCAGCTCCCGCCAAAGAACCCGATCAGCGCGCCGATCAGCGCAGCACCGCCCGCATAGGATACATACTTCCACGCGATGGTTCCGCCGCCATACCCGAGCGCTTTGAGCGTGCCGATCTGCGTACGCTGCTCTTCCACCATGCGCGTCATCGTGGTCATGGTCACAAGCGCCGCGACGAGAAAGAAAAACACCGGGAACACCTTCGAAATACCGTTTACGATTGACGAATCGTTTTCAAAGTTCACATAACCCGTGTTCGTCTCGCGATTGAGCAGGTACACACTCGGAGCTTTCATCTTGTCGACTTCCGCCTGTGCGTCGTCGATCTCTTTTCTCGCATCGGAGAGTTCCTGCTCCGCGTCCGAAAGTTTCTCCTCCGCATCTGCCTTGGCGTCGAGATAGTCCTGATATCCGTCGTTATACGCGTCCTCGGCGGATTCCAGCTCACGCTTTCCCTGCGTAATCGCGTCCCTGCCGTCGTCAATCTGCAGCTTCGCCGCATCCAGCTGGGCTTTGTTCGCGTCCAGCTGCGCCAGCATTCCTTCAAAAAGCAGCGTCGTGGTCTGCCGCTGGGCGTCCAGTTGGCCCTGTGCGGTGTCCAGTGCGGCAAGCTGACCCTGCAGATACGCAATCTGGTCGGCATCTCCCGCAACGGTCGCCGCATCCAACGCGACGGTGACCTGTCCCCGCTGTTCGTTCAGCGCGTCCTGGCTGTCGTCCAGCTGTGCAAACGCGTCGGTTTTTGCCGCTTCATAGTCGATCACGCCCTGGTTATAGGCCGCGATTCCGTCATCGTATTGCAGCTGTGCTTCGTCCAGCGCGTCCTCGTTGTCATAGATCGTGCTCCAGCCGCTGTCGATCTGCCTTTTGGCATCCGCAAGCTTGGTCTCCGCGTCGCTCAGCTGCTGTTCCGCGTCGGTCTTTTGCGTTTCATATTCGGTGAGCCCGTCCTGATACTGCGACTCCGCGTCGTCGATCTCGGCCTGTGCGTCTTGCTTGATATCGAGATATCGCGTATGTACCAACTGCTCCATGCGCGCTTTGAGCGGGATCTCCATGCTGTCGACCACTTCGTCGTACGCGTCGCTGAAGATCTTCCCCTGTGCGTTGGAAAATTTCACATACAGTTCCGTGAAATATTCCGTTGAAAACCCGCCTGCGGGCAGATAGAGAAAGGCCGTAATCTTTCCGCCGGCGAGCTTGGTTGTGCCGCGCTCCATATTCAAATATGTCGTGGAGTCCGTAAGTCCCACGATGGTGTATGCATCGTAGACAAACGCATCCAGTGTATCCGCATCGTTCTGGTCGGAGAGCAACAGTTTGGAACCGATCGCGCTCCTGGGCAGAAACCGCGCATCGCCGAGGCACTCGTTGTCCGCAATCGGCATGCGTCCCGCAACGAGCTTCAGGCGGTTGACGTTTTCGGTGATCGAGTGCGCGGCGATCGCATAGATCCCGCCGTCCTCCATCGTCATCAGCACATCCATGCTCACGGCGCCTTCCGCGGCGGAAACCCCTTCCATCGCGGCGATTGCTGAGATCTCCGCCTCGTCAACACCGATGGTGGTCATCAGCTTTTCGTCATACATGGCATAGTCGCGCAGGTATGTGTCCGCCGTGTCGATCATCGCGTTTTTTGTCACCTTAAGGCCGGAAAAAAGGCCGACGCCAAGCGCGACGATGGACAGGATTGAAACAAACCGTCCAAGCGTCTTCCAGACCTCGCGCCTTTGATTTTTATTCCAGGCTGTTTTTGCGCGCATCACCATTCGATCTCCTCGATGGGCTTCGCAGATTCATTGATTCGAACGGAAGAGACGGTACCGCTCTTGACCTTCACGACGCGGTCCGCCATCTCGGTGATTGCGCTGTTGTGTGTGATAATGACGACCGTCATGCCCTTTTCGCGGCTGAGATCCTGTAAAATCTTGAGCACCTGCTTGCCTGTCGTATCGTCCAGCGCGCCGGTCGGCTCATCGCAGAGCAGCAGCTTCGGGTTTTTCGCCAGCGCGCGCGCAATCGCGACGCGCTGCTGCTCGCCGCCGGAGAGCTGCGCAGGGAAATTATGCATCCGCTCTCCAAGGCCGACATCCTGAAGCACCTGTTCCGCCGAAAACGGCGCTTTGGAAAGCTCCGTCGCCATCTCGACGTTCTCCAGCGCAGTCAGGTTCGGAATCAGATTGTAAAACTGAAACACAAAACCGATATCCTCTCTGCGATATCGCGTGAGCTGTCTGCGATTGTAGGCGGAAACTTCCTCCCCGCCGAGAAATACCTTGCCGGCTGTGAGCGTGTCCATGCCGCCCAGGATGTTGAGAAGCGTGGTCTTGCCCGCGCCGGATTGGCCGACAATCACACAGACTTCGCCTTCGCCGATTTCAAAACTTACGTCTTGCAGTGCGTTTACCTTCACGCCCTCGGTTTCATATGTTTTGCCAACCTGTTCAAAAACCACATACGGGGTCATCTATCTTCCTCCCAATCAGGATACATTCGTCTCTTTACGGCCGCAGTTGCGCCGCGCTTCGGGCGGCGCTGTTCATTGCGCAACACGAAGTCTCTTAACAGACCCAAGCACAATTACATGGATTGTATAATGCAATCGTTAACAGAATATAAACTGCGGTTCGTTTTAACAACATTGCCATATTTGGTCACAT
Organism: uncultured Christensenella sp.; assembly: GCA_964409605.1. Taxonomy (GTDB): domain Bacteria; phylum Bacillota; class Clostridia; order Christensenellales; family CAG-138; genus UBA7703. The sequence continues at coordinate 12,406 of CAYPEV010000031.1, read as the reverse complement.
TTGCTGCGTATTGCGGCGGAAGCGTTATCGTCTCAAGCATACAAACCGCTTGGTTTGCGGTATAATGGCAGCACGAACGTTTGCAAGCAAGGGAGGCCGCCATGCAGTTGACCCAAGCCACAGGGGACGATCTCGCCCGCTGGAAACGCGTTTTCGCGGAATATCGCCCGCGCCTCAAGCCGAACCGCATCAGCGGCGCCGCGCTCTATGCCTATCTGGATTCCCGCTATCCGCTCGAACCAATGGAGGACACGCGCGTGGGCCAGATGGTGATCGACAACATCCTCATGAACGATTGCTTTGCCTGCGAATTGCCGTTCGGCAGACTGCCGGAACCCGTCTATTGCGTCATCGAACCGGTCGGCGCCGGTGCCGCGCTCTACCGGGCACAGGACGCGGTCTTTTCGGGCTGTGACATCATCGTAGGGATTGATCTGGTCAGCGGATACTTCCTCGTGGAAGGCAGCAGCGCGCTTTGGGACGAACTGTACGCACACCGCGGGCTGAACGAAACAGATCTGGAAAATCCATACTGTGTCGCGGAATATATCGATTGCATCTCGCGTTTCGGTATGCTGGAGGAAGCGCTGGGGTAGTCGCAGTCCGGCAAAGGCAACCTGCGCGCAAAGGACACGGTCTTCGCCGTGCCCTTTGCGCGCAGGATCACATCAATGGAGGCAGGAACAGATTTTCCCGGGCATGCGCCTATGCCTTATGGCAGTAGCTTTCGCCCGGGCAGCCGCTGCAGGAGCAGCCGCAGGTACTCTTGTGCTGCTTCCTGTCGCGGATCATCTTGAGGATGATCGCGGCGACGACCGCCGCAACCACGAGACCGACCGCAAGGGAAGCCCAGTTTGTCGATAGCCAGTTGATCATGTCAATTCGCTCCTTTCAGCGGATGTTATTTTTCATCATTTCGAATTCTACTGCTCTGCTTGCTTTGCAATGGCTTTTTTATCATATGGGTTCTTGCGCAGGAGGAAATAGAGCAGAACGCCAAGCAGAGCGATTGCCGCACCGGTTGCAACCGTGAACGCCCCTGTCTCCATCCAGCTGCCAAGCTGGTAGACAATCAGCGCCACAACATAAGCAAACACCGTCATATAGCCGATTGCGGCCCAGGTCCATTTCCCGCTGCGCATCTCGGTCTTGATCGCGCCCATCGCGGCAAAACACGGCGCGCAGAGCAGGTTGAAAAGCATGAAGCTGTATGCGGACAGTGCGGTGAAGTCCAGCGCAAGGTTGCTCCAAATCTCCAGACCGTCCTCCGCCACCTCGGCGAAGCCATAGAGCACGCCGAAGGTACTAACCACGTTTTCCTTCGCAATCAGGCCCGTGATGGTCGCAACCGCCTGTTTCCATCCGCCGAAACCCAGCGGCGAGAACGCCGGCGCAATAACGCTGCCAACCGCGGCAAGGATGCTGTGATTGTTGTCCTCCACCATGCCAAACACGCCATCCACAAAGCCAAAGCCCTGCAGGAACCAGAGTACGACCGAGGAGATCAGGATCACCGTTCCCGCGCGCTTGATAAAGCTCCATCCGCGGTCCCATGTGCTGCGCAGCACGTTTTTCATTGAAGGCGCGTGATAGCTCGGCAGTTCCATGACAAACGGCGCGGGATCTCCCGCAAACGCCTTCGTCTTCTTGAGCATAATGCCGCTGAGGATGACCGCGGCAACGCCGATGAAATACGCGCTGATGGCAACCCACCAGGCCCCGCCGAAGATTGCGCCCGCAAACAGGGCGATGATAGGCATTTTCGCGCCGCAGGGGATAAACGCCGTTGTCATGATGGTCATGCGCCGGTCCCGCTGGTTCTCGATCGTGCGGCTCGCCATGATGCCCGGAATCGAGCAGCCGGAGCCGATCAGCATCGGAATAAACGACTTGCCGGAGAGGCCAAACTTGCGAAAGATGCGGTCCATGATGAACGCGACGCGCGCCATATAGCCGACGTCCTCCAGCAACGCGAGCAGGAAGAACAGCACGAGCATCTGCGGCACAAAGCCAATCACCGCGCCGACGCCGCCGACGATGCCGTCCACGATGAGGCCGATGAGCCAGGGCGCGACATGGAGCCCCGCGAGCCATGCGCCGAGACCGCCCATGATCCACTCGCCGAAGAGCGTGTCGTTCGTAAAATCGGTCACGATGGCGCCGACCGTGGTCACGGAGATATAGTATACGCAGAACATGACCAGCGCAAAGATCGGCAGCGCGAGCCAGCGGTTGGTCACGATGCGATCGATCCGATCGGAACCGGAGAGCTTGATGCCCTTGTGCTTCTTTTTCACGCTCGCGTCCACCACGCGGCTGATGTAGGCATACCGCTGATTGGTGATGATGCTCTCCGCATCGTCGTCCAGCTCCCGTTCACAGTCCGCGATGTGCGCTTCGATATGCGCCTTCGTCTCCGCGTTCAGTTCCAAGGATTCGAGCACTTTTTCATCCCGTTCAAAGAGTTTGACGGCATACCAGCGCAGAAGCTTGCGTTCCACCATGTCTTCAATGGACTCTTCGATATGTGCAATCGCATGCTCCACGCTTCCGGAAAACACGTGCGGCCGTTCTCCCAGCGTATGCGTTTTTGCAGCGGAGATGGCCTTTGCCGCAGCTTCCCGCGCACCGATGCCCTTGAGCGCGGAGGTTTCGACCACCTCGCAGCCGAGCGCCGCGCCGAGCTTGCCAAGATCGATCACGTCTCCGTTTTTTCGCACGACGTCGATCATGTTCAGCGCGATAACGGTGGGGATGCCAAGCTCCAGCAGCTGCGTGGTCAGGTAGAGGTTGCGTTCGATGTTGCTGCCGTCGACGATGTTGATGATCGCGTCCGGCTGCTCGGTCACGAGATAGTTCCGCGCGACAACCTCCTCCAGCGTATACGGCGAGAGTGAGTAGATGCCCGGCAAGTCCTGGATGATCGCCTCCTCATTCCCTTTCAGCTTGCCTTCCTTCTTCTCAACCGTGACGCCCGGCCAGTTGCCGACATATTGCGCGCTGCCCGTGAGCTCGTTGAACATCGTCGTTTTTCCGCTGTTCGGGTTTCCGGCAAGCGCTATCTTCAGTCCCATAGTTGCCTCCTTGTCGTCTCGTACATTTCTTTCGATCGAATCGGTTAATATCGTCTAACTCTTGCTTGAAAAAAGAGCGGCCCGTGCCGCAGAGTGCGTTGCGCTACTCAACCTCGATGCTCGCAGCGTCGCCTTTGCGGACGGAGAGCTCGTACCCGCGCACCGTCACCTCCAACGGATCGCCAAGGGGCGCAACCTTGCGCACATAGACATCCACGCCCTTGGTGATGCCCATATCCATAATTCTCCGCTTGAGCGCGCCTTCTGCGTGCAGCTTTACGACCTTCGCCGTCTGCCCGATCGGAACTTCCCGAAGTGTTTTCATGTCAACCGTTCCTCCTTCTGCTGAAATCTGTTATATCAGTATGCGATTTGCCATCTCGCTGCCGAGGGCGATGCGGCAATCCTTCACCTGCAAAATCATGTTTCCGGAAATGGAGCTGATCACCGTCACCCGTTCGCCAACGACAAACCCAAGCTCCGCCAGATGCTGGCGCACCTCGTCTTTCCCGGTGATCTTCAGGATATCGTTCGTCTCTCCCGGTTTCGCCATTGAAAGCGGCATCATCCTTCTCCTCCATTCTTTTCGCAATCGCTTATTCTATCGATCTGTTTCCGTCGCTTGTTAGATGTTTCTAACTCTTGCAGAAGTAAGTTTACAGCCTCTAACTCGTTTTGTCAATCACGAATTTTCCCGAATTTTGCACGAACAAAAAATAACCGCAGCCGGCAGTTGATGCGCGTGTTGTGTCTTTGCCTTGCGGCGTTTCGCATTCCTTGCGGTTTGTGGCCCCTCTTGATACAATACAGATGCCGCATGGTCGAATCTCTGCGGCCAAAACACAAAGAAAGGTTTTTTGCGATGGATCGATTCGCTGTTGTCAATCTGTTCGGGATTCAGGGGCTCAATATCGCCTGGTATGGTGTCATCATTGCGAGCGGACTCATTCTTGGTATTCTGATCGGTACGCTACGCGCGCGAAAGCGCGGCTGGTCGTCCGATCTCGTATTGGACTTCATCCTCCTCGCGATACCGCTTGCCATCATCGGCGCGCGGGCATATTATGTCGCGTTCGAGTGGGATTATTTTGCGGCCTACCCCGAGCGGATTATCGCGATCAATCAGGGCGGCCTGGCGATCTACGGCGCGGTCATCGGTGGCTTTCTTGCGGCGTTCTTCTTCTCCCGTGCAGCGAAATTTCCGTTTCTCAAGCTGATCGATCTGCTGATTCCAAGCCTGATTCTGGGGCAGGCGATCGGCCGCTGGGGAAACTTGATCAATCAGGAGGCGTACGGCGCGCTGATCACAAACCCCGGCCTGCAATTCTTTCCGCTTGCGGTCTATATCGAGGCCATCGGAGAGTGGCATCAGGCAACATTCTTTTATGAAAGCGTTTGCAATGCGATTCTGTTTGTGGTCACGCTGCTGCTGGGCCGGAAAAACGCGAAGGACGGCACGCTGCTCGCCACCTATTTCATCGGTTACGGCATCGCCCGCACCGTAATCGAAGGGCTTCGGACGGACAGCCTGTATCTGTTTGGCACCATCCGCGTTTCCCAGGCCCTCTCCGCTCTGCTGGTGCTTGTCGGCATCGCGCTGCTGGTCCTGATCCGGACGGGAAAGATCCGGACAAAAGCGTACGAAGGAAAATATTGCGTGATCCTGCCGGAGGAAACGGATGAAGCATGAGCCTCTGCCGCATATCAAAAAAGAGAGCGAGCCGCTCTCTTTTTTTCTTTCCTGCGCTTAGTGCCTTATGTTTCCGCCGCGTATCGGCAGCGCTGCTGTCAGGAGTTCTGTTCGTGATACCATGCCTTTAGTATCGCGGCCTGCGTTTTGCCGTCCGGCACATCGCCACGCAGGACCGCCTCAACCATCTCGCGAAGCGGGCGCTGTTCCACGTGCAGGAATTCATCCGCGTCGGGATTCGCCGCGCGAAAGGTCAGCCCTTTTGCCAGATACAGGTGAATCTTCTCGTCCATGATCGCTACGGACGGGTAATATACGCCAAGAGAAGTGAGTTCCGCGGCCTCAAAGCCTGTTTCCTCCAGCAATTCCCGCCGCGCGCAGACCGCGGGCGCTTCACCCGGGTCAAGCTTGCCCGCCGGGATTTCAAGCATCACGCACCCGAACGGATAGCGAAACTGGCGTACGAGAACCACGTTTCCGCTCTCAGTGATCGGCACAATCGCGGCGGCACCCGTATGCCGCGTCACCTCCCGCACAGCGAGGTTGCCGTTCGGCAGGCGCACCGTGTCGCGATAGAGATGCACGATCTTTCCGTCGTAGATCTCTTCCGAGGAAATCGTTGTCTCCATCAGCTCGTCGTCTGAAACATGCATTGCGGGTCTCCATTTCTCATTTTCTCAATTTCTATCGAAGTGATTGTATCATATGGGACGCAAAACGGATATCCTAAAACGATACCGCAGTACATTGTTGTTGCGCGCCAGAATGCGGTCAACTATAATAATAACGATAGCGATTACCCGAGACATACAATCAAATTGCGTAAAAAGGATGGCACATGATGCGCATCGGATATGCCTGTCTGTGTGTCGCGCTCGAAGGCGCGCAACTCAAAACCTGTACGCTCAAGTCCGCCGCTGCGGAGCGGCTGCTTTCGCTCGCGGGTGAAAATCTCCGCGCAGCGGAGCGGATGATCGACTATAACATCGCAAACAGCATTTCTTTCTACCGCATCAGTTCCGACATCGTCCCGTTTGGCTCCAGCCGTGCATCCGGACTGCCATGGGATACCGAACATGCGGATCGTCTCCAATCGATTGCTCAAAAGATTCAAAACAGCGGCATGCGCGTTTCGATGCACCCAGGGCAGTATACGGTGCTCAATTCGCCGGACGCCGGGGTCGTGCGCCGCGCGGTCGAAGATCTATGCTATCATGCGCGGCTGCTTGACGCGTTGCAGCTGGACGCGACACATAAGATCATCCTCCACGTAGGCGGAAAATATGGCGATCCTTCCGCTGCGCTCTCGCGCTTTGCCGCTGTGTATCGCGATCTGGACGCATCGATCACCCGTCGGTTGATCCTCGAAAACGACGGCAGTATCTTCAACATCGAGGAAGTGCTGGAGCTTTGCCATCGCGTCGGCGCGCCGGCAGTCTACGACAACCTGCACAATGCGATCAACCCCGCGCCCACGAAGAGAAGCGACGCGGGCTGGGTCTCCCTCTGCCGCGAAACATGGCGCGCGGCGGACGGCGCGCAGAAGACGCACTATTCCCAGCAGCACCCAACCAAAACGCGCGGTGCGCATTCGGACTTCATCGCGATCGATCCGTTTCTGGACTATTGTCACGGTCTTTCCGGTGAGCTGCCGGATATCATGTTAGAAGTGAAGGATAAGAACCGCTCGGCCGTCAAATGCGTGCTTTGCACCACGCAGCCCAACCAACGGCTGCTGGAAACCGAATGGGGACGCTACAAATACAGCGTGCTGGAGCGATCTCCCGCGGACTATCAGCAGATTCGCACGCTGCTGAAAGACAAGAAGGGCGATCATGCGGTTGCGTTCTATCATTTAGCGGAGCATGCGCTCTCCCTGCCGGAAGAAAAAGGCCGCGCCGTCAACGCGCTGGAGCACGTTTGGGGCTATTTCCCGGATCATGCCACGCAGGCGGAGGCACGCAGCTATCAGTCCCTGCGGGACGGGTATCTGCGCGGAACAGTGCAGTTGCCCCAGGTCAAGCGCCTGTTATACCGTCTTTCGCTGAAATATCAGCAGGATTATCTGCTCGGTTCTTACTATTTTACGCTTTAAGAGGCCCCCGCTTTCTTTTGCCATAAGGGGTCTCATCCATTCAATCATCGAGATCGAATCCATCAAAACTATCAAATTGGCAGGTATTATGCACAGACAAGAGAAACGTTATGATTCTGTCATCATCGGCGGCGGACTCTCCGGCTTAACGGCGGCGAGCCTGCTTGCCAAGCGCGGCCTGCGCGTCGCCGTCGTGGAAAAAAGCGATCACCCCGGCGGGTCCTGCGGCATCTTCCGCCGCGGGGAAACCACGTTTGACCAGGGTTCCGCAATGCTCTACGGCTTTGGCGAGCACGGCTTCAATGCGCACCGCTTCGTGATGAACTGCCTGGAGGAGCCCATCGACGTGCTGAAGCACGAGCTGCTGTATGTGGTCAACTACGAGGGCCAGCGCGTGCGCTTCTATGCGGATGTCGAGCGTTTCGCCGAGGAACTCACCCGCGTCTTTCCCACGCAGGAGAAGCAGATCCGGCGGTTCTATCGGGATATGTCCACGCTCTATCAGCATATCATGGTGGAATCGCCAAGCTACACCACGGCGGACGAAACCGACCCGCGGGATGGACTTCGAGGCATCCTTCGCCATCCGGTCTCCTATATCCGCTTCCTGAGTTACCTGAATCAAAGCGCAAAATCTCTTTTGCAGAAATACTTCACCGACCCCGCCATCTTCCACTTTTTTGATAAGCTGACCTCCACCTACTGCTATGCAACCGTGGAGGAAGCGCCTGCCGTACTCGCCGCCGTGATGTTTGTGGACAACCACACGGGCGGCAGCTGGTATCCGGCAGGGTCTACGCTGTTTTTGCCCGGGAAGCTGGAAAAATCGATCGAAGAACATGGCGGGGACATGTATCTTGGCCGCGAGGCCGTCTCCGTTTTGTTCGACGGGAACAAACCTTCCGGCGTACTTCTGGAAGACGGAACAAGGCTATGGGCCGACGATATCGTCTATTCCGGCACGGTCTGGAATCTGTATGGCAAGCTGATCGATCCAGCGTACACCACCGCGAAAAGACGCGCCTGGGCAAAAAGCCTCGTGCCGACGTATCCCAGCGTCGTGCTGTACGCGGAGGTAGACCGCGCTGTGATTCCAATGGATACGGCCCCTGTTGAGATGCTCGTCGGCAATCCGGAGCGGATTGACGAGAGCGAAGTGACGGCTTATATCTTCAGTATTGATGATCGTTCCATCTGCCCCGCGGATCAGCACGCGGTCATGGCCATAGGCCCAACCTTTCAGGATTGGTCGAAGGCCGACCGCGCGGAATACCGCCGCCTGAAGGAGGCGGAGCAGGCGCGGCTCATCGCCGTGCTGGAGCGGCGCTTCCCCGGCTTTGGCGCCGCCGTACGCTACGCCGAGGTCGCAACCCCGCGCACCATCGAACGCTACAACATGAAAAACGGCGGCGCGGTTGCGGGGCCGAAGCAGATGCTGGGGCAGCATATGTTCAAGCGGCTTCATACGAGAAGCGAATGGGACAATTTTTTCTGCTGCGGGGAATCCACCGTGATGGGCACCGGAACCCCGACCGTCACCACGAGCGGGCTTTCCGCCGCAAACGCGATCCTGAAAAAACGCGGGCTTTCGCCGTTTGTCTACGACAGGCATCAGAAAAACTATGTGCGCGAGCTTCCGGTTCCCTTTACGGCGGAGCAACTCTACGCCGATGAGCCGGAGCCGAAGCGCAGCGTCATGCGCGAAGCGATGCGCTGCCGCTTTTGCGAACATCCCGCCTGCTGCGGTGCCGGTGGTGCGGATATCCCGGGCATTCTGCGGCGCGTCGCGGTGGGCAACTTCGCCGGCGCGAGGAAGCGCGCCCTTCTGCAGCCATTGGATCTGCCGACGCTGCGGCTGTATGAATCCCGCTGCATTCGTAAAAAAGAAGGCGGCGAAGCCGTTGCTATTTCGCGCGTGATCGGCGCGCTGACGGAGGAAAACGCATGAACGAACTCTATGATGTGCTCGTAGTTGGCGGAGGCGCCGCGGGGCTGACAGCCGCGGCGTATTGCGTGAAAGCAGGGATGACTGCGCTGGTTGCGGAGCGCGCGGAAAAGGCGGGCGGGCTCGTCGGTACATTCTGCTACGAGGGGTTTACGTTCGACGTGGGCATCCGTGCGTTTGAGGATTCCGGCGTCATCACGCCGATGCTCCGTTCGCTTGGCATCCCGCTCGATTTCGTGAAAAACCCGGTCTCCGTCGGCATCGGCGCGCGCTCGGTGCGCTTAAGAGGCGAGGAGAGTCTGCCCGAATATGCGGAACTGTACAAATCGTTCTTCCCGCAAGAATCGGGTGCGATCGACGCCATCATCCTGGAAATTATCAAGGTCATGCGGTATATGGACGTGCTCTATGGCATCGAGAACCCGCTGTTTCTGGAAAGCGAGCTCAAGGATCCGCAGTATCTGACCAAGACGCTTCTGCCCTGGCTTGCCAAATATTCCGTCAATATCAAAAAAGCAGGCAGGCTCAACCAGCCCGTTCAGCAATATCTGAAAAAGTTTACCGCAAACGAAGCGTTGATCGATATGATCTGCCAGCACTTCTTTGCCGATACCCCGACATTTTTCGCATTGAGCTATTTCGGGCTGTATCTCGACTACCGTTATCCCATCGGCGGAACGGGCGCGCTCCCCGCACGGCTTTCGGAATACATCACGGCGCACGGTGGAATCATCCGCACCGGCTGCGAGGTGGTGCGGATCGATTTTACAGCGCACAAGGCAACGCTCGCGGACGGCGGCATCCTGTCCTACCGCCAGCTGATCTGGGGTGCGGATCAAAACGCGTTCTACCGTGCGCTGGGGGATCCTGTCCCCGCCGGAGTAGCCAAAAAGCGCGCGATCGCCGCAAAAAGCCACGGTATGGATTCCATCCTTACGCTCTTCATCGGTTCGACTCTCCCGCCTGCGGCCGCGGACGCCGCCTGCAGTACGCACGCCTTCTATACGCCGCAAACGGCGGGGCTGTCCTCCCTGCCTGACTGGCGCTCCGCCAAAGACGACGGGATAGACGCGCTCAAGCGCTGGATTGTTGCATATCTGGAGAAGACGACGTTCGAAATCTCCGTCCCTGCGCTGCGGGACGCCTCGCTTGCCCCGCAAGGCAAGACGGGTCTGATCGTCAGCACGCTGTTTGATTATGACCTGACGAAGCACCTCGAAGACACAGGCGAATATCAGGCGCTCAAGGATCTTGCGCAGGAAACCATTCTCCGTGTTCTCGCCAACAGTATTCTGCCGGGTTTGGTCGAACATACCGCGTTCGCTCTTTGCTCTACGCCGCTGACCATCGAGCGGGAGACGGGAGCAACGCACGGCGCAATCACCGGTTGGGCACACACGAATCACCCGATTCCGGCCGTGCATAAGTTTGGCAGCATAGCAAAAGCGATCGAAACGGGCGTGCCGGATGTGCTGCAATGCGGTATGTGGACGTTCAGCCCGGCCGGGCTTCCCGTATCGATCATTACGGGAAAACTCGCGGCCGATCAGGCGGTCAAACGGCTGCGCAAGCGGAGTAAGCATGCATGATACTCTTTTGGATCGATCTGGCCGTCCTCTTGCTCGGCTTTGCCGCGGCGGCGCTGCTGTTCTGGCGGGTTCCGTTTTTGCCGCGTGAACAGGCGGAGCAGCCCCTGCGCCTCTCGGTAATCATCCCTGCGCGAAACGAAGCCAAGATGCTGCCGCTGCTTACCGATTAGCGGATTCCGGATCGTTTCTTTGCGCCCACGCGCTTTTTGTGGCGCGCGCATGCGTTTGAGCGCGGCGGACACTTCTATGAGCGCATATTCAAAATCCGCACCTGGAAGCATCTGTTGCCGGATGGCGGGGGCGTCTGGAAAAAGCGCAGCTACCGGAAGCGAACCCTGACCGACTATTCTGAACCGAATCTGCGGCGTTTTCTGGTCGAAACATCCCGCGGGGAATTGGTGCACTGGCTCGGCATCCTGCCCTTCTGGGTGTTTGGCCTGTTCGCGCCGCCTAGCGTCATCTGGATCATGCTCGCCTATGCGCTTATCGTCAACCTGCCCTGCATCATCGCCCAGCGGTACAACCGCCCGCGCGTATATGCGCTTTTGAAAAAGCTCTATCCGGACTCAAACTAGACGCACGATAACACAACACCCGCCGAATGGATTTCGGCGGGTGTTGTGTCTGCTGTGTTCGGAGGGCTTTATCCGGTGTATCAGCCGGCTGCATCAGTCGATACTGCCGGTGTTGGCGAGTTCCACAAAAACCTCGACCCAGTTCGGGTCAAACTGCGTACCGGCGTGATTCTTGATTTCGCACACACATTGCTCAAACGACATTGCGCTGCGGTATGGCCTGCAGGAGCGCATCGCATCGTATGCGTCCGCAATCGCAATCACGCGCGCACCATCGGGGATATCCTCCCCGCCCCGGCCGTCGGGATATCCTTTTCCGTCGTACCGCTCGTGATGATGACGAATAATCGGCCAGATATGGCTGCCGGGATCCAGCGGGCGTATGATATCCGCAGCCAGCGCGCTATGCAGCTTGATGGTCTCATATTCTTCGCTCGTAAGCTTGCCGGGTTTTTGTACGATCGAATCCGGAATGCAGATTTTGCCGATATCGTGGAGCTTTGCCGCCCATTGCACATCCAGAAAACGATCCGTAATGCCATTCTTGACTTCGAACAGCTTGCTTGCAATGTCGCAGACGCGTTTGCTGTGCCCGTTGGTATAGAGGTCGCGCGCCTCTAGGAGGTTTGAGAGCATCTCCATGCTCGTCATCATGAGAGTATGATATTGCTCCCTGAGCGTATCATGCGCAATCTCCTGTGCGCGCTGATAGGCGGCCTTTGCTTCCTCCGCCTTTCGGCGTTCGGTCACGTCCCGCGAGATCACCGCAACGCCCTGCAGGGCATGCGCGTTGTCGAAGATTGGCGTGTAGACATTTTCATAGTATTTATCGTTGATGACATCGGTCACCATCCGGCTGATGGTGTTTCCTTCGTGCGTTTTCAAGTAGTCCAGCGCGCGTGTCACCTTTTCTTTAGAAGTTTCTTTGTGGCAGTTCAGCATGCTCCGGTTGAGTACATTTTCACGCTTGATGTTCCGGATTCGCTCTGCGGCATCGTTCACAAACACGATATCGCCATTTGAATCAGAGAGGATAATACCCTCCTGCATCTGCTGCAATAACAACTTATATAGGTTGTCCAGCCATTCGCGTTCCATACAGCGCCCCTTCTTCTAAATCACACACAATTCAAGTGTAAAACAGCGGATTTTAACTCCTTTTCACATCATTGATCCACTATTCTACTATAGATTTCCATTTCGATTTTTGCAATAGAAAAAGATATATTCATACAAAAACTTCTATTATTGGTTTTATTTGGATGGTTTACGCTTCATTTCTGTTACATTGTAACAGTCTTTAAAAATAAAATCCGGCGATGCCCATCCCATGATGCTTCGCCGGATTGCCGGACCGTTTCCGATCCCATGATTCTGGTATGACGGCGGTTCACCCGCCGATGCTTTAGAAGAAGAACAGCCCGATCGCCCCGGGGCC
>CAYPEV010000030.1:0-16841 GCA_964409605.1 uncultured Christensenella sp. | reverse complement strand
CTGCAATTGTATTGTGTGATTTCGTGTTTCTACTGCTGTTTTTATCAAAAAAACAGGGCCGCCATTTCCGGCGGCCCGATCGTATTTCGGGGGTATTCCCTGTTTGGCGGCTTTCTTAAGCGATCTCCAGCTTGCGCGAGGTGGGCAGGGTTTCCTGCTTCTTGGGAAGCGTGAGCTTGAGGATGCCGTCCTCATATGCGGCGGCGATGTCCTCGGTGCGGATGCCGGTCATATCAAAGCTGCGGGAGAAGCTGCCATAGCAACGCTCGCGTTTGATATAGTTGCCCTTGTTGTCCTTCTCCTCGGTGCTTTCGCTGCGCTCCGCGCGGATGGTCAGCGTGTCGCCCTCGAGGTTGACCGCGATGTCTTCCTTCTTAAATCCGGGCAGTTCCGCCTCGAGCAAATAGCTCTCGCCGTTGTCGCGGATGTCGGTCTTGAAGTCGCGAACCGCATTCTCTCCAAAGAAGCGGCGCTGCATCTCTTCAAGCTCTTCGAAGGGGTTGTAGAACGTCAGGTTGCGCTTTTTGCTGTAGGGTACTAATTCGAACATATCCATCTTCCTCCTTTGGAAAAAGTATTGTTGTCTTGCGCCGTTTCCCGGGCGCACGGGTTTGTGTGCAATAGTGGTTCCTTATTGGAACACCTGTATCATACAAAACAATTTTTACAAAAAAACAGACAGCTTGTAATGGAATTGTGAAATTTAGCACTCGCCGCATTAGAGTGCTGATTATATGGCGCGCAATCTTGTTTGCGGCCAAATGACCGCTCCACCAAACAAAAAAACCGCCGCATTTCGGCGGCGGAAAAAACGCGAAAAATGGTGCTATACCGGCTGATCTTTGCGCGATTCCTTTTTGACCAGGCGGATGACGATGATGTACATCGCGACCACAAACGCAAAGAACAGCAGCGCGGAAAGCAGCGTCCCCATCAGCGCGCAGGCATCGTAAAACCCGTGGAGAAATACCGCGGAGAGAAACGCGGCCCACAGATTCACGCGCCTGCCGCGGACGTTTCCTTCGTCGCTGCAGCGCTTTGCCCGCGCATAAAAATATCCCATAAACACCGCAAACCCCATGTGCGCGGGAATCGCGAGCAGCGCGCGCGCAGGCGCGGCGCTCAGACCGTATCCCATGATGTAGCCGATGTTCTCAAACGCCGCAAAGCCGAGCGAAACAAACACCGCGTAGACAATTCCGTCGAAGCAGTAGTTGAAGTTCGGGTCGCGCCATGTACGCCAGAGCAGGAAGAGGAACTTCGCGCCTTCTTCCACCACAGCGACGACGAGGAACGCAAGGACGATCGTATGCGCGGGATCTCCCTCTTCCAAAAAGCGGGAAAGCAGGTTCGTGCCCAGCGTTTCAAAAATTACGGCGACAAGCGCCGCGGCGACGCCAAGGAACACGAGCCCGATCAGCATTCCCTTGGGTTCCTTTTCGATTGTATCCTTGCGGTAGATATAGCGCATCAAAAACAGCGCGGGCAGAAGCGCCGCGAGCAGGTAGAGTATCACGACAGCAAGGGTGGGTAATTGCATCAGCACAGGGGGTTCCGCCTTTCCTATCTTTGTATTCCATCACAATCCTTGCGCAAAACGCGGCAAAGCGCGGGAATGCATCACGCGTTGGTGTGCCCAAGATTCCTGCGTTTGCCGGATAGCTCATCCAGAATCACGCGATGTACGGCGGTGACCGCCATCGCGTCCTGCGGGCATGCCTCGGCTTGAATGCCGCAGTGCGCGAGCAGCAGCCGGACGCCCTTCTCCGCTTCCGCGCCATCGAGCAGCTCGATCTTGCCGTATCCGATCACGCTCTCATAATCGCAGGTATATCCGCCGTGCTCGTTTGCCGGAAATCCGTGGCAGAGGTCCGCCTCCACGCACACGCGCGGAAGCGTTTTGAGAAGTTCCGCCTTCCTCCCCGCCTTCGCGCCGTGGAAGTAGACCGCGAGCCTGCCCTCCAGCACCTCATATCCAAATGAAACCGGCACAATATAGGGCGCATTCTGGTCGCTGATACCGAGGCGGATGGTATCGCAGCGGGAAATAACGTCTACAATCTCATCAAGGTTTTTGATCTCACGGTCGGCTTTTCTCATGTTCTTCTCCTGCTCATTCTATGAGCGACCCCGGTTTTCTCGGCGAATCAAAATCCGGCATCGCTAGACTATGTGCTGTTTGATAGAGGATACCATACTTCTTGGCATGCGAACAGATGAAAAAACGCCTTCTTTCACAAGCGGCGCCATAAGCAGGAAGAATATCGCGGCTTGGTGGTAATCCGGACAGGATTGTGCTATGATTTTGCTAACTTCGTTGTATTATAAAATCGCGTCGGAATCATCCATCTTCTTTTTTACCTCATCTTTTATAGAATCAGGAACATGAGCCATGCCGCGCAGACGCTCGAACGTAACCAAGGCAAACCTCTCCATCCTCGCCGTGATCGTGATGTCCATCGTCACGCTCGCGAGCGTGTTCGTCTACCGCGCGCTGATCGAGCGGACCTTCAATCTCGACACCGGCGGCTCGCGCTACTATAAGCATCACATCGCCATGGTGACCGAGTCGCACGCGGATCCGTTCTGGAAGAACGTGTGGCTTGCCGCCAAAGCGGAGGGCACGAAATCCGACGCCGTGGTCGAATGGGTCGGCAACTCCCTCACCGAGCAATATTCGCTCGCCGCGCTCATGAAGATGGCAATCGCCGCCAAGGTAGACGGCATCATACTCCAGCCGGACGGCTCGGAGGAGATCAAGGCGCTGATTGCGCAAGCGATCGAACACGGCATCCCCGTGATCACG
Organism: uncultured Christensenella sp.; assembly: GCA_964409605.1. GTDB lineage: Bacteria > Bacillota > Clostridia > Christensenellales > CAG-138 > UBA7703. The sequence goes on along the minus strand of CAYPEV010000030.1, from coordinate 14,035 downwards.
GCGATGTCCGACGCGAGCGGTACGGGGCGCCAGGGATTTGTCGGCTACAACAGCTATGACCTGGGTCAGCTGTATGGCGCGCAGGTGCGCGCCGCCATGTCGCAAACGCCGAACGAATACCACGCGGTCGTGCTCTTTGGCAACGATGTATCCGAAAATGCGCAAAACATCGTCTATTCCAGCATCAAGGAGAGTCTGGAGGGCAGAAACGTTACGCTGGATGTGGTAATCGTAGACAACAACAGCGTCTTTTCCGCGGAGGAAGCCATCCGCGAGCTCGTCGTCTCCTCCCCCTCCGCCGTGATCGGCGCGGACACGCCCCCGCAGCTCGGCAAAACCTATGGCCCCGATATGCTGATCTGCCTCAACGCAACCAACACGATCTGCGCCTATCAGGCTGTCGTAGACCATAACAAGGTCGGCCAGATTCAGATCCTCGGCTACTATGACTCGGAGGAGATCCTGACCGCGATTGAAAAACGCGTCATCCAGGCGACCGTCGCGGTGGACGCAAACCGCGTCGGTGCCTCCTGCGTCGCCACACTGATGGAATATCTCGACCTCGGGCGCACAAGCGATTTTACGCCCGTCACCCTGCAGCTTGTCACCGCGGCCAATCTTTCGGACTATCGCGCGGCGCATGCGGATACGGAGGCGCCGGAATGAAGCTGCTCTCCCGCGTGCATCGCACGTTTATCGATCTTCCCCTGCGCGTCAAGCTGGTGCTCGTGTTCGCGTTTACCATGTTCATGGTGGCGTTTGTCAACATCTATATGCACGTGAGCATCAACAACGTTGTCGGCACGATCGATAAGGTCTACGCCAGCAACATCAGCCTCAACCAGCTTCTGGAGACGCTCGACGGTGTGCAGGAAAACATGTTCCGCTATCTGAACACGAAGAGCACCGCGGCGCTCAACGACTACTACCTCAGCGAGCAATCCTACAGCGAGCAGATCGCAAGCCTCAACGACCAACCGACGGACAACGAACTCCGGCTGACCGAAAAGAATATCCGCAGTATCTCCGGAGAATATCTGGAGCTCGCCGCCTCCGCGGTCGCGGCAAAGCGCGGGCGCGACGTGGAGCGATACCGCTCCATCTACGAAGAAGCAAGCGAATACTACGGCTATCTGGACACCTATATCAACGAGCTCAACAACGCGCGCTTTAAGACCAACGCAGAGAGCTACAATACCCTGCGTGCGTCGCTGGGCTATATGCAGACGTTCAGCACCGTCATTCTGCTCGTCGCCATCACGGGCAACATGTTTGTCCTCATGCTGCTTTCCAGCACGATCACAAAGCCCCTGACCAAGCTCGCGCGGCAGGTGGAGCAGGTCGGAAAAGGCGATTTTGACATCGATTTTATCTCCGTGGAATCGCGCGACGAGGTCGGCGTGCTCGCGGACGCGTTCAACCAGATGACGGATAGCCTCCAGGAGCACGTCGATCAGATCAAAACCCGTATGGCGGAGGAAAGCCGGCTCAAAGAGACGCAGCTCCGGATGGAAAACAGCCTGAAGGAAAGCCAATTGATCTTCCTGCAAAGCCAGATCAACCCGCATTTCCTATATAACACGCTCAACGCGGGCGCGCAGCTTGCGATGATGGAAGGCGCGGAGAAAACCACGCTCTTCGTCGAAAACCTTGCGGACTTCTTCCGTTACAGCGTCAAGCATACCGGACAAAGCAGCAGCCTCGCGGACGAAATCAGCCAGGTGGAGACGTATCTGCACATCATCAACGTGCGCTTTTCCAACGAGATTCAATACGTCAAGCGCGTGGAAGGCCAAATGGAGCGCGTAATGATGCCCGGCGTCATCCTCCAGCCCATCGTTGAAAACGCGATCAACCACGGGCTGCGGGACGTCAAATGGGAAAAGCGGATCACCCTCACGGCCTGCGAGGATGAGGAGCGCATCCTCGTCACCATCACTGACAACGGTAAGGGCATGACGCGCGAAGAGATTGAAGCCGTGCTCAGGGGCGCGCCGGTGGCGATCGAGATGGATGGGCAGCAGCACCGCGGGACAGGACTGAAAAATGTCATCGAGCGCCTTCGCATCTATTACGGCATTCACGACGTGTTTGAAATCAAGAGCGGCGGGCGCGGGCGCGGAACCGCGGTCACCATCATCCTCCCCAAGGGCGATATGCATATCGTCTAGCGGCCTGCCGCAATACTCGGAATAGGATCAACGGAGAACGGATCATGTACAAAATCCTGATCGCGGATGACGAAGGCATCGAACTGGATGCGCTCACGTTCATTCTGGAAAAGAATTTTCCCGGTCAATGCGCCATCGAGACGGCGAAGACCGGATACGACGCCGTAGAACTGGCGGAGCATTTTCGCCCGGATATCGCGGTGATGGATATCCGCATGCCGGGAATCAACGGTATGGAGGCGATCCAGGCCATTCAGGCGACGTCGCCCGGCATACTGTTCATCGTGCTCACCGCATATGACAAATTTGAATATGCAAAGGAAGCCATCCGCCTTTCCGTGTTTGAGTTTTTGACAAAACCCGTCAACCGCCTCGTGTTTGCGGACGTACTCCGCCGCGCAATGGGCAAGATAGATGCCGAGCGAAAGGCACGCAGCACCGCGCTGAAAACCCGCGAGCGCATGGAGAACATGCTGCCGGTGCTCGAAAACAGTTTTGTCTATCTGCTGCTCATGCAAAACGATAATCCGGATACCTACGCGCGGCTGTTCGAAATCCTCAACATCGACTCCAAATATGCCACCGTCATGGTGTTGGAATTGACCAAGATGCATGGCGGGGACATGCTGGATCTCGACATCAAGGCAAGCGAAGGGTACGCCGGCATCCGCGGGCTCATCAAGGAATCCTTTCCCTGCGTGGTCGGCCCCGCGATGGCAAACCGCATCATCATCATCCGCCCGGCAGAAGAGCCGGAGAACGAATATTACGAACGCCTGCTGCTCATCGAACAGGGGCGAGCGCTGGCGCATCGGGTGGAGGATAAGTGCGGCGTGGAGTGCAAGCTCGGCATCGGTTCCTCCGTTCTGCTCGGCAGGCTTTGCGAAAGCTATGCGCAGGCGGTCAAGGCACTCAAGCACTGCAAGGGCATCGTGTCGCATTTCAACGACCTGCCGATTGTCTCCGACTATGAAACCGGCTACCCCGCCGAGCGGGAGAAGCATCTGGAGGAGATGATCCTGCGCGGGGACGCTTCCGCCGCGGCCGCCGACGCGGAGGTGTTCTTCCAATGGATGGTGGAACGTTACCCGGAGCATGATATGGCGATTCGCCTGAAGGTGCTGGAGTTCGTGATGCGCGCGGAATACGACGTGTTTCACGAGGGCGGAGGCATCAAGTATCATTTTCTGGATCGGGACGAATACCTGCAAACCGTGCTTGCGGCCGAAAGCTATGAGGAGCTCAAGGGTTGGTTTTTGCGAAAGATCGCCGAAAGCGCGCGAAACGTCTCCACGAAAGCGGACGAAAAGGCAAACCGCGTCGTCGCCAAAGCTCGTGCGTTCATCGACCGTAACTTCAACCGCGACCTGACGCTGGAGGAGGTCTCGCGCGAGGTGCACGTCAGCCCGTACTATTTCAGCAAGCTCTTTAAGGAGCATACGGGCGATAATTACATCAACTATCTCACGCAGCGGCGCGTGGAGACCGCAAAGCAGCTGCTTGCCGACGGCAGGCTGAACATCAAGACGATCTGCAACGAGATCGGCTACAACGACCCGAACTATTTCTCCCGCCTGTTCAAACGTTTTGAGGGCGTCACCCCGACGGAATACCGCGAGCAGGTGCTCAAAATCACAGACGTTTGACGGCAGATCCGCCGCGATCCCCCCATGATGAAACGGAGGCGCATTCATGAAGAACCACCGCATTTGCCTGCGCGCGCTCTCGATGCTGCTCGTTGTGATGCTGTCGCTTTTCTCCGCCGCCTGCGGCGGAGGCAATCCGGAGGCAAAGAAGGAGCCCAGCGGCGAGGACAAGCCGCTGATCGGCATGTCCTTCGACTCGTTTTTGATCGAGCGCTGGCAGCGTGACCGGGATGTGTTTGTCTCCACCGCGAGCGAACTCGGCGCGGAGGTCAATGTTCAAATCGCAAACGGCAGCCCGTCCGAGCAGATCTCCCAGATCGAATACTTCATCAAGAAGGGCGTGGACGCCATCGTCGTGGTCGCGGTCGATTGCTACGGCCTTTCCGATATCGTGCAGAAAGCAAAAGACGCCGGCATTTATGTCATCTCCTATGACCGGCTGATCATGAACGCGAAGAGCGATCTGTACATCTCCTTTGACAACGAGATGGTGGGGACAATGATGGCCGAAGCGCTGGTTGACAATCTGCCGCACGGCGCGAAGATCCTCAGTATCTGCGGCTCGCCGACGGATCAGAACGTCTCCCAGGCGGATATCGGTTTCGACACGGTGATCGCGAAAAGCGACCTGAGCGTTGTCGCGCAGGAATACGCGCCGAACTGGCTCGCGGAGACCGCCTACACGGTGGTAAACAACACGATCGCGCAGGGAATCCTCTTCGACGGCGTCCGCTGCGGAAACGACGACCTCGCAAGTCAGGCGTTTCTCGCGCTCTCGGAGCACCGGCTCGCGAGCACCGTCAAGCTCGTGGGTCAGGACGCGGATCTTGCGGCCTGCCAGCGGATCGTGGAAGGCACGCAGCTCATGACCGTCTATAAACCCGTCGAAAAACTTGCAAAGGAGGCGGCCGAGATCGTGGTGAAGATGATCCGCGGTGAAATGCCGCAAACCACGGACACGATTTTTGACGGCACATATGATATTCCGTATAAAAAGCTATCGCCGATCATGGTCACGCGGGACAACATCGATGAAGTGATCATCGACGGAGGCTTCCATCGCAGGGAGCAGGTTTATCTGAATTTAGACTAGCGTTTCGATCCATCGCGTTTCCATTGCGCCCGAACCACCCGTTCGGGCGTTTTTGTATGCAATTCTAGCACAATATTGCAACTCTGGATTTTTTTGTGATATTGCCGCCAGATTTGCGCAAATTTATACAGATACTAAACATTAGCTTCAAAAATAAGCCAATATTGAGCAGAATTTATCAGATATGTCCTATTTCTGATTGCAAAGCATTGTGATAGCTTGTAGATACAGCCAAGTAGGCACATCAAACACATCATATCTTAAGGAGGAGAATTCTACACATGAAGAAGATCATTACCGTACTCCTAGTCGTGGCATTGCTGTTCTCCATGGCAGCTTGCGCAGGCACCGGCGCCAAGAACGACAAGTTCGTCGGCATCTCGATGCCCACCCAGGACCTCCAGCGTTGGAACCAGGACGGCGCGAACATGAAAGAGAAGTTCGAAGCCGCTGGTTACAAAGTGGATCTGCAGTATGCCAACAACGAAGTCAACACGCAGGTCAGCCAGATTGAAAACATGATCTCCGCGGGCGTGAAGGTTCTCGTCATCGCCGCCATCGACGGCAAGACGCTGACCCAGGTTCTCGGCACCGCCAAGGAAGCGGGCATCTACGTCATCGCGTATGACCGCCTGATCATGGACACCGACGCCGTCAGCTACTACTGCACGTTTGACAACTACATGGTCGGCACCATCCAGGGCCAGTACATCAAGGATTCTCTGAAGCTTGATGAAGGCGGCAAGTACAACATCGAAATCACCGGCGGTGATCCGGCGGACAACAACGCTCTCTACTTCTATCAGGGCGCAATCGACGTTCTCCAGCCCTACATCGACAGCGGCGTTCTGACGGTCGTCTCCGGCCAGGTGAAGTTTGAAGAAGTTGCCACCGCAGCGTGGAGCACCGAAACCTCCCAGGCTCGTATGGAAGCGATCCTCGCGTCCTTCTATGCCGACGGCACCCAGCTGGATGCCTGCCTCTGCTCCAACGACTCCACCGCCAAGGGCGTGACGAACGCTCTGGCCAGCTCCTACACCGGCAAGTACCCGATCGTCACCGGTCAGGATTGCGACATCGCCAACACCAAGGACATCATCGCTGGCAAACAGTCGATGTCCATCTTCAAGGATACCCGTACTCTCGCAGCGCAGACCGTGACCATGGTCAGCGATCTGCTCGCGGGCAAGACACCGGAAGTCAACGACACCAAGAGCTATGACAATGGCACGGGCATCATCCCGACCTTCCTCTGCGCGCCGGTGTTTGCGGACATCAACAACTACAAAGAGCTGCTGATCGATTCCGGTTACTACACTGCAGACCAGCTCAAATAATTAACTCCAGCTTCCGGTCCAACCGGTCGAAGGGCGGGCGGTCACCCGCCCGCCCTTCGAAATTGTCTCCCCGCTCTTTCTTGTGTTTTCCGCCGCGATTTCAGTGCGTCAAAAATCATTGGCCCGCCATCGGCGCAGCGAAATCGTTACGATATCATGCACATTTGCCCTTTCATTCTTTTTGAAACAAACTTTTTGAAACACGCGATCTTGGAGGAACACTATGTCGGATCACATTCTCGAAATGAGGCATATCACGAAGGAATTCCCCGGCGTCAAAGCGCTGGACGACGTGAGCCTGGAAGTGCGCCGCGGCGAGATTCACGCGCTGGTCGGCGAAAACGGCGCGGGGAAATCCACGCTGATGAACGTGCTTTCCGGTATCTATCCGCACGGCAGCTATGATGGCGAAATCATCTACAACGGAAAACCATGCCATTTTCAGAAGATCCGCGACAGCGAAAGCCGCGGTATCGTCATCATCCACCAGGAGCTGGCGCTGGTTCCCTATCTCTCCATTGCGGAAAACATGTTTCTCGGCAATGAGCGCGGCAGCTCCATGAACATCAACTGGAACGAGACATATGCCAAAGCGGACGAGCTGTTGGCCGTCGTCGGCCTGCGGGAATCCTCGCACACGCTGATCAAGGATATCGGCATCGGCAAGCAGCAGCTGGTCGAAATCGCAAAAGCGCTCTCAAAGAACGTGCAGCTGCTGATTCTCGATGAACCGACCGCCTCGCTGAACGAAAGCGACTCGATGAAGCTCTTGAACCTGCTCAAAGAGTTCAAGAAGAAAGGCGTGACCTCGATCATCATCTCCCACAAGCTCAACGAGATCGCATATGTGGCGGATCAGATCACGATCATCCGCGACGGCGCGGTCATCGAAACCCTGGATATGGCGCAGCAGGCGGTGGACGAGGCGCGCATCATCCGCGGCATGGTCGGCAGAGAGCTGACCAACCGCTTCCCCGCGCGCGAATCGCACGTGCAGGATGAAGTCGTTCTGGACGTGCAGAATTGGTCGGTACAGCACGCGCTGTATTCGGACCGCACCGTGGTAGACGACGTCTCCTTCCAGCTCAAACGCGGCGAAGTCGTCGGCATCGCGGGCCTCATGGGAGCGGGCAGAACCGAGTTTGCCATGAGCATCTTCGGCAAGAGCTATGGCAACAACATCCGCGGCACATTGAAGATTCACGGTAAGGAAGTCGTGCTCAGCAACGAGCGCGACGCAATCAAGCACGGGCTTGCCTATGTGACGGAAGACCGCAAGGGCAACGGACTGATCCTGACGAACCCCATCCGTGTGAACACCACACTTGCAAGGCTCGACAAGGTCAGCCATCGCCACGTGATCGATCTTGATCTGGAGCACAAGGAAGCCGTCAGCATGAAGGAAAAGCTCGGCGTGAAGAGCACCTCGGTCGAGCAGGTCGTCGGTAATCTTTCCGGCGGAAACCAGCAGAAGGTTCTGCTTGCCAAGTGGATGTTTGCCGAACCGGATATCATGATCCTAGACGAGCCTACGCGCGGCATCGACGTCGGCGCAAAGTATGAAATCTACTGCATCATCAACGACCTTGTCGCGGCGGGGAAATCCGTCGTCATGATCTCCTCGGAGATGCCGGAAGTCCTCGGCATGTGCGATCGCATCTACGTGATGAGCCAGGGCAAGATCGTCGGTGAAATGGACGCAAAGAGCGCGACGCAGGAGCGCATCATGTCCAGCATACTCAGTGTAAACAAAGGAGCATAAGCCATGAGCAGCAAAAACACAGCCCTCTGGGAAAAAACAAAGTCGTTTCTTCTGAAAAACACGATGGTCATCGCGCTCGTGCTGGTCTATCTGTTTTTCGTCATCCGGTCGGAAGGACGTATGTTCCTGCCGCAAAACATCAACAACCTGATCATGCAGAACTCCTACGTGGTCATCCTTGCGGTCGGCATGCTGCTCTGCATCCTCACCGGCGGCAACATCGACCTGTCGGTCGGCGCAACGGTCTGCCTCGTCGGCGCCATTGCCGGCGTGTTGATGGTCAACCTCGGCTGGAACATCTATCTGGTCATGGTTCTCTGCCTTCTGGTCGGCGTGGCCATCGGTGTCTGGCAAGGGTTCTGGATCGCCTATGTGCGCATTCCGCCGTTTATCGTTACCCTCGCGGGCATGCTGCTTTTCCGCGGTCTTGCGCAGGCAATTCTGGGCGGGCTGACCATCTCCGGCTTCTCCGAAAGCTTCCTCTCCATCTTCAACAACTATGTCAATATCCCCGCGCTCGACAGCGGCGTGATGAAGTATTCCTGCATCATCTTCGGTGTTCTGTGCTGCGCGGTCTACATCGTCGCGACCATCTGGACCAATCTCAACAAAAAACGCAAAGGCTACGCCGCGGAAAAGCCCGCGTCGCTCTATACGAAGATCGTGCTGCTCTGCGGCGTCGTTATGCTGCTGATGTACAAGCTTTCGCTCTATAAGGGCGTACCGTATATCCTGCTCTGGCTCATCGGCATCGTCGCAATCTACACCTACATCACCGCAAAGACTACGTTCGGCCGCCATTTTTACGCCCTCGGCGGAAACGAAAAGGCGACAAAACTCTCCGGCATTAACACAAATCGAATCTATTTCTCGGCCTATGTCAATGTTTCGTTTTTGAGCGCGCTGGCTGCCCTCGTGGTCGCCGACCGCTTCACCTCCGCGATCCCCGCCGCAGGCACCAACTATGAGTTGGATGCCATCGGCTCCTGCTTCATCGGCGGCGCCTCCGCTTACGGCGGCATCGGCAAGGTCAGCGGCGTGGTCGTCGGCGCGGTACTCATGGGCGTGCTCAACCTCGGCATGAACATCATCGGCGTGGATAGTAACTTCCAGAAAGTCGTCAAAGGCCTCGTGCTCCTCGCGGCCGTTATCTTCGACGTCGTCAGCAAGCGCCGTGCGGTCAAGTCCCTGGCGTAACGCAAGGCGCGTCGCTGAAATTCCCCTTTGAGTCAGCTGAAAAAGGAGCTGCGCGTTATGGCATATTTTGATCCGATCGGCTCCATCGTCTACGAAGGGCCGAAGAGCAAGAATCCCCTTTCATTCAAATATTACAATCCCACGGAAGTGATCGCGGGCAAGCCCATGAAGGATCACCTTCGTTTTGCGATGAGCTGGTGGCATACGTTTACCTACCGCGGAAACGATCCCTTCGGCGGGGCGACGATCTTCCGCCCGTGGGACGAAACAAGCGACGATATCGCCCGCGCCAAAGCGCGCGTACATGCGGCGTTTGAGTTCATGGAAAAGGCACAGATCGGTTATTTCTGCTTCCATGACGCGGATATTGCGCCGCGCCAGGGAAATCTGCTTGAGACCAACCGCGTGCTCGACGATGTGGTCGCCGTGATTCAACAGGAGATGAAGCGCACGGGCATCCAGTGCCTCTGGGGTACGTCCAACTGCTTCAGCGACGATAAGTTTGTCCACGGCGCCGCCACCTCCCCCAACGCAAGCGTGTTTGCCTACACGGCTGCGCAGATCAAGAAAGCGATCGAGATCACCCAGTTGCTCGGCGGCGAAAACTACGTCTTCTGGGGCGGACGGGAAGGCTATGAAACCCTGCTGAATACGAACACCGAGCTGGAGCTCGACAACTTCGCGCGGCTCTTGCAGATGGCGGTCGACTACGCAAAAAAGATCGGCTTCAGCGGACAGTTTCTCATCGAGCCGAAGCCCAAGGAGCCGACCAAGCACCAGTATGATTTCGATACGGCGACGGTGCTCGCATTCCTGCGCAAGTATGACCTTGAGCCGTACTTCAAGATGAACATCGAGGCAAACCACGCGACCCTCGCCGCGCACACCTTCCAGCATGAGCTGAATATGGCGCGCATCAACGGCGTATTCGGCAGTGTGGACGCAAACACCGGAGATCCGATGCTCGGCTGGGATACGGATCAATTCCCGACCAACGTCTATGACACCACGCTTGCGATGTATGAGATTCTGCAAGCCGGCGGATTCAAGACGGGCGGACTCAACTTCGATGCCAAAGTGCGCCGCGGCTCCTTCCAGGAGGACGACCTCTTCCTCGCCTATATTGCTGGCATGGACGCCTTTGCAAAAGGCCTCCGTGCAGCCGCAAAACTTGTCGAAGACGGCGTGTTGGAGGCGTTCGTCGCAAAACGGTACGCGAGCTATTCCGAAGGCATCGGCAAGGATATCGTCGGCGGACGCGTGGGATTTTCGGAGCTTGAAGCCTACGCGCTGATTCACGGCACGGCGCCGAATGCTTCCGGCAGGCAGGAATACCTCGAGACCGTTCTCAACCAATACATCCTCGAAGGCTGAGCCTTCCTTGATCGGTGCGGCCAGGAAAACGGCTGCACCGAACGTTTTCACCCCTTCGCCAGCGCGTAAAAGAGCGCGTTTCGCCGCTCGTCTGCCTGCTGCACGTATGTGCCGCTGGGACGCATCGCAGTGAACCGCGCAATGGCGGCATAACGCGTGTTCGCGTTTGACCGGCTGTCGATCTTTTCGTTCCTGATGTATATCCGCGCGTTTGCGAAGAACACGCATCTCCCTGCAGCAGGGCCGTATTTGGGCAGTGCGGCCGGATGGCAGGGCGGGCAATCGGACTTCTTCTTTCCTCTCTCCTCGAATTGACCCCCGACGGGCAGGTTTTGCAGCATTGTCGTAGGATGGTACGTCAAGCGCAAAATTCCGCGCGCGGGGGCGATTCATTTCTCCCGGCCTATTCCCGCTTCATTTCGTTTTGATTCACGCGCAGGCACTTGACGCGGGGACAAAAACTCGTTACGATTTGATCAACCAATTTCCGTTTTGTACGAAATGTTTCTGAAGGAAGGTGTATGACATGGGTCAGGCGATTCTATACGCTTCCGCTGGCACGGGTTTTACGTTTTTGATGACGACGCTCGGCGCGGCGATGGTATTCTTATTCCGCAAGCAGATGAGCGGAAGCATCCAGAAAATTTTCCTCGGTTTTGCGGCGGGTGTCATGATCGCAGCTTCCGTCTGGAGCCTGTTGATCCCGGCGATCGAAGAGGCGGCGGCGGCAGGTCAAATCGGATGGATTCCCGCCGCGGGCGGCTTTCTAATCGGTATCGGATTTCTGATGCTGCTCGATTACCTGATCCCGCATCTTCACGTCGATGCGAAGAAAGCAGAGGGGCCCAGCACCTCGATGAAGCGTACGTCCCTGCTCGTCATGGCAGTAACGCTGCATAACATTCCGGAGGGCATGGCGGTCGGCCTTGCGTTCGCGCTCGCGGCACAGCACGGAGCAAACTCACCCGTGGCATATGCCTCCGCCATCGCGCTTGCCCTCGGCATCGGCATCCAGAACTTCCCGGAAGGCGCTGCAATCTCTCTTCCGCTTCGGCAGGAAGGCATGAGCGTTGGCAAATCGTTTGTCAGCGGCATGCTGAGCGGCATCGTGGAGCCGATATTCGGCCTCCTCACGGTGCTTCTCTCCGCGATCATCGCGCCTTATATGCCCTGGATGCTCGCGTTTGCAGCGGGCGCCATGATGTATGTGGTGGTGGAAGAACTCATCCCGGAGGCGCATCTGGGCGAACACAGCAACGTCGGCACCCTTGGCGTGATGGGTGGGTTTCTGATCATGATGATACTCGACGTCGCGCTGGGATAACCGCGCGTTCATTTGCGAATAAACGACAAAGAGGTTCCGTTGCCGGAGCCTCTTTTGTGTTGTTTATGATTCGGATCGATCAGGAAAGCTTGCAGAGCTCCTTCGAAATCTTTGCCGCGACGCGTGCGTTGTTGTAGGCCAGCTGCACGTTGGACGCGAAGGAAACGCCTTTTGTGATCTCCTTGATCTTCGCGAGTAAAAACGGCGTAATCTCCTTGCCGCGTACGCCTTTTTCGTCCGCTTCGACAAGCGCCTTGTTGATCACACGCTCCATCTCGTCAAAATCCAGCGCATATTGTTCCGGAATCGGGTTGCCGATCAGCACGCCGCCCTCCAGGTTGAGATCCCATTTGGTCTTGATGATGGCTGCGATCTCTTGCTCATCCTTTGCTGCGTAATCCACGCCATAGCCGCTCTTGCGGCAGTAGAACGCGGGAAAATCACCGGTAGCATTTCCGATCACGGGAACGCCCATTGTCTCAAGGTATTCCAGAGTGCGTCCGATATCGAGAATCTGCTTTGCGCCCGCGCAAACCACCGCGACCGGCGTCTGCTTGAGCTCCTGCAGGTCGGCGGAGACGTCCATCGTCACCTCGCCGCCGCGATGCACGCCGCCGATGCCGCCGGTAGCAAACACCCGTACGCCCGCCATATGCGCGCAGATCATCGTGGTGGCAACCGTCGTCGCGCCGTTTTTCTTCATCGCAAGATACGTTGCCATATCACGGCGGCTGACTTTTCCGACGTTTTCCGCGCGGCACATGGTCTCGAGCTCCGCGGGGCTGAGACCGACTTTGATCCGCCCGCCGATCAGCGCCGTCGTTGCGGGAACCGCGCCCTCCGCGCGCACAACCTTCTCTACTTCCGCAGCGAAGGAGACGTTTTCGGGGTACGGCATGCCATGGCTTAAAATTGTGCTTTCCAGTGCGACAACGGGCTTGTTGTGGTCCAGCGCCTCCTGAATCTCCGGCAGCACATCCAAATAGTCTTTCATCTGCATTTTTGTTTCGCTCCTTTCGGGCTGTTCCGCCCTCACAGTCGATATCGATTCCGGTTTTCCCGCACAAGCGCATCGCTCATTTGCGGGTTGATCGTCGTCATGCTTTGAATCGCGGTGATACCGGAAGCCAAAGCATAGTCCAGCATCTCCTCCACCGCCATATGATCCACCAGCGCGTGGGTCAGCCCCGCCATAAACGCGTCTCCCGCGCCGGTCGCATTCACCATCTGGGAAACAGGCCTCAGCGCGCGGAACAGCCGGTTTCCGTCCGCATCCGCATAATAGCAGCCCTTCTCTCCCCGGCTGACGGCAACGCGTTTTGTGCCGCGATGGAGCAGCGCCTCGCACGCGTGCTCGATCCGTGCCTCGGTATCCGTCGGCAGCCCGGAGAGGATGCAAAGCTCCATCTCGTTGGGTTTGACCGCGGCGAATTTTCCTACGATCGGTTCCATCTGGCGCGCATACGCGGTCGAAACAGGATCGATCAGCACGGGTGTATCGCCCGCGGCGGAAGACACCAAATGATCCAGCAGAGGAAGCGGCAGGCACGCGTCGCAGATGATCGCGTCCGCCGCGCGCAGCAGCCCGGCGTTCTCGTCCAGATACGCGTTTGGCAGATCCTCGATGATACGCATATCCGACATGCCAAGCAGCATGTCCCCGCGCTCATCCAGAATCGCGATATATGTGGAGGAAACCGCATCGTGCTTGATCCGGAGACGCGTCATATCGATGCCGGCGGCTGCGCTGTCCCGAATGATCTTCTCGCCGTAGAGATCATCGCCTACGGCGGAGAGCAGCGCGACGGGTACGCCCTGCCGCGCAAGGTTTTCGAGGATATTGCGCGTTACACCGCCGACGGAGGTCGCCATATAGCTGGGATTGGAGTCCCGCATGACAATCGCCTTCCGGCTTTGGCCATGGACATCCACATTCGCCGCGCCAACGCCAACGACCCGAGGCTGAATGCGTTCGGTCATGCTCAAATACCCCCGCGTTGAGTTTTTACGTGAACTGCCGCCCGCGCGATCGACCAAAGAGCCGCGCTTTACGGTACGTCAATCAGTATACTCGTCCGGCTGTCGTTTTTCAAGCGCACGCCGCCGGAAACGCGCACGCGTGAACATCAGG
>CAYPEV010000029.1:14616-16868 GCA_964409605.1 uncultured Christensenella sp. | reverse complement strand
CTCCCCGCCGACCGCCTTGTAGACGACCACGCTCTGGCTGCCGATGTAGGTGACGATCATACGGTCCCCATCCGCGGCAGGAACGGAATCCGGTGTGTAGGAAGGAACCGCAATCTTCTGCTGTGTCGGCAGCGCGCCGGGAATCATCTTCCCGCTGGCGTCCGCAGGATAAAACGCGCCTTCCCCGCCGTTGAACGAACCGTAGACATACGTTCCGCCCTCGGTACCCGTGATCAGCCCGTTTTCCAGTATCGTATACATCGCGCGGAGGCGAATCGTATCCGGCAGCGGCGTAACGGCGCAAACGCCAAACGGCTCGCCAGCGGGATCAACAAACGCTTCCGCTTCCGAAAGGATTGCTCCTGTCTCGTCTGACGGATAAAATCCGGCGAACGACTCGCTGACGACTCCGTCGATCAGCTTGTTATACCCGCCATAGACCCGATATTGCAGCACGCCGCTGTTATCGGTAAACACAAACAGCGAGAGGTTCGTGTCCTCTGTCTCCACGCGCGTGTATCCATCCGGAATCAGGCTTTCATCCTGCAGCGGGATTGTCATGGCGTCGCTTAACGAGACGACAGGTTCTGCGGTTGGCATCGGAACCGGCGTCGGCACGGACTCCGCCACATCGTTGAGCGTATCCAACGTCTGTGAGCAGGCAAAGAGCCCAAGCATTAGCGTCACGGCAGCGATCAAAATGATCCATTTTGTCCAAGAATTTTTACGTTTCATAGTTGCTATTATAATCGAAAACCCCCAATAGTTCAAACACCTAAAATGTGACGATACTGTAGAATTGCCGCGATTTACGCCTTTTTATCCTTCTATGCGGATCGAATGCGGTCTTTTATGCCCAATCGCGCGCGTCAGCCTTCTTTTTGTTCGGGCCCGAGTCCGCGCACGGTACAATTTCCGATTTCGCGCGCGATCGCTTCTCCCGTCTTGAGTACCTCGCCCGGCGGATGCGCCAGCGGATCCTGTTCGTTTCGCGGTCGATATTGCTGCAGGTAAAACCGGTCGCATCCGTTGACCATCCGCGCTGCCGCCAGCGCATCCTCGCGCGTAAGCTGCGGCGCAAAGGTCATGCGAAACTCGTGCGGAATTCCGCTGTTGCGAATCACGGTGATGCTCTTTCGGATGCTGTCCATATCCACGCCCGCACATGCGATCTCGTCATATTTTCCGGCCGGGGCTTTGACGTCCATCGCGATGTAATCCAGCAGGTTCTTGTTGAGCAGCCCCATCAGCACCCCAGGTTTGGTCCCGTTGGTGTCGAGCTTGACTTTATAACCAAACGTGCGCACGCGGAGGATGAACGCCTCCAGGTTCTGCTGGAGCGTCGGCTCTCCGCCGGAGATGACCACCGCGCTGAGAAGCCCTGCGCGCTTTTCCAGGTACTCGAGAACGGGTTCCTCGGGAATCAGCGGCGCGTCGCGCTTCAGGATATGGAAGTTGTGGCAATAGACGCAGTTCATATTGCAATAAGGCGTGAACACCACCGCGCACGGCTGCCCGGGATAGTCGACGAACGATGTCTTTTGAAATCCGGCGATCAGCATGTTCGTGTGGTTCCTCCTTTATCGGTGATGGATGTTTTTCTTATTCTATCATAGACGGATGAAAAAAAGTTGGAGATATGTGCAGCACACATCTCCAACCAAGTATTTCGCACGGACCCTATGAAAGCAGACGAATCAGATGACGAACTTCTTTCGCATCATATACTCTTCTTTCTTGCCGGGGTTATAGTTCTGCACAGGGCGCAGATATCCGACCACGCGGGACCAAACCTCGGCTTTTTGTCCGCAGGTCGGGCAGGAGAAATGCTCGCCCGCGATATAGCCGTGCTCCTTGCAGATCGAGAACGTCGGAGTGATGGAGATATACGGCATCTTATACTTTGCAAATACGCGCTGAATCAGCGTCTTTGCGGTCTCGATGTCCTCGATGCGTTCCCCGATGTAGAGATGCTGCACCGTGCCGCCCGTATAGAGCGATTGCAGCTCATCCTGAAGATCGCAGCACTCAAACACATCGTCCGTATAACCGACAGGCAGCTGCGAGGAGTTGGTGTACATCGGCTCGTCGACGCCGCTCTGGATGATTCCGGGGAATTTCTCATGGTCGATCTTCGCGAGGCGGTAGCTTGTGCCTTCCGCGGGCGTCGCTTCAAGGTTGTAGCTGTGCCCGGTCTCCTCCTGAAACTCGACCATCAGGTTGCGCAAAAAGTGCATGATCTCCAGCGAAAA
>CAYPEV010000029.1:5363-14606 GCA_964409605.1 uncultured Christensenella sp. | reverse complement strand
AACGCGAGTCCCTCGGGGCTGCCGACATCTTTGCCGATGAAGTTCAGGCAGCACTCGTTCATGCCCACGAGACCGATCGTATTGAAGTGGTTGGTCCAGAATTCACCGGTGCGCTCCTTGACGTTGCGCAGATAGTTGCTCGAATATGGATACAACCCTTGTTCAGATTGTTTCTCAATGATCTTGCGCTTGATTTCAAGGCTCACTTTGCCGAGTGATGCGATCTTTTCCAGACGCTCAAAGAAGTCCTCCTTCGATTTGGCGAGGTAGCCGATCCGCGGCAGATTGATGCTGTATACACCGATGCTGCCGGTCATGGGGTTGCTGCCAAAGAGGCCGCCGCCGCGTTTTCTCAGCTCGCGTTTATCGAGCCGTAGGCGGCAGCACATCGAGACCGCATCCTCGGGCGAGAGATCGGAATTGATGTAGTTGGCAAAGTATGGAATGCCGTATTTGCAGGTAATCCGCATGAAATCGTCGACAACCGGGCTCGACCATTCGAAATCCTTTGTGATGTTGATGGTCGGAATCGGGAACGTAAACACGCGCCCTTTCGCGTCGCCATCCAGCATGACTTTGCAGAACGCACGGTTGAAGAGGTCCATCTGCTCCTGAAACTCGCCATAGGTCTTGTCCATCATCTGTCCGCCGACCAGCGCAGGCTCGTCCCTGAGCGTGGACGGCACCTTGATGTCGAAGGTCAGATTGGAAAACGGGCACTGGAAGCCCACGCGCGTCGGCACGTTGATGTTGAACACAAACTCCTGCAGACACTGGCAGACCTGCTCAAAGGTCATCTTGTCATAATAGACAAACGGCGCGCAATAGGTGTCAAACGAACTCCACGCCTGGGCGCCCGCGGTTTCTCCCTGCGTCGTGAAGGTAGAGTTGACAATCTGCCCCAAAAACGAACGGAGATGCTTTGCGGGCTTGCTCTCTACTTTCCCGTCGACACCGCCAAAACCGTCCGAGAGTAGCTGACGAAGATCCCAGCCCGCGCAATACGGCCCGAAGAAGCCGAGGTCATGGATATGTGCGTCTCCGCTCTCATGCACTTTGCATACATCGATCGGATAGATTTCATAAAGCCAATACTTCTTCGTAAACGCTTCGCGCACATAGTTGTTGAGGCCGTTGACGCTGCGCTGCATGTTTGCGTTCTCTTTCACGCCCCAGTCGCGGTCGTTCAGATAATCGCCGAACATGTCGATGGTCGCGCCGATCAGTGCGTTGATCTCGCGCGTACCGCGCCGTTTTTCACGATAGAGAATATACGCCTTCGCGGTCTTTGCGTGGCCGGCTTCAATGAGCACCTTCTCCACGAGATCCTGAATGCCCTCGACGTCCGGCGTCGTGTCGCCGTAGCGCTTCTCCGCGAGGCGAACGACCTCGTCCGCCAGTCGCTCCGAGCGCTCCTCATCCGTGCCGTTGACGGCCTGTGCGGCCTTCCAGATGGCATTCTTTATCTTGAGACGATCAAACGGCTCCTGATGTCCGTCACGCTTGATGATCATTTGAAACATACCCCTTGCCCTCCCCGTTTGGTGTGCAATATCAGTTTAGCCGCCACAATATTTTGTGTCAATAGACGATATTGCATACAAAATATTGATATATTCAGTGGACAGGATGTGGACAAGTACCAAAAAAACAAAACCAAAGAACAAAACGAGCTCAATTCAGGCGATATTTGTCATTCTTGCAAGAGTAACAATGTAGCAAAAACTGTATATTTTCTGTATACACCGCATAAACATGTTGAATGTTTCGAAAGATTTCATAATTTATATTAAAATTAGATACAAAATATAGTGCAAATCCAACAGACATCGCCTATATCTTGTGGTTGTGGTTTTAAAACAGAAATCAGTCTCCGAAATGGCACAAAAATCAGCCTCCGGCGTACGCCGGAGGCTGATCGGGAATACAATCGTTTCCTTCTTACAGGTTGAACGCTTTCGAGATCAGATCCACGATCTCCGCGCCGATGCGCGCCTGCGCTTCCGCCGTGGAGGCGCCGATGTGCGGCGTGCTGCTCACGCGGGGGTGCTGATAGAGCGCTTCGTTCTTGCTGGGTTCCTCGGCGAACACATCGAGGCCCGCGCCGTAAACCTTGCCGCTTTCGAGCGCTTCGAGCAGGGCGGCTTCGTCGACGTTTGTGCCACGCGAGGTATTGATGATGATCACGCCGTCCTTCATCATTGCGAGCGCTTCGCGGCTGACCAGCGGCTGGCCGGGCAGCGACGGAACGTGCAGCGAGAGGATGTCGGAGGACTTTAAGAGTTCGTCCATTTCGACATAGCGCATGGTTTCGCACTCGAGTTCCGGCACCTTGTAGATGTCGTATGCGAGGACGTTCATGCCCAGCGCCTGGCAGCGGCGGCCGAGCGCCTGGCCGATGCGGCCGTAGCCGACGATGCCGACGGTCTTGCCCGAAAGCTCGATGCCTTCATAGGCTTTCTTTTCCCATTTGCCTTCGCGCATGGTGTGACCCGCCGCGGAGATGAAGCGCGCGCAGGAGAACATGTGCCCGAGTGCAAGCTCGGCGACTGCGTCGGAGCTGGCTTTCGGCGTGTTGCAAACAGAGATGCCGCGGCCTTCCGCGCAGACTTTGTCGATGTTGTCGATGCCGACGCCGGCGCGGATGACGAGCTTTAATTTGCCGCTCATGCAGGCGGCGTTGATCTGCGGCTCGCGTACTTTGGTCGCGCTGCGCACGACGAGAACATCGTAATCCTTTACCGCTTCGCAGAGCGCATCGGGATCATAAAACTTCACATCGACCTGGCAGCCCTTCGCCTGAAGCGCCGCGATCGCGCTTTTTTCCATGCCATCACTGGCAAGAATCTTAATCATACTGTTTCTCCTCCGCTAGTCGTTACTTGTTCTCGGCTTCAAACTTCTTGAGGAAGTCTACCAGCGCGACCACGCCTTCTTTCGGCATTGCGTTGTAGGTGGAAGCGCGCAGGCCGCCGACGCTTTTATGGCCTTTGAGATTGTCATAGCCTGCCGCTTTCGTCGCGGAGACGACCTTGGCATCGAGCGCTTCGTCGTCGGTCACAAACGGAATGTTCATCAGCGAGCGATATTTCTTCTCAACCGTGCCGCGGAACATCTTGCTGGAGTCGAGGAAGTCATACAGCACCTTGGCTTTGTCCTCGTTGATCGCCTGCATCGCAGAGAGGCCGCCGATCTTCTTGAGAAACTTGAACACCTTGCCGCAGACATAGATCGCCCAGCAGTTCGGCGTGTTGTACATCGAGCCGTTTTCCGCGTGGATGTCGTAACGCATATAGGTAGGCACCCATTCCGGCAGATCCGTGCGGATCAGATCCTCGCGAATGATGACGACAACCATGCCAGCGGGGCCGACGTTCTTCTGTACGCCCGCGTAGATCAGGCCGTAATCCGAAACGTTGCAGGGCTTGCTGAGGAACATCGACGACTGGTCGGAGACCAGAATCTTGCCCTTGGTGTTCGGCAGTTCCGCGTAGGTCGTGCCATGGATGGTTTCGTTTTCGCAGATATAAACATAATCCGCGTCCTCGCTGATGGGAAGGTTGCTCACATCGGGAACGTAGCTGAAGTTCTTATCCTTGCTCGTGGCGATTACGTTGACCTTGCCATACTTCTTGGCTTCTTCGACGGCCTTCTTCGACCAGGCGCCGGTGACGATATAGTCCGCAACGCCGTTCTTCATCAGGTTTGCCGGAACCATCGCAAACTGCAGCGTGGCGCCGCCCTGGATGAAGAGCACCTTGTAGTTATCCGGAATGTTCATGAGCTCGCGCAGGTCGGCTTCGGCTTCATCGATGATGGTCTGGTAGACCTTCGAACGGTGCGACATTTCCATGACGCACATACCGCTGCCCTTGTAGTTCAGCATTTCAGCCGCGACTTCTTCGAGCACTTCGACAGGCATGGTTGCGGGTCCCGCAGAGAAATTGTAGATACGGTCGTATTTCATACAGCACACTCCTAAAGATTTTTTCATGATATGCGAGATAAGGTGGTTCGAATACATTATATCCCCGAAAACAGCGCAATTCAACAACGAATTCTCGAAAAATTTGAGGAAACAAAATATATTTTTATATATATGTTTTTGTCGAGAGCAGATCAATCATGGGCGGCGCGTTTTTCCATGAAACGAAACGTTTACGGGCATATCAAAACCCGTGCAGGCAGACCTGCACGGGTTTGAATGTCCATTGCTATATTGGAGTTATCAGCGCTCTTCGCGGAAATACGCGATGCCGAGGCTGTGCGGCGGCTGATCTTCGCGCTTTTTGCGCAATGCACCCAGAATCAGCACAAACAGCGTCGCCAGATACGGAAGCATCTTAAAGATCTCCTGCGAGCTTCGCGTGAGTCCCGGGATGTAGAAGAAGAGCCAGAACAGCGCGCCGAACAGGTAGCTGCCCCAGATCGAGCGGCGCGGTTTCCATGTAGCGAAGATGACCAGCGCAACCGCAAGCCAGCCGAGCTTTTCGATGCTGCCGTCGGTCGACCAGGTACCTTTGATGTAATCCATCGTATAGTACAGTCCGCCGAGACCGGAGATGCCCGCACCAATGCAGGTCGCAAGGTATTTATAGCGGGTTACATTGATACCGGCTGCGTCCGCCGTCGCGGGATTTTCGCCGACCGCACGGAGGTTTAAACCCACGCTGGTCTTGTTGAGGAACCAACTCACGAGAAACGCCAGGAGGACCGCAAGATACGCCATAAATCCATAGGAAAAGAGTATCTTCCCTACCGCACCGAGGTTTGCGAGTTCCGGGATCGTCGTACGGAACGCGCCGCTCGTCAGCGCAACGGAGATCTGGCCGACGCCGCCCGCCATCTTGTTCAGCGTGCCGCCGAAGAGATTGGCAAAACCGCCGCCGAATATGGTCAAGGTAAGACCGGTGACGTTCTGGTTTGCGCGCAGCGTGATGGTCAGCACCGCGTAGATCAGCCCGCCGAGCATCGCAACGACGAACGCCGCAATGATCGTGATCACCAGGGAAACAAACGGAACCGGATTTGCAGCGTTGCCTTCATAGACAAACGCCGCGATGAGGCCCGCAATGCCGCCGAGATACATGATGCCCGGAACGCCGAGGTTGAGGTTGCCGGACTTCTCCGCGAGGATTTCGCCGACCGCGCCGAACATGATGACCGTGCCAAAGACAACGGCAGCCTGAATCAAGGAGATGATCTGCGTCATTTGCCTGCCCCCTTCTTTCCGCCACGGAAACGAACTTTATAATTGATGAAGAATTCGCTGCCGAGGATGAAGAACAGGATGATGCCCGTGATCATTTCGGAGACAAAATCGTTCAAATCAAACTGCGATGCGATCTCAATCGCGCCCTTTTCGAGGAAGACCAGCAGCGATGAGATGGCGACCATAATGAATGTGTTAAACTGCGCAAGCCACGCCACGATGATCGCAGTGAAGCCTTGTCCGCCCGCCGTGCTGGTGGAGATCGTATGGCTCGCGCCCGCAACCGCGATGAACCCCGCAATACCGCAGATTGCGCCGGAGATTGCCATGGTGCGAACCACCACGCTCTTGACGTTGATTGCAGCATACCGCGCGGTGTTCTCGCTCTCGCCGACGACCGCGATCTCATACCCCTGCTTGCTGTAGCGGAGGTAGAGATACATGAGTACCGTCAGCACGAGCACGATGATGACGTTGAGCGTATACATCTGTCCGAATACTGGCGGGAACCATCCGGTCTTCGTGGTGGTGTTGATGATGCCGACCGTGTTGGAGCCAAACGGATTTTCCCATTTGGCGACGAAATAGCTCGTGAGTTGAATCGCAATATAGTTCATCATCAGCGTAAAGAGTGTTTCGTTTGCGTTCCAGCGCGCTTTGAAAATCGCCGGAATCGTACCCCAGATGCCGCCCGCGACGAGGCTGAGCACAAACATCAGCACAAGCAGCGGCAGCGTCGACATCGTTTTGCCCAGATAGATCATGCATGCCGCGGAGGCGATGCCGCCAACGAGGATCTGACCTTCCGCTCCGATATTCCAGAAGCGCATTTTGAAGGCAGGCGCGAGGCCGACCGCGATGCAGAGCAGCATCATGATATCGCGAATGGTGACCCAGATGCGCTTATTGGTGCCAAACGCGCCTTTTACCATCGCGGCATAGACTTTTAACGGGTTGAGCTTCGTGAGCGCATAGATGATGACCGCGCAGACGATGAGCGCGAGCGTCAGGCCAATCAGACGAATCCCCAGCGATTTCCAGAGAGGAACCCCGTCCCGTTTCGACATGCGGACAAACGGTTCGTGATGTACAACTTTTTGTTTACTCACGGTTCGTGCCCCCTTCCTTCAAATACGTCATCAGGTATCCGACTTCATCCTTCGTGGTCGTGCGCGCATCTACGATGTCGTTGACGTGCCCTGCGCAAAGAACCATAATCCGGTCGCACAGCTCCAGCAATACGTCGAGGTCTTCGCCGACAAAGATGACGGATGCACCGCGTTTTTTCTGTTCGCTCAAAAGATGATAGATGTTATACGATGTGTTGATATCGAGGCCGCGCACCGCGTAGGCGGACATCAGAAGCTGCGGCTGCATGGAGATTTCGCGTCCGACGAGCACCTTCTGCACGTTTCCGCCGGAAAGCCTGCGCACAGGCGTGTTGATACCCGGGGTGACGACCTCCAGGTCGCGCACGACGGTTTCCGCGAGCTTCTTCGGGTTTTTCCGGTTTGCGATCGGGCCCTTGCCGTCACGATAGCTTCTGAGCATCATGTTGTCGGTCAGGTTCATGCTGCCGACGAGGCCCATGCCGAGGCGGTCTTCCGGAACGAATGCGAGGGCAACGCCGAGGCGCTTGATATCCAGAGGATGCATGCCGGAGATCAGCTTCTTTTCGCCTTTTTCCGAGATGAATTCGATGGTGCTGCAATCGCGGCAGTTCTGCAGGCCCGCAATCGCCTCCAGCAGCTCTTTCTGCCCGCTGCCGGAGATTCCGGCAACGCCGAGGATTTCGCCGCTGTACGCGGTGAAGTTCACGTCGCAAAGCTTCGCGACGCCGTCTTTATCGCAAACATTGAGGTTCTTCACGATCAGGCGCGGCTTGGGATTGGCGGGTTCGGAGCGCTCGATATCCAGCGAAACCGCTCTGCCAACCATCATCTCGGTGAGTTTCATCGCGTTGGTTTCCGCGGTCGGCACATCGCCGATATAGTGCCCTTTGCGGAGCACGGCGACGCGGTCGGAGATCTCCATAACCTCGTGCAGTTTGTGCGTGATGATGATGATCGACTTTCCGTCTTCCTTCATGTTGCGCATCACGCAGAAGAGCTTCTGCGTTTCCTGCGGCGTGAGGACTGCGGTCGGTTCATCGAGGATCAAAATGTCCGCGCCGCGGTAAAGCACCTTGACGATTTCCAGCGTCTGCTTTTCCGAGACGGACATGTCGTATACTTTCTTGTTGGGGTCTACGACAAAACCATAACGGTCGCAAATTTGCTTGACCGCTTCACGCACACGCTTGAGATCGACAACCGTTGTTTCATTCAAACCCAGTATGATGTTTTCCGCTGCTGTTAAAACGTCTACCAGCTTGAAATGCTGGTGAATCATGCCGATGTGCAGGTCGAATGCGTCCTTCGGAGAAGCGATTGTGACGGGTTCCCCGTTGATGGTGATCTCGCCGCTGTCAGGGAAATAAATGCCCGCCAGCATATTCATGAGCGTGGTTTTTCCGCTGCCGTTTTCACCGAGCAGAGAGAGAATTTCCCCTCGCTGGATGTCAAGGCAAACTTTGTCGTTCGCTACCACCTCACCGAAGGTCTTGGTGATGTTGACCATTCGGATTGCTATTGAACTATCCACATGCTTGACCCCTTCTATATTAGATTAAGACTTGCTGAAAATATTTTAGCATATCGGTGAACTCAATGTAAACAAAAACGTACGATTCATCGCGAAATAAAAAAAGATTGTTCCGCGATGCGGAAAAAGAGAGCGGCAGCGCCACTCCCCTTCGAGCGTTTTGATCTGTTTTCGATTGCCGGTTTCTCCGATCTGTCCCCTGAGATCCTGGACAATGATAAAGCGAGGGGGAAACGGAAAGCCGTTTCCCCCTCGCGCATTTACCACAAGGCAAATATTTGTTAGCTCAACTCGGTGATACCGTCGATGCGGAGGCCAAAGTACGGCGCGCTGCGGAGCTTGGACTCGAAGAAGATGCCGTTCTCGATGGCTTCGCCAGTGTCGCCAGCCCAGTCGCCGTCGGTGTCGATGGCGAGGTAGGTGGTCACAGGCTGACCGCCGACGGTGAACTTCGCGGTGTCAAAGATGTTCAGCGTGCCATCTTTGATGGCGGCTTCCACTTCGGCAACCTTCTCGGCAGTGCCCGCGGCACAGCTCGGCCCGAGCGTCGAAATCATGTTCGCGCCGGTGGCATAGCCTTCGGACCAATCGGTCATGATGTCTTCACCAGCCAGGGCGGCTTTGAAGGCATAGGTGTAATAGGATGCCCAGTTGTTCTGCGCAGAGGTCAGAGCAGCATTCGGGGCAGCGGCAAGCATGTCGATGTTGTAGCCGACGCAGTACGCAACGGTACCGGCAGCCAGAGCGGCTTCGACTGCACCAGGTGCGCCGGTGGAGTCAGCATGCTGACCGATGATGTGCGCGCCTTTCGCCATCAGGGCGTTGGCGGCTTCGGCTTCTGCGGTCGGGTCATACCAAGAGTTCGTGTAGATAACGTCCATATGGGCTTCCGGAACGATGCTCTGGATGCCAAGGAAGAAAGCGGTGTAGCCGCTGACCACTTCAGCATACGGGAACGCGCCGACGTAGCCGATGTACGGATCCGTCACGGAGCCTGCATCCATGAGTTCCTTGAGCTTCATGCCAGCGACGACGCCGGACACGTAGCGGGACTCAAAGGTGTGCGGGAAGGCGTTTTTGAAGTTCGGCAGCTTGCTCAGCGCGGCGCCGTCACCCGTCATGGAGACGAAGGTCACGTCGGGATTCTCGGAGGCAGCCTGCTGCATGTAGGACTGATGGCCATAGCTGTCAGAGAAGATGTAGTTGCAGCCCTGCTCGACGAGGTCGATTGCGGTATCATAGCAGGTCTCATCTTCCGGAACGTTGTACTTCCAGATGATGCTGTCGCCCGGAATGCCGGTTGCTTCCGCAGCGGCCTTGATGCCGTCGATGTGCGCTGCATCATAACCGGTGTTCTCGTCGTGAACGAGGATGACGCCGATTTTGAC
>CAYPEV010000029.1:0-5353 GCA_964409605.1 uncultured Christensenella sp. | reverse complement strand
TTTTGACAGCGGGCGCTGCCGGTTCTTCGGCGGGGGCTTCCGTTGCTTCAGCGGCGGGCGCTTCGGCGGCGGGGGTTTCCGGTTCGGCTGCGGGCGCGGGCGCTGCGCAGGCGACCATGGCGAATACCATCGTCAGGACTGCCAGAAGAGCAATGATCTTTTTCATGGTTTTCCTCCTACAGAATTTTGATTTATTGTAGCACCTGTTATGCGGTGAAACAACCTTTTTCAGGAACAATTTTCGATGCATGCTCCAATAATATGAAACATGATACCAAACTATTTTTTAGCAAATTCAAGTGTTCCGGAGGATTTTCACAGGAAATCGCGTCCTTACCTGATGCGATTGGCTGTGCTTTCATGCGTATTCGGTTTTCAATTTCTTCTCATGAGTCCGTTTGGTGACGGCTTCTTAGATTGCCGCGCTTGTCTCAGCGGATTCTGCCGCTGGCTTCCAGCGCCTTGATGTCCGGCTCACACTTAAACGGTTCTCCCGCGGCAACCATCGCGTTTTTCACATCTTTGAGCCCGCTGCCGGTCGAAACGACCGTGACGCTCTCGTGCGGCTTGATGACGCCGCGCGCAATCGCGGCTTTCACACCGGCCGTCGCGGTCACGCCCGCAGGTTCGCCAAAGACGCCTTCCGCTCTGCCCAAGAGGCGCATCGCGTCGAGAATGTCCTCGTCGGAAACCGCAATCCATGCACCGCCGCTGTCCCGCACGGCCCGCTGCGCTTTCACGGGGTTGCGCGGCACGCCGACCGCGATGCTGTCCGCAATCGTATTCTCCGGCGTGGGTTTCAGGATTCCGTCGTGCGATTCCGCATCGACAAACGGGCAGCAGCCGGTGGACTGCACGCCGAGGATCTTCGGGATGCGTTCGATCATGCCCAGCTGGAGCAGATCGTAAAAGCCGTTATACACGCCGCCGATGGTGCAACCGTCTCCGACAGAGATCGCAACCCAATCGGTGGGATTCCAGTTCAGCTGCTCCGCAATCTCAAGGGCAACGGTCTTCTTCCCTTCCGTCATCACGGGGTTGATGCCCGCGTTGCGGTTGTAGAAGCCCCACTTTTCAATGGCGGCTTTGCTAAGCTCAAACGTCTGACGATAGTCGCCCTTGACGGAGACGACGTTCGCGCCGAAGATCAACAGCTGCGCGACCTTTCCGATCGGCGCGCGTTCCGGCACGAAGATTACGGTCTTGAGGCCCATACGTGCGGCGTTACCCGCGCAGGAACTTGCGGCGTTGCCCGTCGAAGAGCAGCTGATCGTGTCATAGCCGAGCTCGATTGCTTTGGCGACGGCGACGCCGCTTGCGCGGTCCTTGAGAGAGCCGGTCGGGTTTAAGCCGTCGTCCTTGATGTAGAGCGTGTCGATGCCGAGCTGGCGGCCGAGGCGCAGCGAACGGTAGAGCGGCGTCCAGCCGATGCGTAAAAAGTCGGAAAGCCCTTCGCCGCGGATCGGCATCAGAGCGCGATAGCGCCACATGCTGTTGTCGTTGTCTTTTTTCAGAGATTCTTTGGATAGAACGGATTTGACTTCGGAATAATCGTATACGATGTCCAGAATACCCTTTTCTCCGCAGGACGGACACGTCATGAGTTCCGGACCGAACGGGTATTCCTTTCCGCAAATTGTACAGCGATAGCCTGCAACGCGCTTCATAAGAACACTCCAATAGTTATTTATTTCTATACGATAGATTGCAATTCATCCACAGATTTAGGCAGACCTGCCAAGTTACATGATTCATCATACATTGGATTTTCCAAATTGTACAGTAAAAAATTTTTGCTGAACAAAATTATTGTGCCCGAAATATTTTTGTATATTATGTCCCGCTCGTATTGCGCCGCATTTAAGCGATATAGTATAATGAACATGTCATTCTGCAGTTTCTTATTCTTATAATTGCATATCGCGAAGGGAGAGCACCCATGCTTTTAATTGGAAACGGACGGCTTGTCACACGTGACCAAGGCAACTATATCGAAAACGGCGCAGTCGCCATCGACGGAAACCTCATCGCCGAGGTCGGAGAAACCGCGTCGCTCCGGCAAAAATATCCCGAGGCGGAATTCATCGACGCGAACGGCGGCGTCATCATGCCCGGCATGATCAACACGCATAACCACATCTACAGCGCGTTCGCGCGCGGACTTTCCATCAACAATTACAACCCGCACGATTTCAACGATATCCTCGAAGGCATGTGGTGGAAGATCGACCGCCTGCTTACGAAAGAAAACGACAGCCTTTCCGCGCAGGCCGTCTATCTCGACTGCATCAAAAACGGCGTGACGACGGTGTTTGACCACCACGCGAGCTATTTCGACATCCCCGGCAGCCTCGACACCATGGCGGACGCTGCAAAGCAGCTCGGCGTTCGCACAAGCCTCTGCTATGAAGTCTCCGACCGTGACGGCAAGGCCAAGATGACCGAAGCCGTGCTCGAAAACGAGCGCATGATCCTCAAAGCCCATGCGGACGAGAGCGACATGCTCAAGGGCATGATGGGGCTCCACGCGCTGTTCACCCTCTCGGATGAAACGCTTGCTCTCTGCAAAAAACACACGCCGGACTATACGGGCGCGCACATCCACGTGGCCGAAGGCCCCGGCGATCAGATCGATTCTCTGAAGAAATACGGCAAGCGCATCGTCGAGCGTCTCTTTGAAAACGGTATCCTCGGCGAGAAGACGCTTGCCATCCACTGCGTCCATGTCAGCCCCGCCGAGATGGCGCTGCTGAAGGAAACCGATACGATGGTCGTGCATAACCCCGAGTCCAACATGGGCAACGCGGTCGGCTGCGGCCCCGTCATCCGCCTGTTTCAGGAGGGAATCCTCCTCGGCCTCGGCACCGACGGCTATACGAACGATATGATCGAAAGCTTTAAGGTCGGCAACATCATCCACAAGCACAACCTCTGTGATCCGACCGTGGCATGGGGCGAGATGCCGACGATGCTGTTTGAGAACAATCCGCGCATCGCAGGCAGGTTCTTCAAGCGCCCGCTCGGCGTACTCAAACCCGGCGCGTATGCGGACGTGATCGTCACCGACTACGACCCGCTCACGCCCATGGACGGCGGAAATGTCAACGGCCACATCCTCTTCGGCATGAACGGACGCAGCGTGGTCACCACCGTCTGCAACGGCAAGGTGCTGATGAAGGACCGCCGGATTT
The DNA here is from genome assembly GCA_964409605.1 of uncultured Christensenella sp. GTDB lineage: Bacteria > Bacillota > Clostridia > Christensenellales > CAG-138 > UBA7703. The sequence continues at coordinate 2,162 of CAYPEV010000029.1, read as the reverse complement.
TGGTTGCGGATGAAAAAGCCGTCATGCAGGAATGCAGGGCGAGCGCGGCAAAGCTCTGGAAATCCATCAACGGCTGATCCGTTCGAAAAGCCATTGGAAGAGTGCTGGAAATCCAACAGCGACTGACTAGTTCAGAAAAGCCCGTTGGAAGAGCAACCGATCCGGATTTGTAATCACGATTAAGATATAGGAATAAGGAGGCGCCCCCGATGTCTGACCGTATGACCCCTGTTCCCTTTGCGGAATTGATGAATTGGATTCTGGAAGAGCGTAAGCAAGGCAGCGTGTTTTCCATTCGCCGCCCGTATATCGCGCCCAAGGGCAAGATGCTCGATCTGTTTGGCGAGCATCTGGAGACGCCGTTTGGTCCCGCAGCGGGCCCACAGACGCAGCTCACGCAAAACCTCGTTGCGGCCTATTACGCGGGCTGCCGCTTTTTTGAACTCAAGACCGTGCAAACACTCGACGGCGAAGACCTGCCCGTCTCTAAGCCCTGCATTCTCGCGGAGGACGAATGCTATAACGTCGAATGGTCGACGGAGCTTCGCGTGCCGGAAGCGTTTGACGAATACGTCAAAGCCTGGTACGCGCTCAAGCTGATCAGCTGGGAGTTCGACCTCGGCCGTCCCGACGGATTCATGTTCAATATGAGCGTCGGCTATAACTTCGAAGGTATCACGAGCGAGAAGATCGACCGTTTCATCGAAGGCCTCAAAAACGCCGAAAAGACCCCGATCTGGGAGGAATGCAAAGCCTGGGCAAAGGCGAACCTCTCGCGCTTTACCAAGGTGGATGCGAAATACATCGACGCCATCTCGCCCCATATCTGCTCGTCCATCACGCTCTCGACGCTCCACGGCTGCCCGCCGCAGGAGATCGAGCGCATCGCAAGTTATCTGATCAGCAAAAAAGGCCTCAATACCTTTGTCAAGTGCAATCCGACGCTCTTGGGTTATCAGTTTGCGCGCAAGACCATGGACGACATGGGCTATGACTATCTCGTGTTTGATGATTTTCATTTCAACGACGATCTGCAGTATCGCGACGCGATCCCGATGTTCAAGCGCCTTCTGGATCTCGCTTGTGAAAGCGGCGTGCAGTTCGGTCTCAAACTCACCAACACCTTCCCCGTCGGCATCGCGAGAAACGAGCTGCCCGGCAACGAGATGTATATGAGCGGGCGTTCGCTGTATCCGCTGACCATCGAACTTGCGCACCGCATCAGCCGCGAATTCGACGGCAGAATGCGCCTCTCCTTCTCGGGCGGCGCGGACTTTTATAACATCACGGAGCTGTTTGACGCGGGCATCTGGCCGATCACCATCGCCACGACGCTTTTAAAGCCCGGCGGCTATCAGCGCAGCAAGCAGATCGCGGAAAAACTCGCCAAGGAAGAATACGGCCCGTTCGAAGGCGTCTCCGTTGGCAAGGTCGCGTATCTTGCCCGCGCGGCCCGCACCGACGAGCGGCATCTCAAGCCCATCAAGCCCTTGCCCGTCCGCAAGATCAAGAGCAAGGTGCCGCTGACGAACTGCTTCATCGCTCCCTGCGAGCACGGCTGCCCGATCAATCAGGACATACCGGAATACATTCGCCTCGTCGGTGACAAAAAATATGCGCAAGCGCTTAAGCTCATCCTTGAGCGCAACCCGCTGCCATTCATCACGGGGCGCATCTGCTCGCACCGCTGCATGGACAAATGCACGCGCGGATTCTACGAAGAAAACGTCCATATCCGCGACGCAAAGCTCCTCGCCGCGCGCGAAGGTTTTGACAGCCTCATCGGCTCGCTGAAACCCGCCGGATCGTCCGATGCAAACGTCGCGATCGTTGGCGGCGGCCCCGCCGGCATGGCGATGGGCTACCTGCTCGGCCGTCAGGGCGCGAAGGTCACCGTGTTCGAAAAACGCGCGGAGCTCGGCGGCATCGTACGCTATGTCATCCCGGGGTTCCGCATCGGCGACTTCGGCATCGACCGCGACACTGACCTGCTGAAAGCCATGGGCGCTCAGATCAAGACTGGCACCACGGCGCCCAGCGTTGCGGAGCTGAAAAAGAGCGGCTTTACGCACGTCGTGTTCGCCACCGGCGCCTGGGCGCACGGAGAGCTGAAGCTTGCGCAGGGAGAAAGCATGAATGTGCTCGACTTCCTGGAGCAATAT
>CAYPEV010000028.1:8183-17170 GCA_964409605.1 uncultured Christensenella sp. | reverse complement strand
AAAAAAACGAATGCGCGCCTATTGCGCGCGCGCGGCATGCGTGCTACGATGATCGTGACCGAAACGGTCACGATTGCGACGGAGATCGCGAACGGGGAGGGAACCGTGCAGAAAGACATCGAAGAAATCAAAAGAATGCGCGTGATCCACGCCGCATGGCAGGCGTTTGCGCAGCATGGCTATCGGAAGACGTCTATGCAGGATATCGCAAGCGGCGCAGGCGTCTCCAAAAGCGTATTGTTCAAATACTTTCAGACAAAGGAACGCCTCTACCAGACCGCGTTTTGTCTTGCGGCAGAGGCCATTGCGGCGGCAGACGCAGAGGCAAAGGCGAACAGGGCCGAAGGGGAAAGCGTGTTTGACACCATGCGCAAAACGGTGGATGCGCGGATGCGGCTCTTTGCGGAATCGCCGTATGTCTATTCCTTCTCCTATACTGCGGCATACGACACGGACCCGCTTGTGCAGGCGCTGGTGCGCCGGGAGCTGACGCGCGCTGGCGCGGGCGGCGGGGAAGAAGCGGCATATCGGGGAATCCGGAGCGACATTCCGCCGCAAAAGGCGAAGCAGATGATCTTCTGGATTTCGCAGGGGTTTCTGGGTGAAAAACTTGCGCAGGGGCTGGCGGATCCGGCAGTTTTGCAGCGGGAATATGCGGAGTGGATCGACCTGATGGAGCGCCTGATGACGCAGAACGGAGGAAACGAAGATGCAGAATGAACAGAGAAACCAGACTGCGTGTGATAAACCCGCGCCGAATAACGGGCTGGAAGGAACAGCCGGTGTGCAAAAACATCTGTTTTCCGTGTGCGACGGCACAATCTGCGCATATGAGGCAGGGGAGCAAAACCGCCCGGCGATCGTTTTGCTGCACGGGGCGATGTATGACGAGTCCCGTTTCAGCTGGGATCAGCTGTTTCCCGTGCTCAGCGGCAGATATCATGTGTTTGCAATAGACACTCCGCGGCACGGCGGATCCCGCCCCTGGAGCGGGATTCTCGACCGCGCTCGATTGATGGAGATTTTCGGTGAGTTATTTACGCGGCTCAACCTTTCGCGCTTCAGCATCGTCGGCCTGTCGATGGGCGGCGGGCTCGCGCTGGAATATGCCGCGCTGCATCCGGAAAAGGTGGAAGCCATGGCGCTCTTTGAACCGGGCGGGATTGGCGATCGCGTCGATTTCCAGTGGCTGACGTGGTGCTACATGAAGATCCCGGGCATGCTTCGCTTGCTCAGCCGCAGCTATGTGAAATTAAGCGATGCGAAGCTGGAAAAACTGCTGCGCTCCATCTACGTGAAGGGAACCGCGCCGAGAGATCCGGAGCGGCTGAGCGCGATACTGAAGGACGAGATACGCGGCAAATTCTCCTTTGGGGAGCGGGATATGGACGACTGGCAGATCGGCGCGATCGGGCTAAGCAGGCTATACTGGAACCTGCTGGCGCAGACAAGCGCGATCCACTGCCCGACGCTATGGCTGCGCGGCGCAGAAAGCACGCTGGTGAAGCAGGACGAGATGGAGCGCGCGGTTCAACTGTCACGACAGCATGGCGCAAGCGCGGACCTGCTCGTCATCCCCAACGCGGGGCACATGCTGCCGCTTGAACAGCCGGAGCGGGCAAACGCCGCCGTGCTCGCCTTCTTTGAAGAGGTGTTAACGCAGCCATAACACGATTTGCGGCATAAGAAAAGCTCTGAACGAGAGACGTTCAGAGCTTTTTGATCAATGCGCGTCGTCTGGCAAGAACAGCGGGACAGGAGCGCGAAAATAGTCATATGTCGCTTCCGGGCGGAAGCCGCAGGAGAGATAGAGATGATGCGCGGACGCATTCGTATTGTCTACTTCGATCAGAATCTCTTCGATTCCCGCCGCGAGCGCTTCCCGCAGCAGCAGGGAGACGAGCCCGCGCCCGATGCCCTTATTCTGCAGGCCGGAACGAACGCCGAGACCGAAGAGCGTCGCCTCGCCGTCCTCTATGCCCAGCGCGCCGATGGCGGCGGGGGCGCCGTTCAGCCGGGCGATGTATTGCCTGCGCGATTTGGAAGCGAGGGCGAGCTTGAAAAAATGCGCCGCCCGCTCCGCTTCGTCGGAAAAGCTTTCCATGCTGATCAGTACCATGTCGTCGAGGTCCGCCTCCGCTGCAGGGTGCAGCGTCAATCCCTCCGGAACCGTGAGCCGGGCGTCAGGGTGCGCATGGTCATAGCGCAGGGCGTATTCCGTATGATCCGGCGTGAGCGAAAAAGCGGCCAGCGCGGCGGCGCCGTCCCTGGATTGCGGCTCGCAGACAAACAGAAAATCGGGGATGCCCAGCGTCTGCGCCTGCCGCGCCGCGGCCGCGATCAGCGCACGAAAGACGCCGCGCCTGCGAAATGCCGGATGCGTGAGCCCGACAATCTCCGCCTCCTCTTGTGTCGGCGCGAAAAAAGTCATGGCTCCCGCGAGCGTGTGCTCCTCGTAAATCGCGAGCAGGCAAGGCACATCCGGCGAGAAATTCAGGGAAGGATCAAGAAAGAGAGAGCCTTTCAGCGCGTCGTGCTGCTGACAGAGGCGCTCCAGCTCGCGTACTGGATGGATCACATCCGCTTCCGGACGGTTATAGAGTTCAATTTGCAAGGAGAGCTCCTTTCGTGCATGCCGGATGTCGCATGGTGCAGTTCTGAATGCATTGATTTCGGAAAGAACAAAGATTGTCTGATGCAATTATAGCGAATGCGGCTTCATCCGTATAGAGCATGGATGGGAATGTGATCGATATGCTTTTCCCGAAAAAAAACCGCCAGACGCACATACGCAATCTGGCGGGTCGAGCGGTCACAGCGGCCTGTTACTGTTCGTTCAGCGCGTTCTCCACCGCGCTTAGAAACGCGCGTGTGTCCGCGGTTGCGCCGGAGACGACGTCGATCTGTGTGTCCTGCGCGGCAAGGACGTTGGCGATCAGCGTATCGATCGTTATCTGAGAAGCGACGACCTGCGGTTTGAGCTGTTCGATCGCGACGATCTCATGATCTTTTACGGTGACGGAAACCGTGTTGCTCCAACGAAAGCCGGAATAGCTGCCTTCATAGGTGCCGTCCGCGACAGTTTCCAACGCAATTCCGTTGAGCGGTGTCGTCATCGTTTTGTTTTTCCCCAACAGCGCAAAACCGATGCCGCAGATGCAGAAAAGCAGCACAATACCGACCAGCCCAAGAAAGATGCGCAGAATGACTTTACCCACGGTCAATTTTTTCTGTTCCATATATTAACCTCGTGATGCCGAAACCGACTGTTGGAGCGCATCCGCCAGCGATGCAATGCAGGACTCATCCAGCTTTGGCGCCGCAAGCCCTTTTTTCTCGTAATCCTGGAGCACCATTCGCTGCATGAACCCGTTCTCCGCATGGAGCTCGCCGCCCAGATGATGGAGCTGCTGAGCGTGCGCGGCGAGAGCTGCGGGCAAGAGCGGCCAGATATTGGCGCGTTCCTCCTCCAAAGATGCAATTCCGCAGGTGAACAGGAAAAGCGGCTGACGCATAAGCTCTTCCGCGCGAGATTGAAGAACGCGCAGAAAGGGTTTAAGCGGCTTGCCGATGTACATTGCGCTCCCGATCGCAACCGTACGATAATCGGAAAACCGCAGCGCGCGCAGCGGCAGCCGCGAGGCCGTTCCGCCGATCGGGTGCAGCGTTTCACGACGGAGGTCATAGAGATCTCACTCCGGCGCAAGCGCACGGGCAAGCCCCTCCGCTGCCCGCTTCGTCGTGCCGGACTTTGTCGCATATGCGACGAGAATTCGTTTCATTTGAGTATCCCCCCAGGTTTGATTACGTCTGTCTGCATAGAATCGCAACGAAGGCTAACGACGTTAGCTTGATAATAGACTAACGTCGTTAGTTTGTCAAGCGTGCAATGTAAAATTTCTTCTGCTCAATGAAGCTCTGACAAAAAAAGTCGTGCTGACTTGACAAACTAACAATGTTAGTTTATGGTAGAGATATAGTTTCTGCACCGCAAGACAGGATAAAGGATCGCTTTTTGCGGATGCATACGGGATTTGAGGGGATTGCATGGCAGAACGAGAACGCGCGAACAACCGTGAAAGGATACTGAAAGCTGCAACCTCGCTGTTTGCACAGCGCGGGTTTGCCGCTGTGAGCCAAAGGGAGATCGCGTCCGCGGTGGGCATCAAGGCCGCGTCCATCTACAATCATTTTCAAAGTAAAGATGCCATATTGGAGGAGATTGTTGAAACGCTCAGCCGCGGGCTGAGACAACATGTGGAGCCGGCGTTTGTGACGGATGAACTCATCAGCCTGCGCGATTACATCCATCAGATTTCAAACGCAAGCGATACGTTTTTTGCGAGCCCTTCCAACCTTGAGCTCGGAATCATCGTCATGCGGGAGCAATTTTATAACGCAACCGTACGGCGGATGCTGTATGAGATGATGATCGTTGAACCAAGAAAAAGCATGAGCGCCTATTTTTCCCGCCTGATGGATGCGGGCATGATGCGCAGCGGAGACCCGCTGTTTGCGGCCAAGGAATACCACGGCTATTTCGTTTATGAATTTTACGAAAACGCGCTCTCCTTCGGCCTGGGCGTGGATCTTTCCAGCCGCTCGCAAATGGCGGAGGCGCACACAAACCGCTTCATCGAAAACTGGGAACGATAGAAACTTCATAAACAGAAGACGTTTCTCAAGCAAACGGCGGCGCATATGCACCGCCGTCATTGTTTTCCTCCTAATCGGAAAGAACTCCGCCGTGATAGCAAACGACGGTAGATGCTTGGACCGTCTTCAGCATGCACAGGGAATCTTTTGCACGGGCAAGATCCTCCGCATAGGCCGGATTTGCAAGCGCGAGCGCTCCGCCTTCCGCAATAGCTGCGTCGCCCGTGATCAGGACGTCCAACTCCCGTACGAAAAGCGAGATATGCCCCGCGGTGTGCCCCGGGGTTTCGAGCACTTCGCAGCCGCAAAAGGGCAGCACATCGCCGCCTTTGACGCGAACATCCACGCGCGAAGGCTCCACGGTCTCCAGAAGATGCATGAACGCGAGTCCGGATGCCGCAGCTTCCCCTTCCAGCACGGGCTGGATGGCACGCGCCTGCGTAAGCCGGAGAGTGGGTGTTCGCCCCTCAATAAACGCGGCCTCGCCTTCGCTTGCGACGACGTTGATCCGCGGATAGCGGCGCTTCAATGCGGCGAGCGCGCCGATGTGGTCGTGGTGTGTGATCACCACATGCGTTAAACAGGCGCAGGATAACCCCTGCTTTGTGAAAGCTGCCTCCAAAAGAGGAAGACTCCCGACATAACCGCAGTCGATCAGCGCGAGATACGCTCCGTCGCGCAGAACGACGGGGAAGACCGCGCTGGTTTCATCGCCCCAATCGGGACGTATGCGCAAGACGAAGATCTCGCTCATACGCGCCGTGCCCGCGCGCGTGCCTCAACAAAAGCACCGGCGCTTCGCATTACGTCTTCTTTTGTCGTGCGCCAGGAGCAGACGCTCACGCGGATGACGGGTTCGTTTCTCCAGACCGCGCCGCCGCACCAGCAGACGCCGCCCTGCTGTATTTCGCGCAGCGCTGCACGAGTCTCCTCCGGCGAGTCGCAGGCGACGACTAATTGATTGAACACCACGTCGTTGAGTACGCGGAATCCGCTTGCGCGCAACGCATCCGAAAACTCGCGCGCGCGTTCACAAAGACCGGACACCAGCGCATCCACACCCGTGCGTCCAAGATAGCGCAGCGCAGCCCAGAGTTCGATGCTCCGCGCGCGTCTGGACATCTCCGGCGTATAGAGCATGCCGTCCCGCTGTTCGCTGTATTGCAGATAGGATCCCGAAGCCTGCATGGTCTGTACGAGCGCCGTGCGATCGCGACAGAAGACGATGCCGTTGTCATACGGTGCGTTGAGTGTTTTGTGCGCATCGGTCGACCAGGAATCCGCGAGGTCCATGCCGCGCACGAGCGGCCTCGTCTCCTCGCACGCCGCCGCCCAGAGGCCGAACGCGCCGTCCACATGCACCCAGGCGCCGCATGCCCGCGCACGGGCGCAGAGAGAAGAGAACGGATCAAACGCGCCGCCGTTGACGTTGCCTGCCTGCAGGATCAGCAGGGTATTTCCGTCGATCTCAGGGAGCCGAAGGGGATCGATCCTGCCTTGGCCGTCAACCGGCGCGAAGACGACATTCGCTTTACCCATACCGAGCAGCGAGAGAGCCTTCAATACCGAGGAATGCGCCTGCTCGCCCAGCACGACGCGGAGGGTTGGCGCGCCGTACAGCCCGCGTTCGCGTACATCCCACCCCTGACGCAAAAGAAGCGAATCCCGCGCCGCAGCCAGCGCGCAGAGTATCGCGGTGGAGGAGCCGCTGACAAACCCGGCGGCTGTGCCGGCCGGAAGGCCCAGCAGATCGACGAGCCACCGCTCGCAGACGTCCTCCATCTTTGCCGCCAGCGGGGACATCACGAACAGCGCGGCGTTCTGATCCCACGCGTCGGAAAGCCAGCGTGCGGCGAGGGAGACGGGCAGAATGCCGCCGTTGACAAAGCCGAAGTAGCGTCCGCCGCCCTGCGCGCTGATCGTGTCCCGACCGACCGATTGCAACAGAATGAGCGTCTCTTCTGCCGATTGCGACTCGTCCGACAATGCTTCGTCCAGCAGCGCAAGCGCGCGCACGCGCTCTACCGAAGGAACGGCGTCCATCTCCTCTACGTGGTCAAAGTAGTCAAAAGCGAGTGTTTTCGCCTGTTCGAACAGGTTTTTTTCTTCCAGCTGCCGATTCATCTCCCGCTGGAGATCTGTCGTTCTCATAACATCTCCTGAATCAATCAAAGTTTTGGGGGCTACTGAAAAAACAGCGCAATCAACTTGCCGAGTCCGCGTGCAAGCAGCGCCTTTGGCGAACGGGCAAGCGCGGGATCGTAATATCGCCTGCCGCGATCCAGCCAGCCGGATTTGCTCCAATAGCGGTAATCAAGCGTGTCGCGATCAACACGGCTCCTGCTCCACATGGATTGCTGCACGGTAAACGCGATCAGCGAATACAGCGACGGACGAAACGGGTTTTGGAGCAGTTGATTGAAGTATTGACGTGCGGAACGATCAATCTTCTTGCCGTATCGCGCCGCGATTTCGTCCCGCGCGGTCAGCGCGCCGAGGCGAAACTGCGCCTGCACTGCCGTCTTGATGCCCCATGTGCCGAACGCCTTATTCATGGTGGTGAGCGCATGACGGGAGGAGCCGATGCCGCTGGTTGTGAACAGCAGCGCGCTTCTGCCAAAGAGCGACGGGCGATGGCAGAGAAACGCCATCCGGTCGATCATGGTCTTGAGCGTGCCGTTGATGTCCTCGACATAGATTGGGCTCGCGATCACGTAGCCATCCGCACGCTGCATCCGTTCATACAATGAAAGCAGATTGTCATGCAGCGGGCAGGAGGCCTCGCCCCGATCAAAACACGCACGGCAGCCGACGCAGGGGCTGAGCGACAGGCGCGCAAGCTCCACACGCTCGACCTCAAGAGAGAGTGCTTTTTCCCGCGCGAGGTTTTGCAGGGACTGCTCGAACAGATCCATCACACGGGCGGTGTTGCCGCCCGTGCGGCCGCTGCTTTGCATGAATAACAGCTTCATATTGCCTCTGAATTTTGATTTTTTGGCTTATAGCCCCAGTCGTGCCTCTTCCAACGCGCGGATATCGAGTTTTTTCATTTGAAGGAAGGCTTGCGTGATTCGCTGCGCTTCCTCCGGCGTTGCGGAGGCGAGCATCTCGTTCATCTGCACGGGGACAATCTGCCAGGATAGTCCAAATTTGTCCTTGAGCCAGCCGCATTGCTCCGCTTCCGGCACGGCGGAGAGCTTTTCCCAATAGTCGTCGATCTGGGCCTGCGTTTCGCAGAGCACCATGAACGAGAATGCTTCGTTGAATGGCTCGTCCCCGCCGATGCCGTGATCCATCGCAACGAATTGATGGCCCAGGAGCGTCATCTCCGCGTAGTTGGTCTTCGCGCGCGGGTCTCTTGCCTCGCCGGGCAGGTAGTGGTTGACATAACCCCAGGCGGAGCCGGGGAAGACGCTGTGGTAGAACGCGAGCGCCTCCTCCGCTTTGCCGCATACGTCCGCCGCAAAGAGCAGGACCGGGCGTATCTTTTGGGTGATCTCGTCCGTTTCAAAATAGCATAGCTGCCAGCTCAGGCCGAACTTGTCCTCCAGCCAGACATACCGCTTGCTGAAAGGATATGCGCCAAGCGGCATCAGGATTTCTGCGCCCTCGCCGAGGCTCGCGTAGAGACGGTCGACCTCCTCCGCGCTGCGGCAGGTGACCATCAGCGAGATTGCGGAGTTCAGCGTAAAATACGGTCCCGCGCTGATGGCGGAAAAGGAGACGCCGTCCAGCTCAAACTCCACGGTGTCCACGTCGCCGGAGGGCGTATCGTGCAGTTGCGAAACGCTCTTGATTGCGGAGTGTGCGAAGATCGAGACATACCAGTTTGCGGCTTCGACCGCCTGCGAGTCGTACCAAAGATGGGGAACGATCTGTTGCATAGGCACCTCCTGATTTTTATTTTGAGAAATTTTGTGTCAAATCCACTTGATATTTCATCAAAAAAGTATCGAGAAGTTCATCCAATATCGGCGCGGAACCCGAAAGGCTCACGCCCTCCGTCATGGTTGCGGGCCAGGTGATGCATCCCTCAACCATGCCGTAAAACAGACGGGCAGCGAGCTCCGGCGAAGCAGTGCGCAGCGTTCTGTCAAGATTTGCCGCCTGAAGCCATCGGATCAACGCGCTATGCGGGGTGAATCTGCCGCGCGTGCTTGCGCAGAGGGCGGGGTCTGTTAGGAATACCGAGGTGAACAACTTGGAAAGGCCTCTGCGGGTTGGGTCGTCAACCAGATAGATTTCTGCTTGCGCAAACCGGCGCAGCTGCTCTTTCAGCGGGAGATCGCGCGTGTATTGAATCGGTTTCATTTGATCGCGCTGCGAAAGAA
>CAYPEV010000028.1:0-8173 GCA_964409605.1 uncultured Christensenella sp. | reverse complement strand
GCTTGGAAAATGATTGTAGACGGTGCGTTTGGATACACCCGCCGCTTCTGCGATCCGGTCCATACTGGAAGTTTCATACCCGTTTTCGATGAAAACGCGGATCGCTCCATCCAGAATGGCGAGCCTTTTTTTGCTGGTATCGCGCTTTTTTCTGCCGTTGTTTTGAGGTTCCATGCGTGCTCCTAAAATAAACTACACAGTATAGTGTAATATATATTGACATTTCATTAATTGCACTATACAGTATACTTTGGTTGGAAGGCTTGTGCAAGAGGATGGATCGGGAAGGCACTTTGCAACAGATATGGGGGGAGAGGAAAAAGCTATGAACACAAAACGCGTAAGAACATTGTTTTCCATTGGATTAGGGTCCGCACTGCTGCTGCAGGCAGTAACTTCGCTTGTCAGCGGGGTGCTCTTTCTCGGGCCGTTTACCGACAAGAGCAATCTGTTACAGCTCGTCGAGGCGACAGCTGCGGGGATACCGATTGCAAGAATCGCAACTCTGCTTGACGTAGCTACCGCGCTCGGCATTATCTGGCTTGCCGTCATGCTGTATCGGCTCACAAAGAGCACGCATCCTGTTTTGGCGACGCTCGCGCTTTCGCTGTACCTGGTTGAGGCGGGAATCCTGCTGATGAGCAAGGTATTTGCGCTGGGATTCATCGAGGCGAGCATACGGTTCGCAAGCCGGACAAGTGAAACGGCACTTGCCGCGGCAAGGATATTGCTGGACTTGAAGGATATTTCCTATACGCTGCACATGATTCCCTGCGGAATTGGAGCGGTATTGTTTTATGGGCTTCTCTTTCGTGCGCGCACCTTGCCAAGATGGCTGTCGCTTTGGGGGCTCATTACAATCATTCCCGTATGGATCAGCTCCGTATGCAAAATCTTCGGTATGGAACTGCCCTTCTTGATCGCTCTGCCATATGCGCCGTTTGAATTTTTTGCGGCGGTTTATATTTTCATATGCGGCTTGCCCCGTGCGTCGCATTCGTGCGATGTGAGTGAGGGATCATGACCGCCCCTGGCGCGAGTTTTGATACAGAGCGATATAGTCTTCCGGTGTGAGTTTTTCGCAGAGCGCGCCGATGAGGTCATATGGGATCTTCGAAGGATTTTTGAGCCGGATGCAGCTCTTCCCGATGTCGGGCTTGCCGATGTTTTTTGCGGTATAAGCGGCCGAAAACCAATCCAGCAGTTCACGCTTTGCGTAGAGCCCAAGATGATAGAGGGCGATAGATTGCTTCTGATTGGCGAGCGAGAGGAACGGGAGCGGATCCACGGGGTTGACGTGATAACCCGCCGGAAACAGGCTCTTCGGCACGACGTAGGTGATCATGCCGTATTGCATCGTTTCCTCGAAACCGGCGGGCAGGTGTGTCAGGATCGTTTCCCGCAGCCGTGTCAGCGCGTCCTGCCGCTCCGCCGGCTGGAGGGCGATATACGCTTCCGCAGAGGCGGCCGCATGCATTTTTTGGGACATAGGTGCACTCCTTTCGGATGATCAGAACGGTTGTATCGCATTTGCGCACGGATAAAAGAGAAATGCGCTATAACGTCAGCCGCATAAACACCGTGCCCGCAACCGGGCAATTGTAATACGCCGTTGTCTCCACAAAACCGAGGCTGCGGTAGAGCGCCTGCGCGCGATGCATGGAGGCGAGGGTATCGAGCACAAGCTCGGAGAACCCTGCCGAGCGCGCGTCCGCAATCACCCGCTGTGCAAGCGTACGGCCAAGGGAAAGACCGCGAAAAGAATCCCGCACATAGAGGCGCTTCATCTCCGCGCGCGATCCGTCCAGCCGGCGCATGGCAACACAGCCCGCGGGGACTCCGCCGACAAGCGCGAGATAGAGCCTGCCGTTCGGCCGCGCATATTTGCCCGGCAGGGAGGCAAGCTCGTCCCTGAAGTTCTGATAGCCGAGATCGGTGCCGAGCGACGCGGCATACTCGGTAAAAAGCGCCCTGACGTCGCCGATTCGCGTGTCGCCTTCGATGAATTCTATCAGCATTCTTTGCCCTCGTAATAATCAGACGTGCATACTAAGTTGGAGGAAAACAATGTGTTATGGGCTTCTTTGATGATATATCCCCATCCCAGCCGATTCGGAAGGGAAGAAGCACTGCTTATGGTCGTCCATGATCGCGGGTTCGCCTGCTAACATTCCGGTTTCCCATTTCTATGCAAAACATCCTGCTTCCAGTGCGCGATAAGCCCGATGATGCCGCCCGCATTCGTATGCACCAGCAATGCGTAATCCCCTCGCGAGAGCAGCGCCTGCGTGTTTGCAAAGCTGCGATACTCCGCCAGCGGGAAGGACTGCTGCATCAGACCGTACACAGCCGGAAATTCATGCGGTTGTAGAGGGCGTAACAGGTGGTTCAATCGATGTCTCCTGTTTCTTCGCCGTGTCGATGATCTATCATTCGCCGGATCAAATAAATCTTGTTCAACAGCTCTAGTTTAACACAAAAGGCTGTTGGCAGAAACCGTACATCAGGCGTAAAAAAACAAACCGCCTACGAAAGAGCAAGCGGTTGTGTCAGGTAGGTGGTGGAATGTGAGGCATAGCACGAAGTTTTATTATGCGAGGTATTGAAGGGAGAGGATGGCTGGGAGGTTGTGGTGGGTTGCGGAGAGAGGTGCCAGAATTGAGCTCCGAATTTTTCTATATACTTATAAGGTGCTTGTTTGTGAAATGCCGTTCATTTGTATCAGATGTTATTGAAAGATTATGTTTCGTTTAAATTAGACAAGGCTCCTGCAACTATCCCAACTATTCTAGCCAAATCTTCATTTACAAGCAAGTCATTGTGTTCGGCGTAGTAGTAGCTAGAATTGAATATGAAAACAGAGATATACGCTTCGCCAAATGGTTGATTGATTTTGTCATCTTCATCGGAGAACTTTTTAAATTCTGCAGTTGACCAAGATAGTTCCTTTCTGTTTGTGTTCTTCTCGGTAAAGTACGTTAAAAGCCCTTGGCAAGTATATAGTTTAACAATTTTATCACAAGCATATACAATTAAAGTACATATAGCATCGTCTATTGTCATCAAATGAAGCTGAGAAAGCAAAGAATCCATTTCTCGAGAATCAATATATTGATTCTTCACAACGTTGAATACTGGCTCGCTTTTCTTTTCGTCTTTGATAAAATACTCATATGTTCCTACATACAAATCAGTGGTTTTATAGGCTTCAATCGTATTATTCCCAATATATTCTTCGACAAAGTCAGCGCTATAAGGTTCTGTCATTGAATCAAAACAACGATATAGTATTTCTTCATCCATTAGCAATATTGGGAATGGATCAATTGCCAATCTCATAACCGCAACAACGCAAACGCATCTTCTAAAGTGGTTCTCAAAAATCGAAACAAACTTTTCATTTGAAATTTTTCGACTATAGGGATGATTGCGTGTAACATAGAGTTGATAGAATCCTTGTTTATGCACATATTTATTAAGCTCGGCACTCAGTTCTTTGCATTGCACAAAAAAATCGGGCATTTTACTTTTCATATCTATGAAAATATTCCCATTTTCCGATAATAGCTTGATCATCCGACTTTGCATGGGGAAGTCCTTTATCTCTCTCCAAGCTTCAAGCGAGGATTGTCTTTCACCTTCGGGCATATCAGCTAAATATACCATTGTTGTTGACAGTTCAACCGAGGACCTGAGTGCATAATAGGCGCAGTCGAAAAAGCCTTGCTCAAATAGCTCTAAAGCATTGACTAATTGCTGTTCAGCTTCTACAACAAACGTGTTTCCAAAGTCACCTATATCCTGCCGCCCAGACCAACTATGTTCAATATTTACTAAGTCCAAAAAGAACTTGCCCTTGTTCTCAAGAAATATTGGATGAATGTTCTGGTGTTTTCGCCATTCAATATAGTTTGTGTCCACAATTCCTGACATAAATTGAATAACCTCTCAACAAATATCTTTCGTTCAGTTGGAGAGTTTGGAAGATCCGACAAAAAAATCAGTTTAGCTCACAAATTTGACCCCATGAGATTTCTCCCATGGGGCGATTTTACCATAATTATTTGTGTTTGTCACACGGTGGATTTTTTCGAAATAGCAACCCTAAGCCTCAAGCCCTTTTCGCCGTTTCCGCCTGTTCCGCCGTCCTTTTTAACTGATCTCTGCGTTTTCTGTATTCAAGGATCGACAAATCGCCCTGAACGAGATTTTCCTTCATCGAGAACTCGCTTTTCTTCGGCAATTGCGTCAAAACGACGCGCCGGTCCTGATGCAGGATGACGGCATTCAGCGCGGCGCTGAGTGCATTGACCAGTGTGCGGAGTACGGGCACGCGCAAAAACGACTGATAAAAGCGCAGATAGATGTGTGTGTTCTCCTCGTCTACGGGCGCGAACGCGGCCAGAACCCGCACATTGCCGGAGATTAGGTTCTGCCAGACGTTCGGCATCTGCAGCTGCAGATGAAACAGCTTTTCATAGTCCGCGATCTCGCCCGGCTTTTGCGGGCGCTGACCGTTGTCACGCTCGTTCTTTACGTAGAACGTCATACGATTATCGTTCCATTTGACGACGGGGCCGTTGACAAGCGTCTTATCGCCTCTGCCGATCGTGGTTTTGTGCACAAATGGCAGATGCACGACATCCAGCTGGTTTTCGATGGCGCGGGTATAGTGCACGCTCCAGTTTTCAGAGATTTCTCCGTAAGAGAACCCTGCTTTCAGCTCCTCGAAAAACGGGATTTCCGGCAGATCCGCGCGAGGCTCACCGTACCAAACCCAAATAAAACCATAGGCGTCTCTCGCGGGATACGCATGTACGCGATAATTCTCCGCTACTTTGGCCTGCCTGCCGTTTGCGGGGATGCGCACAACCTTCCCGCTGCCGTCATACATGAACCCATGGAACGGGCATTCGACGTGGTTTTCGACCAGTTTTCCCGCGCTGAGAGAGGCGCCCCTGTGGCAGCACTTGTCGAAGATGCAGTTTACATTTCCCTCTTCATCGCGCCAGAAGACCAGCTTTTCGGAAAAGCGGGTGACGCCGATCATTCTGTTCTTTTTGACCTGTCTGGAATTGAGCACGGCGTACCATTGGTTTTTGATCATGGATGTATTCTCCTGCCTGATTCGTTCGAATTTTTTTGAAAACCGGATTGTTGAGATGCGGAGCGAGTTTGCAACATCGGAAAAAACGGATCAACCGCATATGGATAAGCCGCGCTGCGGGGCGGTCCTTCGCCAAGCCGTATAGGATGATGATCATTTCAACCGGAGGAGGACACCGTTGCGTTTTACGATATTCTTGTAATCCCATTGAATTTGTTCAGACCGCTCGAGCCAGACCGCCAGACGCGCAGGATCGATCTGGGATAGATCGGTGAACACCGCTTCCGCGGCCTTGTGCTTTCCGACCGGCGATAGATCCGCATCCTCGAACGATTGACCGCTCCAGAAAAGCAATTGAACATGGTTCTTCTGCCTGCTGTAACCGACGATCGGATTGCCGTCGATGAACCAAACTGGACTTCCGTGCCAAACTTTTGCGCTTGCCTCATGCAGGTGCTGTTCGATGATGTACATCAACAGCTGACAAATCTCCCGTTCGTTCTCGGGGAGCGTCGCATGATAGTTTGCGATTTCGGAAATCATGTCTTTTCTCCTGTTCAGAAGTTGCGGGTAAAAACCGTCACTTCATCGTGTATTCGAGATCTTCTTTGTAGACGAGCGCCCAGTCTTTGCGGAGCCGATCCATCATCCGCGCAATCTTCAACGTTTCATCCAGCGGCATCTCTGGCGCTTCTTTGAGTCCGTTCAGGAAATGTTGCTGCACGGTCTGCGCTTCATATTGGAATCCGGTTGCGGGATACGGCCGATCAAACACATCGCGCTTCGGCGAGATGCCGACATCCGTATCGCCAAACGGCGCGAACTCCGCTCTGTTCGGATGCCACCATCCCTCGCCAAGCAGCACAGAACCTTCGCTTCCCCCGATAAACACATGATTGTCGAGTTTGATCCCGATTCCGTCGGTCAATACCGCGATGCGCCCATCCTCGTATTCAAACGTAAACGAGTTGTATTCATCCACGCCGTCTTTGATATAAGCGGAGGTCGAAACGTTGACGGGGTCCGATCCGAACATTGCAAATGCCAGAGCAAGCGGATAGATCCCGACATCCAGCAGCGCGCCGCCCGCCATATCATGCTGAAAACGCCACTGCCCTTTGTTTGCGCTGCCGTCGTAGCCGAAAACCGCGTGCAACACCTTCGGCTGTCCGATGCGCCCTGTTTTCACCCATTCCAGTGCCTTTTGGAACGCGGGGAAAAACCGCGTCCACATCCCCTCCATGAAAAAGACGTTTTTTTCCCGCGCCTTTGCTATCATCTGTTCGGCTTGCGCGGCGGTTACGCCGAGCGGTTTTTCGCAGATCACCGCAAACCCCGCTTCTAAAAACAGCATGACGTTTTCATAGTGCTGCGGGTGCGGGGTTCCGATATAGATGATTTGCAGTTCATGGTCTTTAACCATCTCCTCATAACTGCCATAATACTTCGGAATATCGAACGTTTCCGCAAAAGCTTTTGCGCTGTCGATGCTGCGCGACGCCACGGCGGCTATCCGTGCATGCTCCACACGCTGCAATCCCTGTGCAAATTGGGTTGAGATATTGCCCGTTCCGACGATTCCCCATTTTACCTGTTCCATTTGCGTCCTCCTTTGTGAATCCATAGATTCCTGCTTTCGGCTCATTTGCTCCGTCTTTTTCGGGTATTGAGATAAAATCATTCACGCTCTTTCCATCGCTTCGCCGTGGGATATCGAATGGCTATGATAGGGAAAGGAATGCTCCGATTTCCTTGTCATATTTCATTGGATAGAAGCATTCGAATCCCGCTGACGGGGTGAACGTTAATTCCCCGAGGAGAATTTTACCCCCAGCGTGATACAGATCCACACGGACAAAGGGGAAGGGGCGGGAAAGAGAAGAACAGATTTGAACCATCTCATCAAACCCGTCCAGCAGTCCTTGCGTTTCGATCACCGGAAGAAAATGCTGCTTATACGGCAGCGGACGCTGGTTCATGTCGAGGCAGGTCATTCTCTTTTCCGTGCCGTCGCCCTGAACGACATACATGAACTTTGGCTCCCCGTGAAAGCAGAAGAACTTATAGTTGACGAGCTGCTCGCCCAGGTATGTTTCGCAGATGATGCGCGGTTTGATTTTGTTGTAGTGCGGCTCCGCAAGAAAGTCGCCATACTTTCTCGCAAGCCACTCTTCCAATTGCCGACTTGCCGTTCCGATGTCCAGATCCGCCTTCGACTTACAGAGGATGTTATAGCCGCAGCCGTGCGTACACTTCATCGCGAATTGCTCAGGCAGATCGCTCCAGACGATTTCAGCCGGACGATCCCATACGCCCAACAACGTATTCAAACAGCGGCCCAGCCCTTTTTCGTTTAAATACTGACGGACTTCATATTTATCGGTGCACTGTATCACGAGAGCATCGTTGGGATCATAATACAGCTTCAGCCACTGCAATTTCTCATTGAATGACTGGGGGTTACGCAGATTCAGCGAATATCCGAGGCGACGTTTAAAATTGACCTTTGACAATACTTCCGGCGGCAAACCCTTTCGAACAAAGAACTTCAAAAAGCGCATCAACCTTCGTACGATATGCATCTACAGCCCCTTTTGTCTTCAGGCGTCATTTTATTCGCGAGATCAGCTCTGCTCCGAGCGATTTTGTTGGATTTTGTCGGATTCCATCTATTCCCGCACTTGCCGCAATTCGATTTGCCCCTCCCCATTGCCCATGGGATCGGGAACCTTACGAGCCCACTCAATGGCTTCTTCTTTCGATTTCACATCAATTAAAAAGAAACCTGCCACAATATCCTTCGTCGGTTCAAACGGACCATATTCTATGACTGGCGCTTCCCCCGATTTTACATGCAAAAAACGAATCCCTTCGGAACTTGGATGAAGTCCTTTCGCCATGACTCGTACGCCTGTATCCAGTAAATTCTGATTATACTGCTCCATCATGACTCCAAGGGTAGGCTGAGGGAGATTCACCCCCTCTGAATTTTCAGATGCTTTTACGATCATCATAAATAGCATTCGTTTACGCTTCCTTTCGGCTCAGCAAGCAAACCGCCTCCAC
>CAYPEV010000027.1:0-17263 GCA_964409605.1 uncultured Christensenella sp. | reverse complement strand
AGATTTTCGAAAGCTTCTTCACGAGGCTTTTTTTGTTATGGAAAAATGGCTTTCTCTGCAAGCTGAATCGTTCTGAACATCACCCTGCATGGTACTGAAAATTGTATATCATTTCTTACAAAACGCATGTTAAACGTGTGTATTCATCGCATTCCACATAATTTTTTGACTTATACACATACCAAAACGCGAAAAAACCAAGATCTGTGGATAACGCTGTGGACAATGTGGATAACCATCTGTGGATAACTCATACAGTTTTTGTGAATAAGCGGTATGCATGATTGCCTTTCACGCATGGTAAACCCTCGTTTTGCGGTTATTTTTTGCAGGAAAGACTTCAATTACCGGAAAATCAGCCCGCAGATTATCAGAAGAAACGAAGCGGGAAACGGCCGCATCCAATCGAAGGAAAAGCGCAACGCCCTGCGCCGGCGCGCCGCGCCGGAAAAAACCGCGCCGCGTACTCCTCCTGCCGCCTCTGGCAAAAACACGGAAAAATAGCTATACTACAAGTAACGCCACCGCCACGCAAAGCGATCGCGCGGCAGGAAAGGACATCCGATTATGCGCCTCTTTATCGCCATTCCCCTGCCGCCGGATATCACGCGCGCGCTTTCCGCCTCCCGCGTCGCGCTGGAAGCATATGGCGCCACCGGACGCTTTGTCCCGCGCGAAAACTATCATATCACGCTGCATTTTCTCGGCGAAACGGACGCGCTCCACGACGTCACCGATGCCATGCGCCAGGCGGTGCGGGATATCAGGCCGTTTGTTCTGCGCCTGAAGGAGTATGGCTCGTTTAAGACGGACGGTTCGCACACCGCTTTTGTCAACGTCTCCTGCGACAGCGAGGAGCTAAACCGCCTCTACGAATCGCTGGAGGCTGCGCTCTGGGAACGCGGGTTTTCCAAAAACCGCGGCAGGCTCACGCCGCATATTACGCTGGGCAGAAAGATTGAAGGCGACGAGGGTTTCGTGCTCCCGCCGCAAAAAGCCGCGTTCACCGCGAACATGGTTGTGCTGTATGAAAGCCGGAGCGAGCGTGGACAGATGCAGTATACGCCGCTCCATCGTGAGATGCTGTTATGATGCGCCGAAGCGCAACACAAATCAGTTCGCGAGATGCTGTTATGAGCGGCAGGCTCCATCTGATCCTTGGCCGCGCGGACACGGGCAAGACCGCCCGCGTGGTGGAGTCCCTGCGCGCGCATCAGCGGCGGGGCGAGCGAAGCATCCTGATCGTGCCGGAGCAATTCACCTATGAGGCGGAGCGGCTGCTTGCCGAAGCGCTCGGCGGGCTGATCGGCATTCAGGTCTTCAGCATCGACCGGCTCACCGAGCGCGTACTCTCCCTCTCGGGAAAGACGCGCCCTTTTTTATCCGCCGAGGGGCACCGCATGGTGATCCGCCGTGCGATCGAACGAAAGAAGGATACGCTGAAGCTCTTCTCCCGCGCGGCGGAGGGAGCGGGCTTTGCGGAGGAGCTGCAGGGAATCTTTCAGGATTTTAAGCGCGCGGGGCTCGCGCCGGACGCGCTGGACGCTCTGATCGTCCGCCTGCCGGAGGAGCTGCCGCTGACGGAGAAGCTTTCGGATCTTTCGATCCTCTACCGTGAGACGGAGGACTATCTGAGCGCGCGCTATCTGAGCCTTGACGACGCGGCGGCGGAGGCGACGAGGTGCCTTTCGGAGTCGTTCGTCGCGGGGCAGCCGGTCTATATCGACGGGCTCGACTACCCGAGCCGGCAGCAGATCGCGCTGCTTGGCGAGCTCATGCGCATCTGCCCTGCCGTGACGATCACGCTGCGCATCGATTGCGTGCAGAATGCGGACGAAGAGGTGTTTGAGCCGGAGCGGGAGACGCTGCTGCTGCTGCGCGAAGCTGCGGAGCGCGCGGGCGTGCCCGTCAGCGAAGAGCGCCTTTGCGAGCAGACGAACCGCGCAGATCCCTTGATGCGTCATATCGAGCGGAACCTTTTCGCCTACCCCGCCGAGCGATACCATGGCAGCGCGGAGCATCTCACGCTCTTTGGCGCGAGCTCGCGCCGCGCCGAGGCGGAGGCCCTCGCGGAGACGATCCTCTCGTTCGCACGGGAGCAGGGCATCCGCTATCGCGAGATGGCGGTGGTCGTGTCCGACCTCGACGCATACGCGGGGCTGATCCGAAGATCCTGCGCGCGCAGGGGAATTCCGATCTTTCTCGACCGCAAGCGCCCGCTTTCCGGCCACGCGGCAGCGGAGGCGACGCTTGCCGCCTGCGCCTATGTCGCAAACGGGTTTCACGCGGACGATCTTCTGCGTTATCTCAAGAGCGGCTATGCGGGCTGCGCGGAGGAGGACGCGGAGGAGCTGGATCTGTATCTTCGCAGAACCGGCCTTCGCGGCAATATTCTGACCAAACCGCTTTCGCGCGCAACCCCGGGCGAGGGGACGGAGCGCGCCCGCGCCTGCGCGGCTGCCGCATTGGAGCCGCTCGGCAAGGGGCTTGCCCGCGCGCGCGTCTCGGAACAGGTGCGCGCGCTGTATCAGTTTTTGCTGCAGATCGGGCTGCAAACCCAGCTGGAAGCCCGCGCGGAAGCGTTGCAGCGGGCGCAGCGGCTCGCGGACATGCAGGAGCACGCGCAGGTTTGGAATCTTTTGGTCGCGCTTTTGGATCAGCTTGGCGAGATTCTGGGCGAACTCAACATCGGCCGCGCGGGCTTTTTCCGCCTTCTGGAAGAAGGCATGCGCGGGGCTGCGATCGGTGTCGTGCCCGGCACGGCGGATCAGGGCGTGGTGGGCGACGTGGTGCGCACGCGAAGCCGCAGGGTGCGCGCGCTCTTCGTCGTCGGCGCGAACGAAGGCCTCCTGCCCCGCCCGCAGCAGAACGAGGGGCTCTTGGATGACGCGGAGATTCGCGTGCTGGAACAGCAGGGCGCCCCTGTGCGAAAGACGTCCGCGGCGCTCACAGCGGCGGATCGGCTCGACCTCTACACCGCGCTGAGCAAGACCGACGAATATCTCTACGTGAGCTTCTCCTATGGCGACGGCGGCGGGGAGCTCTCGCCAAGCCCGCTGATCGAGCGGCTGGAGACGCTCTGCCCGAACTGCCGCAAGCGCAGCGATATCGAATCGTCCGATGCGCTGCCGGACTGCGCGGCGGAGGCGCTGACCATGACCGCGGCGGACTTAAGGCGCTTTCGCGACGACGGCGTCTGCCCCGCCCGCCTGCCGGCATTGATCGAGTGGCTGACGCGGCGGGACAGCACCCGCGCGCTCACGCAGCGGATGATCGAGGAGAGCGCGGCAAACTTCCTGCCGCTGACGATCCCGCGCGAGACGGCGGCGGCGCTCTACGGCAGGAACGTGCCAATGAGCGCGAGTAGGCTCGAAAGCTTCAACAACTGTCCGTTTCAGCATTTCGTACGCTACGGCCTCCGCGCACAGGAAACGCGGGAGTTTACCGAGCGCGCGGCGGATCTCGGCGAATTCTACCACGCCGCGCTGGAAGTATTTGTCCGCGCGGCCAACGGAAGAGACACAAACTGGAAGTTGCTTTCGGATGCGGAAGCACTTGCGATTCTGGACCAGGTCC
This sequence comes from uncultured Christensenella sp., assembly GCA_964409605.1. GTDB lineage: Bacteria > Bacillota > Clostridia > Christensenellales > CAG-138 > UBA7703. Next base: position 13,687 of record CAYPEV010000027.1, on the reverse strand, counting down.
TGCCGGAGGTGATCGCCGCCCATCATGACGGCATCCTGCTCGAGAACGAGCGCATCCGCGCGACGCTGTTCCTGCTCGTGGAAACCCTGCGCCAGAGCGTGCTCGCGATCGTAAGTCAGATCCGCGCGGGAAGCTTCACGCCGGTGCAGACCGAGGTTCGCTTTGGCCACGGCGCGCCGTTCCCGCCGATTCGCCTCTCGCTGCCGGACGGCAGCGCCGCGCTGATCGGCGGTGTGATCGACCGCGTGGACAAGGCCACAACGGGCGGAAAAGAGTTTTTGCGGATCGTCGACTACAAGACCGGCGGGCGGGATTTTGACTTTGCGGGCGTGCTGCAGGGACTGACGCTGCAGCTGCCGCTGTATCTTCTCGCCGCGGCGGAGCGGGCGCAGACCCGCGCGGGGATGTATTATATGCCGATCTCGCAGCCCGTCGTCACGGACGCGGAGGAAGATATCGAAGGCGCGGTCGCGGAGGCGTTTCGCCTCAAAGGACTCACGCTTTCGGATGCCGCCGTCATCCGCGCGAGCGACAACGCGCTTGCCGGCGGGAAATCCGCCGTGCTGTACAAGGTTGAGCAGACGGGAGAAGCGGACTATGCGGGCAGCGTCTGCACGCCCGAGCAGATGGAATCCCTGCTTGCGCTCGCGCGGAAAAAGTCGGAGCAGACGCTCTCCCACATGCTTGGCGGCGAGCTTGCCGCCTCCCCCGCCGCGCGCAAAAAGCGGCAGGAGGCATGCGTCTATTGCGACTACAAAAGCGTCTGCCGGTTTGACCCGAAAAAGCCGGGCTGCCGCGTGCGCCTGTTAAAGACCATCCGACAGGACGAGTTTTTTGCGTTGATCGCCGGAGGCGAAAGCGATGAATAAGTGGACAAACGACCAACGGCTCGCGATCCAAAGCGAAGGAAACCTGATCGTCTCCGCGGCGGCGGGCACGGGCAAGACCGCGGTGCTCACGGAACGGATTGTCTCGCGCATCCGCGCGGGCGCGCCGGTGGAGAGCCTGCTGGTGCTGACCTTTACGCGCGCCGCGGCAGCCGAGATGAAAAGCAGAATTGCAAACCGGCTGTCCCAGCTCGCGGACGAAGTGGAGACGGTTGAGGAGATGCGCTTTCTGCGCCGGCAGTCGCGCAATGTGGACGGCGCGTATATCTCGACCATCCATGCCTTCTGCGCCCGCGTGCTGCGGCGGCATTATCACGCGGTGGGCCTGCCCGCGCGCGCAAAGACTGCGGACGAGATGGAGAGCGCGGCGCTGATCGAACGCGTCCGGGATAAACTGCTCTCGCTGCTTTCCGCGGAAAACGACGCGGACTATACCGCGCTGCTCGCGGCGTTTGGCAGCGAGCAGGCCGTGTGGGATGCGATCCTTGCGGCCTATCGCTTCACCCGCGCGCAAGCGGAGCCGGAAGCGTGGCTTCGGGATGCCGCCGCGCGATATGAGGACGAAGCCGCGATCGATCGAATTTTGCGCGATGCGGTCGCGTTCTGTCAGGACGAGCTTTCGATGGCGCTCGAGACGATCGTGCGCGAGCGGGATCTGCTCTCCCCCGACTGCGCGAACGCAATCTCCGTTCTGGACGACGAGCTTTCACGCTATCGCGCGATGCTGCTCTGCCGGACATACGGTTCCTATCGGGACGCGCTGCTCGCCATGGAATACGGCAGGCTCGTCTTCCCGCGCTCCGTTGCCGAGGAGGACAAGGCGGGCGCAAAAGATGCGCGGGACATGGGCAAAGACCTCGTCAAAGAACAAAAGAAACGCTTTTTGCGCGCGGAGGCGGAGGAAAGAACCGCCCTTCGCCGTTCCGGCGCGGTCGTGCGCGCGCTCTGCGCGCTGACGCTCCGCTTTGAAGCGGCGTTTTCAGAGGCCAAGCGGGAAAAGAACCTCGTGGACTATGACGACCTCGAGCATTTCGCGCTGCGCGCGCTCTCCCGTCCGGAGATTGCGCGGGAATACCGCGAGAGCTTCCGCTGGATCGCCGTGGACGAATATCAGGACAGCAACCGCGTGCAGGAGGCAATCCTTTCCTGCATCACGCGCGGGGACAATCTCTTTTTTGTAGGCGATGTCAAGCAGTCGATCTATCGCTTCCGGCAGGCGGAACCGGAGCTGTTTCTGGAAAAGCTTGCCCGGTTTGCCGGCGAAAACGGCGCGCGGATCGATCTTGCGAGCAACTTCCGCTCATCGGAAGCGGTTCTTTCCGCCGTGAACGAGGTGTTCGGTGCGGTGATGCAGGCGCGATCCGGCGATATCGACTATGACGAGCGCGCGCGGCTGGTCTGCGGAAGAAACCAGCCCGCGGGCAGCGCGGAGCTGCACCTGATCCGCAAGGAGCGCGCGGAGAGCGAAGACGAGGAGGACGCGCTGGAAGAAGCGGCGGATCTGGAAGTCGAAGCGCGCCTCATCGCGCGCAGAATCCACGAGATCATGGAACACGAACGGTATACCGACGCGGGAACGGGCGAAACGAGGCGATATCGCTACCAGGACTTTTCCGTGCTGCTGCGCGCGGGGACGGAGGCGCAGATGCTCTCCCAAACGCTCGCCTCCTGCGGCGTGCCTGCCTATGCGCAGTCCAGTGGCGGATATTTTGACGCCGTTGAGGTTCAGATTTTCCGGAACCTGCTGTCCGTCATCGACAACCGCAGGCAGGATGTGCCGCTGCTCTCCGTGCTGCTCTCCGGCATCGGCGGCTTTACGCACGGGGAGCTTGCGCTCCTGCGCGCGGCGCATCCGGAGGGCGCGTTCTACGAGGCGTTCTTTGCCTGCGCACAGACGGAATCCCCGCTGGGCGCGCGCGCGGCGGCGTTTTTAGAAACGCTCGCGCGATACCGCGCGGAGAGCAGGCTGGTTTCCGTGGAGGAGCTGATCGGCATCCTGCTCGACGAAACCGGGTTTTATGAGGAGATGGGCGCGGGCGTCAGCGGCGCGCAGCGGCAGGCAAATCTGGATGCGCTGCTCGAAAAAGCGCACGCTTTTGAGAGTACTGGCGCGCGCGGGGTTTGGAATTTTTTGCGGCACCTCGCGCTCGCGCAGGACAATGCGAGCGTGGGCGCCGCGCAGACCGTGACTGCGGACGTGGTGCGCATCCTCACGATCCATAAATCCAAGGGATTGGAGTTTCCGGTCGTGTTCGTCGCGGGTATGGGGAAAAAGTTTAACCAGATGGACGTGAACAACAGCCTGCAACTGCACGCAAAATTTGGCGCGGCGCTCCGGTATATCGACCGCGAGGGCATCCAGCGCGTCAAGCGGGATACGCTCGCGCGCGTGATCCTCTCCCAACGCGTCAAGCGCGAGCAGCTCGCGGAGGAGATGCGCGTTTTATACGTCGCCATGACGCGCGCGCGGCGGAAACTGATCCTCACCGCGTGCGTGAACAAACCGGAAGAGAAGCTTGCGCGTGCACCGCGTGTGCCGACGGCCTGGCAGGCGATCCGCTGTTCTTCTGCCGTGCAGTGGCTTATGATGGGCGCGCACCGGCATCTTCCGGTGACGATTCACGAGCGCGAGGGCTTCCTCGGCGGCGCGGCGCAGCCGGATGCGCGGGGACTGCCGCCGTTTGATCCGGATGTGCTCGTGGCGATCGAGGCGAAGCTCGACTGGACGTATGCGCACGCGGAGGCGGCGCAGATCCGCGCGAAAGCCTCGGTCAGCCGCGTGGTCAAGGGCGAGGACAGCCTGCCCGCGTTTGCGAGCCCCGCGTTTCTCGGCGTGCAGAAGAGCGCGGTGTTTGCGGGCACCGCGACGCATGCTGCGATGCAGTTTTTGCCGCTGGAACGCAAAATGGACGAAGCAGAGGCCGCGGACTATCTCGCCGCGCTCAGCAGACAGGGGAAGCTCTCGCCGGAGCAGGCGGAGGCGGCGGACGCAAGCGCGGTCGCCTGGTTTACGCGGGAGGAGCTGTTTTTGCGGATGCGGCGGGCGGAGCGGCTGGAGCGTGAGCTGCCGTTTTCGTATCCGATGGACGCGCAGATGCTCTACGGAGTCGAGGCGGAGGAGACGGTGCTCCTGCAGGGCGTGCTGGACGCCTGCTTCCTCGAGGGGGGCGAGTGGGTGATCGTGGACTATAAGACGGACCGCGTTCGCCCGGATGAAACGGTAGCGCAAGCGGCAAGCAGGCATGCGCAGCAGCTCCGGCTCTATGCCCTCGCGCTGGAATCCCTCACGGGACAGCGGGTGAAGGAACTCTGCGTCGTGCTCCTGAGCCACCGCGCGGTGGTGCGGGTCGGGTAGAACCTTCCAAATAGAATTCGGAAAAACACTGGCTTTCTACTTGCAAAACGAAAAAACGCGTGGTACGATAGGCGCAAATAAACACAGATGTTGAACGATGACAAAGGAATACAACTCAGCTTCGGGGCGGGGTGAAATTCCCCACCGGCGGTGAAGCGGCCATAGAGCCGACAAGCCCGCGAGCCGCGTTTGCGGCCGAAACGGTTACAATCCGTTGCCGACGGTAATCAGGCGAAATCAAGTTCGCCACAAGTCCGGATGAAAGAAGCAAATGCCAATGTGTTTTGGCTTTGTACCACCCCGTGCGTTGATTCACGGGGTTTTTTCTGCGCAAAAGACTTCGCGAAGGGATCAACTTGCGTCGCAATCCATCGGGAGGACAATCAGAATGAAACAGAAAACCTACATCGACCGTTTGGTCAAGCTCGGTATGCTGACCGCGCTGTCCATCATCCTCGTCTACGCGATCCATTTTCCGATCTTTCCCTCGGCAGCCTTTCTGGAATACGACATGGCGGACGTGCCGATTTTGATCGGAACCTTCCTCTATGGCCCGTGGTGGGGGCTTGCGCTGACGGCGGTGGTGAGCCTGCTGCAATGGCTGCTCGTTTCGCCGCAGAGCCTTTGGGTGGGAGCGGTGATGCATTTTCTCGCGACGGGCTCCTATGTGGTCGCAGCGGGGCTGATCTATCAGCACAACAAGACACGCACCGCAGCACTCTTTGGTATGGCGCTTGGCGCGCTTTTGCAGACGCTGATGATGATCCCAATGAACCTGATCTTCACGGTTCATTTCTTCGGCGTCCCGCGTGAGGCGGTCATCGCGCTGCTGCCGACCGCGATTATTCCCTTTAACGCCATCAAGACCATCGCAAACTCCATCCTTACCTTCCTGCTCTATAAGCGCGTCGCACGGATGTTTGAAAAAGACCTGATCAAACCGCGCGAGTTCCCGGCGCAATAGACGCGCGCTTCCCGGCGGAGGTGCTTGTCGATTCGCCAAAAACATTGCGTTAAATTCAGAAGAAACCTCTTGACGAGCGGAGAGGTTTGCGATAGTATAAATAACAGTAATTGTTACTATGTAGGAATGCGGCTTTGCGGGACAGAATCGGAAGCGAGCGATCAGCCGTGCAGAAGAATATCATTCGCCTTTACAATGCGGGAGAGGAAAAGAAACCCCATGCGGTATTCACACCAGCGGGAGAAAATTTTTCGTGCCGTGTCGGAACGATGCGATCACCCGACCGCAAACATGGTCTATGAACAGCTCAAGGTGGAAATGCCACGCCTGAGCCTCGGCACCGTCTACCGCAACCTCAATCAGCTTGCGGACGCAGGCCGGCTCAAGAAGATTCCCCTTGCGGACGGCAGCTGCCGCTTTGACAAGACGAAGGAGGCGCACTCCCATATCGTCTGTGACGAATGCGGCGCGGTTGCGGACGTGCATCTTCCGTCGTTTGAATCGTTTGAGCATGCCATTGAGAGCGAGACCGGCTATGAGCTGCGTTCGTACGATGTCGTGCTCCGCGGTGTTTGCGAAGCGTGCCGAGGGCAGGCGCAAAAGCAGATCGGCTAAGCGTGCTTGCGCGGCAGCTGTATTTTAGTTTCCAATGGGTGCTGCCCAATCAGCACGAATGAATGAAATATACAGGAGGACTACAACGATGGAACTCAAAGGAAGCAAAACGGAACAGAACCTTCAGACGGCGTTCGCGGGCGAATCGCAGGCCAGAAACAAGTATACCTATTTTGCGTCGGTCGCAAAAAAAGCGGGCTATGAGCAGATCTCCGCGATCTTCTCCGAGACGGCGGATAACGAGAAAGAGCATGCAAAGCTCTGGTTCAAGGCGCTGCACGGCGGCGAGCTGCCCGGCCTGGACGAGTGCCTGAAGATGGCCGCGGAAGGCGAACACTACGAGTGGACCGAGATGTACAAAGGCTTTGCGGAAGACGCGAAGGCCGAAGGCTTCGACAAGCTCGCCTATCAGTTCGCAGCGGTTGCCGAAATCGAGAAGAGCCACGAAGAGCGCTATAACAAGCTCGCGGCGAACCTCAAGGACGGCGTCGTCTACGCGCGCGACGGCAAGGTCGTCTGGCAGTGCCGTAACTGCGGCTATCTCTACGAGGGCGAAAAGGCGCCGGAAGTCTGCCCCGTCTGCGCACATCCGAAGGCATTCTTCGAACTGCGCATGGTCAACTACTAAATCTTCTTCAAACAGGATTGACTGAGCGGGGGTACGGGTTCCCGCACAGTCAAGTAAGCAAACACATTTGCTGATTGATACAAGACGGCGGTTCGCACTTTTCTGTGGGCCGCCGTTTTGCTTTCTCCGCTGAGAAAGCACGGAGAAAATGATCAAAAACCCGTCGCAGTAAGGGCGAAAATACGATAGAATAAGCGTTGTTAGCACTCTCGTGAGTTTGATGCTAAAAGTTCACAGTCTTGTGGTTGTAAGGTTACAATATGGCGCTTTGCTTGTTTGCATTGATGATATCTTGCCGTTATACTGATACTACAATCCAAGAACATGGGACTATCGTATGGTATCCCGGCGATTGGAGATTTCAACATAGGAACAGACAGGACAGTTCAGGGGAATGGAAGACAACGCCCCTGATGGAGGTGAAAACAGGATGGAACTGCATGGAATCGTAACGCTGCCCGTGATCCCGCTTCGCGGCATCGCGGTGCTGCCAAACGAAGTGATGCATTGCGATATCGGACGGAAAAAGACCCTCTCCGCCATGGAGCAGGCGCTTTCCGACGAAGGGTATGCGTTTTTTGTTTCGCAGAAAAATGCAAAGGTGGTCGACGTCACGCCCGAGGATCTCTACGCCGTCGGCACCATCTGCCGTATCCGGCAGGTATTCCGCATTCAGAACGACACGGTGCATCTGCTCGTGACGGGTGTTGCGCGCGCAAAGATCGCGCACGTGATCTCCGAAAACCCGCACTACACCGCGCAGGTCGAGGTGATTCGCGACGAGGAGCCGGACGAATACACGGCGGAGGCGCTGCGCCGCCGCCTGAGCGAAGGCTTTACCGACCACGCGGGCCAGCGCGACCGCCTGACGCAGGATCAAAAGGATGCGGTGCTGGCAATGCCGACGCTCTCCGAACTGACGGACGCGATTGCCCAGCACGTGGTCAGCAAGCTGGAGGACAAGCAGAAACTGATCGAGCAGACGGATCTCGTCTCCCGCGCGGCAAGCCTCCTCGGCATCATCGAAAACGAACTCATGGTCATGCAGGTGGATCGCCGCATCGCGGGCAAGATCAAGGCGGCCGTGGAGCGCAACCAGAAGGAGTTTGTCCTGCGGGAGCAGCTCAAGGCCGTGCAGGAAGAGCTCGGCGAAGGCGACGACGACGTGCTGGATCAATACCGCGAACGCGCGGAGCAGAAAAACCTCCCGCCGGAAGTGCGAAAGGCGCTCAATAAACAGCTCGATCGCTTCGCTTCTCTGCCCGGCGGCTCGCACGAGGCGCCCATGGCGCAGGCGTATATCGAGCTGATCCTCGACCTGCCGTGGATGGAGGAAACGGTGGATAACCTCGACCTTGCGCACGCAAGGACGGTGCTCGACCGCGACCACTTCGGCATGGACAAGGTGAAGACGCGCATCATCGAAACCCTCGCGGTGCAGCGGCTGACGAACAATCCCCAGGGGCAGATCCTCTGCCTTGTCGGCCCTCCGGGCGTGGGCAAGACGTCCATCGTGCGCGGCATCGCGGAGGCGATGGGACGTAAATTTGTCCGCATGAGCCTCGGCGGCGTGCATGATGAGGCGGAGATCCGCGGGCACCGGCGCACGTATATCGGCGCGCAGCCCGGCCGCGTGATCGAGGCGATGCGTAAGGCAGGCTCGATCAACCCCGTACTGCTGTTCGACGAGATCGACAAGCTCGGCAAGGACATGCGCGGCGATCCTTCCAGCGCGATGCTGGAGGTGCTCGACGGCGCACAGAACTTCGCCTTTGCGGATCATTTTCTTGAGCTGCCGTATGACCTCAGCCGCGCGATGATGATCACCACCGCAAATGACGCGGGCTCGATCCCGCGGCCGTTGCTGGATCGTATGGAGCTCATCGAGGTGCCGAGCTATCTGTTCGACGAAAAAATCGAAATCGCCCGCTGCCACCTCCTGCCCAAGCAGATGGAAAAGCACGGGCTCAAGAAGACGAATCTGCGCGTGAGCGACGCGGCGCTCGGCATCCTGATTGGAGGCTACACCCGCGAAGCGGGCGTGCGCGAACTTGAGCGCGTGATCGCGAGCGTCTGCCGGAAGGCCGCCTGCGACCTTGCGGAAGGCAAAACGCGCATCACCCTCACCGAGAGCCGCATCACGGAGTGGCTCGGGCCGCAGAAGTTTAAAAAGAGCGAGCCGCTGCGTCCGGATACCGTCGGCGTGGTCACGGGGCTTGCCTGGACGAGCGTCGGCGGCGAAACGCTGGAGGTTGAGAGCGCTGCGGTGCCCGGCAAGGGCATATTGCAGCTCACGGGCCAGCTTGGCGACGTGATGCAGGAGTCCGCCAAGGCCGCGATGACCTATGTGCGCGCGAACACGGCGCGCTTCGGGATCGATCCTGCGTTCCTGGAAACGCTGGACGTCCATATCCACGTGCCGGAAGGTGCGGTGCCGAAGGACGGCCCCTCCGCGGGCGTTGCGATGGCGACGGCGCTGGTCTCCGCGCTGACCGGTATTCCGGTCAGGAGCACGGTTGCGATGACGGGTGAAGTCACCCTGCGCGGGCGCGTGCTGCCGATCGGCGGCCTGCGCGAAAAGCTGCTTGCCGCCGTGCGCGCGGGCGTCGACCGCGTCGTGCTGCCCAAGGCAAATAGGGAGGATCTCTTCGATGTGCCGGCGGATATCAAAGCCGCGCTGAAGATCGACTATGCGGAGACGGTGGACGACGTGCTGCACGTAGCTCTCACCATGCACCCGCACGGAACGGAACCGCGGCTGAATCTGCCGGGGCTGGATATGACGCATGAAGCAGTTCGCCATTAATCAGGCATCGTTTGTCACAAGCGTTGGGCAGGGTCAGGGATACCCTGCCCCGCTTGCGTGTGAAATCGCCGTGGTCGGGCGCAGCAATGTCGGCAAAAGCAGCCTCATCAACTGCCTGACCAACAACCAAAAGCTTGCGAAAACCTCGCAAACACCGGGCAAAACGCGCCTCGTCAACTATTTTCTGCTGAACGGCGCGTTTTATCTGGTCGACCTGCCGGGCTATGGCTTTGCCAAGCGCAGCAAGAGCGAGCAGACGGAGTGGGGCGATTTGATCGGCTCCTATATGGCGAGCGGCAGGCCGAAGCACTTGTTTTTACTGGTCGATATCCGCCACGAGCCGTCGCCGGAGGATCGGCAGATGTTCCAGTGGACGCTGCACGCGGGCGTGCCGTTTACGGTGGTTGCGACCAAGGCGGACAAGATCAGCAAGTCGCAGCGCGTGATCGCCGCGAACAAAGCGGCAAAGCTGCTGGGAGCCCCCGCCTTTGCGATTCCGTTTTCCGCGGAGGAAAAGATCGGCAAAGACGCGCTGGTCGAGCGCATCGGCCAGATCTATGTGGACGCGGAGGGACAGGCGCAGCGCGCGGCGGAGCAGGAACTGCTCTTTGCGCAGGCGGCGGAAGCGTTTGCCGAGGCCGAGACGCGCTTTGAGGACGGGCCTGACGAATAAACGGGTATTTTTTTTCGCAAAGGACACAAAAATCGCCCGAATGTAGGGCGATTTTTATGAATATCAACTTTTCCTTGACATGCATAAAAAACTTTAGCATAATACCAAACGTAACGTTTGGAATCAAAGGCAGGGCGAAAAGCTATGGCATTGCATAAGTGCCCGAAGTGTGAATTGAACTATATTCGCGAAGGCGAAGAGTTTTGCGAAGTATGCAAGCGCGAGATGAAGCGTGCGCAGTCGCATATACGGCATGCACAAGAAGAAGGCGAAGAGGATGAGATCATCCTGTGCTCCGAGTGCGGCGAAGAGCCCGCGGCGCGCGGCGGCGAGCTTTGTCTCTCCTGCCTCAAAGAGAAAAAACGGCAGGTCGAGTTGGAGAATGCCTCCACGGTGCCGACGGACGAGGACTTTGACGACGACGATCTTCTTGAGGATGAAGAGGATCTCGGCGACGAAGAGGAATAATCGAACGCAGAAGCGCCGCGAAATGCGGCTGAGAGGAGCGGTTGGATGCAGATTTACGCCATTGCGGACTTGCATCTCTCGCTCACTTCGGAAAAACCCATGGACGTGTTTGGCGAGGCCTGGCGCGGGCATGCGGAAAAATTGGATCGAAACTGGCGGGAGCAGGTTACACAGGACGACCTCGTGCTGATTCCCGGCGATATCAGTTGGGCAATGCAGCTGCAGGGCGCGTTGCCCGATCTTTCGTTTATCGGCAACCTGCCCGGCAGGAAGATCCTGCTCAAGGGCAATCACGATTATTGGTGGAGCGCCATCGGCAGGGTGCGCGCGGGCCTGCCCGCCGGCATGCGCGCGCTGCAGAACGATTCGATTGTGGAGGGCGACGTCGGCATCTGCGGCAGCCGCGGGTGGCTCTGCCCCGGCAGCGGAAGCTTGAGCGCGGAAGACCAGAAGATCTACCAGCGGGAACTGGACCGGCTATCGCTCTCGATCGCGTCCCTGCCCGCGGTCAAAACGAAGATCGCCATGCTGCACTTCCCGCCGTTTGCGGATAAGGAAAAGGGCAGCGGTTTTACAGAGAGGCTGGAGGCGGCCGGCGTCGATATCGTGGTTTACGGACATCTGCACGGGGATGCAAACCGATATGCCTTTGAAGGCATGCGAAACGGAATCGTCTATCATTGCGTGGCTGCGGACAAACTGGACTTTTCGCCGAAATGGATCTACGGATAAACGCAAACAAGAACAAACGCCCATCTGAACAGATGAGCGTTTTTTTCATTGAAGCAGTCGTTGTTGAACCCTTAGCTGTCGTATAATCCGTATCCGCAGTATGGACAGCGATCCCGTGCGGCGAAATATCGCCTTCCGCACTCCGGGCACTCGATCGAGTTCTTCTCGGTCAGCCGCCGCGGTTCCGGCATCTTTGGTAGCCTTTGCGTCGGGCGGCGAATCCGCTCCGTGTTGCGCGCCGCAACAAAGCGATAGCCGCAGTGCGGGCAAATCTCGCTGTCCGCCAGCACCTCGTTGTCGCAGCGCGGGCAGAAGACCGTCTCCGGTTCTTCCTCGCCCTCAAACAACGGCCCGACCTCCGGCTTGGGCGGCTCCTTCGGCAGGCGCGCGTCGTCCGGATGAAAGCCGCAATACGGGCAGGTGGTGAGCCCGCCGGGGATCTTCTTGCCGCATTTTTCGCATTTCGGCTCCTGCTTGGGCTCCGGCGGCACGTAGGCTGCGCTTTCCGCTGCGGGTGCCTGTTTCTGCTTTTGTTTTTCTGCTTCGATCTCGGCAAGCTCGATCGGGTCGCCAGGATAATAGCCGCAGTGCGGGCATGTGCTCAGAAACGGCGGCTTCTTCTTGCCGCAGCGCGGGCAGAGATCCTTCGGCAGCTCCTGTCGCGCTGCTTCCTGCGGCGCTTCGAAAGCGTCCTGCTCGGGCAGGATTGCTTCTTCTTCCGCCTCCGGCTCCTGCAAAATCGGCTCGTCCGGCAGTTCGTCGCCGAAGTCTTCGTCAAAGTCGTCGTCAAAGAGATCCGGCGTTTCGATATCAAAGCCGCAGCGCGGGCAGATCTGCGTATCCTGCGGCAGCTTTTTCCCGCAGTCGGGGCATTTGATGCGCCCCTTCGCGTCTGTTTTTTTCTTTGGTGCCGTTTTGAATATGGGCTTTGCCGCAGGCTTCGGCACGGGCTTTGGCATGGTGGCGACGAGCTCCGGCAGCTCCGCCCGCAGGCGAATGGCCTTTAGCAGCCCCGCGATGCCAAAGAGGATGATTCCCGCGCGAAACATCAACTCCCGAAGCAGCTGAAATGCGGTATAGCTTTTGCGCAGTACAAGGGCGACGATCAGCGCCGCAATCGCGGAGAGCGCGGTGGATCCGATCGCGGTAAAGAACAGCAGATTATCCTGCGGAATCGTCTGGTTGCGGTCCGAGAGCTGATAAAGGATGCTTGGAACGACCAGCGCGCCGATGAGCGTCAGAAAATCGAGCAGATAGACGAACTCGAAGAACAGGATCATTTCGACGAGATAGCCGATCGCGCTGATGATGCCCCAAACGGCGAACAGCGCGTTGAGAAGCAGGTAATAGTTGCCCTGCTTCATGCGCAGCTTGCGCTGTTTATTTTGCAGCAGCAGGTAAAACGCGAGTCCGACGATGCCGATGACGATCAATAGCCACAGGATGCCGAAGAAGGTAAAGTTCTCCGGCGGCGCCTGCGCCAGCTTCTTTCGGGTATATGCGTCCGAAAAAAGCTGAAACAGCGTGAAGACGCGCGCCACGGCGAATAACAGCGTACCGTAAAAAACCGCCCCGCTGTTGAGAAAGCTGGCGGATTGATAGCGCTTTTTCGTTTGCGTGCGCTTTTCCATACGGGTATGATAGCACAGCCCGCCTTGCCATGCAACACGGCGGCGGGTATAATCAGATGAAGGGACTTTGAACAATTGCTGCAGGATTCGCTTCGCCGCAGTGAACAATATACGTGGGATCGACCGAAAAACGACGCGGCATCATCCGGGAAAGGAGCGCGCATCAATGAAATGCAGGACGATATTGCTGCTTGCGGGCGTGCTGGTGTTCTTGCTCGCGCTCGCAATCGCAGCCGTGCTGTTACCGCTGGATCGGACCGTCAACCCGGGAGCAGAGGAGCAGCGGATCATAGAAACCACCCAGGAGGAAACCGCCATGCAAGAGACAGACACGGCAGCATCCGAAACGGCGCAGCCGCCGGAGCAAACGACCTCTACCATCGCATTCCCCTCGAAGGACGGGCTTTCGATCACCGCGGATCTGTACTGGACGGGCGATGCAACCGCCCCGTTTATCCTATTGTTCCATCAGGCGGACTATAGCCGCGGGGAATATCTGGAGATTGCGCCGAAACTCGCGGCGCTTGGCTATAACTGCCTCGCAATCGATCAGCGTTCCGGCGGCGCGACCAACGGAATCCGGAACGAAACCCATCAGGCGGCAAAGGCCGCGAATCTGCCGACCGGCTATACGGACGCATACGCCGATCTGGAAGCCGCGCTTTCGTATGCGGTCGAAACATACGCGCCCGAGCAGCTGATCGTATGGGGCAGCTCCTATTCCTCTTCGCTTTCGCTGATTCTCGCGTCACAGCATCCCGATGAGATCGACGCGGTGCTCGCGTTTTCTCCGGGTGAATACTTCAAACTGGCGGGGAAATCCGTCGCGGACTACGCAAAGGGTATTACACAGCCCGCGTTTATCACGTCCGCCAAGTCCGAGGAGAAGTCCTGGCGTAAAATCGCGGACGCAATTCCATCCGCGGGC
>CAYPEV010000026.1:0-17422 GCA_964409605.1 uncultured Christensenella sp. | reverse complement strand
CTCTTGTCTCGTGGGCTCGGAGATGTGTATAAGAGACAGCGGGTTTTCCGTCGTGGAGCCGATGAAGCGGATAATCCCCTTCTCCAGCGCGGGCAGGAGAGAATCGCTCTGCGTCTTGCTCCAGCGGTGGCATTCATCCAGCAGCAGGTACGTCGGCTGGCGATAGAGCCGCAGGCGCTGCTCCGCTTCGTCCACGATGGCGCGGAGTTCCTTGACGCCCGCCGTGACGGCGTTGAGTTTGACAAACGCTCCGCCGGTCGCGTTTGCGACGATGGCGGCAAGCGTCGTCTTCCCCGTGCCCGGCGGGCCAAAGAAGATCGACGACTGCAACCGGTCGGTCAAGATCGCGCGGCGCAGGAGCTTGCCTTCGCCCACGATGTGCTTTTGTCCGATGAACTCGTCGAGCGTGCGCGGGCGCATCCGGTCTGCAAGCGGCGCGCTTTCTTCTATTTGATTTTGAAATAAGTCTTCCATGTTTTATCTGTCAACTCAATCGTCTGCCCTTGGGTTCTTCCAATCGATTCTTCCCGTTCTGTGGCTTTATCCTAATTGGACGCTGTTTTTTTGCGCTCGATCATACCGTGATCCTTCTCTATGATACACGAAACGCGCAAAAAAGATAGCCCCCGCCCGACCCTGCTTCTGCGCGGGCGATGCAGCAAGCCATCCGGCGCCTCTATTTTTCAAAGTACGCTTCTATTTCCGCCAAGGGTCTGTTCAAATAATCCGCAATGCTGGCTTTGAGCTGGCCTGCGCGATCCTTCAGAATCTCGTTCTTGAGTTCGAGCGCATAGCCCTCCCAGGTATTATTGAGCGCTTTGGGCCACCGCGCCCGCTCCAGAACCATCTCCTCGTCGATCTGGGCGATCAGCGAATCAAACTCCGCAAGCACCGCTTCCTGAGACAGTTCGTGCTGGAGTAAATACGCAAAGCGGGTCAGAAACCGATCCTGAAAGGTTTTGTTTTGCAGGAGTTTGCGCGGGATGATGTTCCATGCGCCTTTGAGCAGGGCGTCAAAACTCGCGTCGGTATTCATGCTCAAATCAAAATCAAACAGCGCATAGTGCCACTTTCCGTCCAGCTCCATGCTGCGGTAATAGCGAACGTTCAACGCCAGATCGCGGTTTGCGGAATACGCCTCGAAGATGAGCCAATCGATCATGCTGTCAAAATCGATACAGGACTCCATATAGCGATAGTGTTCCTCGTCGGTTAAATCATTCTCCTTTGCATACCGCATGAGCGCGAGAAAGTCCTCGTGCTCCTCCCGTTCCGGCCGGTGCATCTCGACGCTGTCTTCCGTAACGCCGAAGTGCTCCGCAAAATATCCCGTTCCGATCGCCTCTTTGATCGCATATAGCCCCATGTACTCGCCGTTGAAATAAGCCGCGACATATTGCGCCGTCATCACGCACAGTTGATCCGACAGTCGATAGGCGATACCGGTCAGCAGCTCGTCCCGAATCACCGCAAAGCGCATATCGCTGCCGTTTCTCAACAGCAGGTCATGAAACACCGTCGTTTTTCCGTCTTTGAACAGCGGATAGTTCAGCACGGGGTTTTGATAGCATCCGCGAAAACACAGCTTCATGGAGGGTTTGCCATATCCGTTTGTCAGCCGCGTCATGTTTCCGTGCAGGCGGATCCCGCAGTTCACGGAAAACGACTCTTGCCCGGACTGGTATTCGATCACGGCTGCCCGCTCCCAATCGTCATTGTAGAGGTTCCGCTCCGCCATAATAGCGTCCGGCCCGGTTAGATTTCCCGGATCGGTGGTCAGGCAGAGGATCGGGAGTTCCCGCTCCGCGTCAAACAGGAACGTCTGCGTGGCGATGTCGCTGCTCAGAAGGCCGTCCCGAAAGGACGCCGCGCGGACGACCGTATTGCGCTCAATCACCATAGGCGCTTCATAGCGCGCCGAGCGTTCGGTTGGCTCGGATCCATCGGTCGTATAGCGAATCTCCGCATTCGCGTCCATACAGCGCAGCGAGAGCGAAAAGGCGTCTGAGTGCAGCAGCGTGTTGTCAGAGAAAATGGGCTTTGGCGAATAGCCGGTAAAATAAGCGCCCTCGTTCGCCTTGCCGGGCGTGGGCGCGGAGAAAAAAACACGCGCTTCGGCCGTATTCGGGCTGCGTCCCGCGGAGCCGCCCGCCCGGATGGTTCCGGTTGCAAGCGAGTCAACCCGGCAGCCGTTCGGATCGGAAAGACAGATGGTTTCGCCCGACGCCGCAATAGAAAAAGAAGCCATCGCCTCTTTCTCGTCGACCGCTTCGCTCGTTGTGTAGACCACGGCATACCCGCCTGGCTCAAGTGTGATATCCGGCATCTGCCATCGCTTTCGCTCCGTGAGCGAATCGGAAAGATACCATCCGTTCAGCGAAATCGCCTGTTCCGTATTGTTTTTCAGTTCGATCCAATCCGGTGTGTCGTCACCGAATGCCGCGTTGGAAAACACCTCGTTGATCGTCACATCCGCGACTTTTTTGACGGCGTCGTTGAGATCCGAAAATGCCGCCGCATTCTCATACCAGGGCGTCGGAAACGCATAGAACACCATGCTGCCGTCCTCCGCCCGGCCAACGGAGATATCCTCCGGCGCCTGCGGCGGCAGGTCAAATGTTTCGCGCGTACATGTCGCGTCGTTGGATAGATACAGCGCCGTCTCGCTTTGAGCGAGTTTGAACGAGGCGTGGATTTCTCCATCCTGCACACGATTTTTTGCGGAGAGAAAGATCACGACATATTCGCCGGGGGCAAGCACCCGATCCGGCAGCGCAAATTGATAGGGGGCATCCGCCTTGTCGGATAGAAAATACCCTTCCAGTGATACCTCCTGCTTGGAGCGGTTGCATAGCTCGACCCATCCGCTGCGGTCTCCGTCCTGATCCGTCAGGGTGTAAGCATTGCTCTGCTGCACCTCGTTGATGCGGACGGGGCCTGCTTCCTCTGCCTCCTGTACGAATGATTCCTTGAGCGTGCGGGTGCTGTTTGGCGCGGCCGGAGTCGGGAACGCGCTATATTGTTCGTCGGATAAAACGGAAAGTCCGACGGCGAGATCTTCCGACCAGCTCAGGGAGTCGATGAGCACTCCGCTGGAGTCCGCCAGATAGATCGCGTTTTCGTCTTCGCCGATGCGGAAGTTTGCGTGTATGGAACCATCCGGGGCGATTTCATCCTTGGCGCCGCTGAGCGAACAGACCAGATATCCGCCCGCCTCCAGCGTACCCGAAGGCAATGGAAACCGCTTTGGCGTGGCTGCGCTGTCGCTGATGCAGTAGTTTTCCAGCCGGATCGATTCGTTGGACGCGTTGTAGAGCTCTACCCATGCGTCCCCGCCGTCCGGACGCGGCAAGATTTCGGAGATCATCAAATCTCCTGTCGGCTGGTTGTAGATATCCGCGGCGGAATCGAAAATCTGCTCCGGCGGCGCCGCGGGCGTGGTCGCCATGGTAAACCCGTATGTTCCGTCCGCGCGGCGCGCATACGAGACGTCGCTCTCCAGCGCGGGAAGCGTCAGCTCCTGCACCAATCCAAAATACGGGTCGGTCAGAAACAAATTCTCTCCACCCTTGCTCAGTCCAAAGCCCGCGATGGGCGCATCCGGATTTTCGACGCCCTCCGCATTGGACAGGTACAGCACAACATAACCATTCGCGGGAATGGTCACATCTCCGAATACAAATTTGTGCAGATTGCGAATATTATCCGAAAAGCCGTAGCCGTTGAGATTGATCGCGGCGTTCGTTCCGTTATAGAGCTCGACCCAATCCGGCGAACCCAGCGTGTCCTCAATCAGGGAGGCGCGATTGCTGGAAACAACCTCGCTGATGAAAAGCCCGGACGAATTCTGCGAAGGCGAGCAAGCAAGACATCCTAAGAGCAGGAAGAGCGTAAACAGCAACAATCGGTTTTTCACATGCTTCTGTGCATTCATGGCGATATTATAGCACAACGAAATACGCATTTTACATGCATAGGAACAACTTTTGTTTTTATTGCAAGAACAGCTTCTTTTTCTTTATGGATCCGGCTTCACCGATCTATCTGCCGGTCTATTGACTTCAATACTCTCGAATCAGCCGTGTTATCATACGTACATCGTTTAAATGTTTTTTAATGCACAATTCCCACATCGAATGTTGTATTTTTTGAGAGCGGTTTGCGCTTATCCCTCGGGAAGCTCCCGAATCGCAAGGATATCGCTCACGGGCCTGCCGTTTCGATAAGGCACGTTCCAGAACCCAATGCGGGAATAGAGCGTGCTGGACTGCCCGCCGTCCATGTTATACGCGCTTGCAAAGCCGAGATCCTCGCAAAGCTTCGAGAGTTGCTGCATCGTCATGCCGGAAGAATCGCTCGATCTGCCGTCCACGGTCAGGAAGGCATAGTGCCCCGGTTCATAGTAGCCAAGCGCCGAGCGGGGGTTTTCCGCCTGCACGTTGCTGCGGAATTTTTCCTTTGCGCGCCCTTCTTCGTCCAGCAGCGACGGGCCGAACACCCAGGTTTGATACGCGCGTATCTGCGAAAACGCTTCCTTCTTGAGCTGGTTATACGGATACACCGTAAATTCGCCGTCGCTTTTCAAGACGGCGATGTCCCAGTCCCGCGTGATATGCTCTTCAAACGTCTCGCCGTTTCGAACGATCGGTCCGCGAACATGGATCGAATAGTAATCCCCGTTCATCGCGACGATCGCGCCCGTGATCCTGTCAAACATCGTTTCGACCGTCTCCGCGTTGCCGCGGAACTTGCCGCCGCCGAATGCGGTGACGAAGCAGGTGATATCCTGCAGATAGATATCGGCGACATGATAGACGCTGTCCCCCGATTGCCCCGTCATGACGCGAACGGAGACGTTTTCGCTCTTATAGTTTCCGTTTTCGTCGCTTTGCGTGCCGGTATAGGAAAACTGATCAAACAGCCGCTCGTCACACAAGCCGCTGGAGACCCGCTCGCCGAACGAGATCCAGTCCGATATGCCGCCGCAGGCATAGAAGAGGGCAGCGCGCGCGTCCATGCCGTCGATCTCACCGTTCTTTGTGAAATCGAGGTCCGGGCGCGTGTCCTCGTGGAGCTTACCGAACGCGATGGCGCGGAGCATCGCCGCGGCGTCCGCCGCGCTCGTGACCCTGTCTCCCGTCAGGTCGCCGAGAGTGGGCGCTTCCTCCGCGCGCGAAGGAACGGCGGGAAACGCCGAAAGCAACAGCAGCAGCGCGAGCAGGCAGATTTGAATGGTTTTCTTTTTCATTCGCTCAGCAATGTTCTCTTCGTATTTTTCGCTTTCGCAGTGTCTTTTCTTCGTGTTTTACAAGCGTACAAACAGCGGCGGCCTCGGTGCAAAAGGATTGCGATGACACAATCGTTCACACGCATTTGGCAAAACCTTGCCTTTCATCATAACACGTTTTTTTGCGTTGTGGTAGAATGATCCTATGACAGGCGCGTGATGCGATCACGCGGCCATCTCTCTCCGCTCGGGCGGCGGAGGGCACACAACAAACGGATCGATCGGGGCGTTTTTCATGAAAATCGGACAATTCAGCGATTCCTTTTTACCGATCGTCGACGGGGTCGGCCGCGTGGTCTATCACTACGCCATGGCGCTCTCCCGCCGCGGGGAGGAATGCTATGTCATCGCCCCGATGGCGGACACGGGCTTTCGCGGCGGATACCCCTTCGAGCTGGTCGATTTTTTCAGCATGGAGCTCCCGCGGCAGAAGCAATACAGCACCGGCATCCCGCAGCTGGACCCGCACTATGACGCGCGGATGCGCAATGTCCAGCTGGACATCATCCACGCGCATTCTCCGTTCGTCGCGGGGCTGGAGGCGCAGCGTCTCGCGCGGCGCCGCGGCATCCCGATCGTCGGGATGTTCCATTCGCGCTATTATGACGACTTTTATCAGTTGACGAGAACGGAGATGCTCGCAAACCTTGCGGTCGCGACCATTGTCAACTTCTACCAACGTTGCGACGAAGTCTGGACGGTCAGCCAGAGCTCCAAGGAAACACTCTATGACTACGGCTACGTCGGCGAGGTGATCGTCATTCCAAACGGCACGCCGGACATCGACCCGAGCCCCGCGCGCGCCGCCCGGGCAAAGGAGAAATTCAACCTGCCCGACGAACCTCTGCTGCTCTACTGCGGACAGATGAACTGGAAAAAGAACATCCTGCGCATCCTTGAAAGCTGCGCCTGCTATGCGCAGGACGGAAAGCCGTTTACCCTCGTGCTCGCGGGGCAGGGTCCGGACGCAAAATCGATCCGGCAGAAGGTGGACGAGCTGGGGCTTGCGGAGCGCACGCGCTTTACGGGGCACATCACGGGCGAGGACGACCTCTACGGCCTATATGAAAACGCGGATCTGTTCGTCTTCCCCTCGCTCTACGATACCTCCGGCATGGTCGTGCGGGAAGCCGCCGCGATGGAGACGCCGAGCGTCGTCGTGCGCGGCTGCGCAACGGCGGAACCGATTCTCGACCTGGAAAACGGATTTTTGTGCGAGGACACGACGCAGAGCCTCTGCGAGGTGCTGCATAAGACCTTGAGCGACCGCGAAGCCACACAGCGAATCGGCAAAGCGGCACGAAAAACGATCTATCTTTCATGGGACGATATCGCGGCGAGCGCAACCGCGCGCTATGAATCCCTGATCGAACGCAACACGAGAATCCCGCGCACGCTGTAGGCGCGCCTCAGCAAACACAACTTCACGCATCAAAAAACGGAGCCGCGCGCTCCGTTTTTGTTTTGTCTTTTACAATAGCTCCCGCAGGATCAGATCGGTCTCGCCCTCGGAGACCGGCTCCGCGCGCAGGACGCGGGGATCCGCCGCGTATTCGCCGCGTACCAATTCCCGCAGGGCGGTTCCGTTGCGGTATCCGTGCACGACATGGATGGCATAGACCCCTCTGCTGCGCCGGAGCGCGGCATCCAGCGCGATTCTTGCCTGATATTGCGTTTTGCCGTGCAGGTCGAGCGTAACCGCCGCCGTGCCCGCTGCTTTTTGCATCGTCTGCGTCCCGTTCCCTTTCCGCTTTTCCCGCTTTACGCGTAGGTATCCGCCCAGGGGAATGGTTTCCACTCGCCGCCGTGCATGCGGTGCAGCTCCTCTGTGGCAAACAGCCACTTTGCGACACACTCCGTCTCCGGATAAAACTCGTAGAATTCACCCTCATGGAACGTATACACGCGGGAGACGTCCGTGCACATGCCATAGGTCGGCAGCAGCTTCGGCTCGATCTGGAACGAGAACGCCGCGCCGTCCTTCGTGCCGGAATAGGTGAATCCCGTGTGGTCAAGGCGGATCTCGCCCGCGCCCACGATCTCGCTGGTGGCAAGGTTTTTCAGCGGCTGGAATTTCGGCAGCATACCCATGCGCACCCGCTCCGTGAGCACAAACGCGGGATCGAGCAGCGCGCGGTAGACCTCCTTGCGCTCCTCGTCAAACCAGCGCTTCGGGGTGTCGGGGATCACGCAGGTTTCGTCCAGCGGCGTCAGGCTGTAGTCCGCGTTCACGCGCGCGCCGTTGCCGCAGCTTGTGCAGCGGATGACGTCCCCGCGGCCTCGCATGGTGAACTCCCGCTCGCAGCGCGGGCAGCGATACAGCAGCGTATGCATCTGGTGCGCCATATTGCCGTGCCCGTCATAGGTATGGTTCGCGGTCTTGTTCCATTCGTAGTCGTCGTTTTGAATCGCGAGATCCAGCGCTTGCTGGATCTCCTCCGCGCGCATTTCGTTGAGCTGCTCCGGCGTGAAGAGTTTATCGATCACGACATGCACCTTGCCCGGCCGCTCGTCGAGACAATATTTCGTGCTGGTGAGGTATCCGCCGGAAATCCTGGTGACGTAGACCGGAACGCCGAAGTGCTTGAGCAGCTTTCCGCTGCCGATGGCCGAGGGCTGGTTGCCGCCGCCGATGCTGCTCATCCCCTCCGGAAAGAGGATTACGCGGCCGCCGCCGCGCAGGATGCGCGCAATTTCCTTGATGGTATAGATATCCGGCGTAAAGTTCTTCTTCGGGATGATCTGCAGAAGGCGGAAGATAAACGCGAGGTGCGAGCGGAAAAACTCGTTGTATCCCGCCACATAATTCAGCGTATCCGGCAGCATCGCAGCGCCCGTATAGATATAGTCCATGCGCGAGGCGTGGTTGCTGACGATGATGTACGGCCCTTTGCATTTGCGCGGGTCGTCCTTTCGCTCAATCGTGACCCCGAGCTTTTTGAAGTAGAGGAGCTTCCAGAGATAGCCCAGCGCGCAATAGATCAGCTTCGGCGGTTGATGCAGCTTCCGGCTGTGGAGCTGTTCGGCCATCGTCCTTTTTGCTTTTCCCATGTTCTTTGTATCCTCCCGTTCGATCGTTTCCCATCCCTGATCGACATTTTAGCAGATGGCGCGCAAAACGGCAAACGCGCGCAAAAAAGCGGCGGTGCAAACGCGCCGCCGCATGAATCCGCCTTTTAAGTACTCAGTTAAACCGCTCCAGGCTCGCGTCGTCGCCCAGCAGATAGATCGAGTCATCCTTGTGGAACGCGCTCGTGGGGTCAAGGTTCACGGTCACGTGGCCGTCCCTGCGAATCGCGATGATCGAAACGCCGTAGCGGTTGCGCACGTCGATCTGCGCGAGCGAACGGCCGACCCAGTCCCGCGGGACCTCGATCTCGTGGATGCTGTAGTCCTCGGAAAGATCCAGCGCGTCCAGCACGCCGTCGGACACCAGAGAGCGCGCAAGGCGGATGCCGCCGTCGTGCTCCGGCTGAACCACACGGTCCGCGCCGGTCTTGATCAGCAGCTTTTGATGCAGGTCGTCCTGCGCCTTGGCGACGATCTTTTTTGCGCCCATCTCGCGGCAGAGTACGGTGGCCAGCACCGACGCGCGGATATCGTCGCCGATGCAGATGACCACGCAGTCGAAATTGCGGATGCCGAGCTGCGCGATCGCGCGCTCATCGGTCGTGTCCGCCTGCACGGCGTGCAGCACGCTGTCCTTAACCGCGCTGACGCGGTCCGCACGCTTGTCCACCGCGAGCACCTCGTGCCCAAGGGTGGTGAGCATGCGCGCGGTGCTCTGTCCGAAACGTCCAAGTCCGATGATCAGAAAACTCTTGCTCATATATGATTCTCCGCTCCTTGCAGATCAAAATGTAGTCGCTATGGTTGGATCGGGCACGTCCTGCCCGATGTCGGTTTGTCAGCCGATCAGCACATCCTCCTGCGGATAGTGCAGAACGGGTTCCTTCCGCGTCGTGCTCTCAACGAGAGACAGCGCGACGGTCACGAGGCCGACGCGGCCCGCGTACATCAGCAGAATCAGAATCACGCGGGTGACGGACGAGCCAGCCGCGGAAACACCCGTCGAAACGCCGACGGTGCAGAACGCGCTGGTCGCTTCATAGAGTTGGTTCAGCAGACCCAGGCTGCCGGCCGGCATGTCCTGTTCCGAAAACGAAAGCATCATTGACATACCGAGGAGGAACACGCTGCCCAGCAGCGTAATCGTCAGCGCGCGGCGCGTCTGCTCCAGCGGAATCGTGCGCCCGAACGCCTCGGTTTCAAACTTTCCGCGCAGATAGGCGCGCGCGGCTAAAAACAGCGTGAACACCGTCGTGATCTTGAGTCCGCCCGCCGTGCCCGCAGGTCCGCCGCCGACAAGCATCAGCAGGATGCCGATGCCCTTGCTCGCGTCATGCATCGCCAATTGGTCGATGGAGTTGAACCCCGCCGTGCGCAGCGTGACCGATTGGAACATCGAATTTACGATCTTGTCAAACAGGTTCATGCTGCCGATGGTCTTCGGGTTTTCATACTCGATCCAGAGGAATGCCAGCGTGCCAAGCAGGATCAAAAACACCGTGCCTGTGAGCACCATCTTGCTGTGCAGGCGGAGCCGCCTGAGATCCCGCGTGTTGCGCAGGTTGATGATCACGCCGAAGCCGAGCCCGCCGGCAACGATCAGCCCCATGATGGTCAGAAGCACGAAGGGATCCTTGTCGTACACCGTCATGGAGCGGTATCCGCCGATCAAATCAAATCCGGCATTGCAAAATGCGGAGATGCTGTGGAACACGGAGAACCACATCCCTTTGGCGAGGCCATATTGCGGAATGAACCGGAACGAAAGAAGGATCGCGCCCGTGAGTTCGACAAGGCCCGTAACCAGCAGCGCGCCGCGCGTAAGCCGCACAACGCCCTGCAGACGGCTTTCGCCCAGGCCCTCCGCCATGCTCATCCGGTCATGCAGCGAAATCTTCCTGCCGGAGAAGGAAAACAGGATCATCGACATGGTCATAATGCCGAGGCCGCCGATCTGAATCAGCAGGATGACGACGATCTGCCCGAAGAGCGAAAAATATGTACCGGTATCCGCAACGATCAGACCCGTCACGCAAGTTGCGCTGGTTGCGGTAAACAACGCGTCCAGAAACGGAAGCGATGCGCCGTTCTTGCTGGAGATCGGCAGCATCAGCAAAAGCGCGCCGGTCAGGATGACCACGATAAATCCAATCGGCAAAACGTTGATCGGTTTTAACCCCATCTTTGCCTTATGCATACGTCAGATTCTTTCCCCCTGTGCAGTCGCGCCTGCGGCTGCCATTCCCTTGAAACGAATGGTTCCTGTGTTCGCCCCGGCGCAAGCGCTCTTTGCAAAGCCGCTGCACCCATTACGCCAAAAAACGCATCGCACCCGATGCATTATGCGCGTTTTTGCGTTTTTGAGTAGGGATTGTTTTGATATACGCCCGCGCCCTGGGGTATATACCCGAACGATATGGTAGATTATACCATAAAACCGCGGCGATATCGAATGCGGCGCAGATTCCGTGTCAGCGTATCGGCTCCGCTCCGGTTTCGATCAGCGCTTCCTCCCGGTCCAGCAGTTCCGTCTGAGCGATGGGCTTGATCCAGCGCATGGTGCGATAGTACGGTATCGTGATCAGGAGCTTGGAAATGTCGTCCACCACGAGCATGATGATATAGGTCGTGATGAACGGAAGCTTCCAGACCAAGCCCCCGAGAATAACCGAGGGCATGATGAACAGATAGTGGCAGACCACGTCGGTGATCAGCCCCATGCGCGTGTCTCCGCCCGCGCGGAAGATACCGACCACTTCGACATAGGGAATATAGCGCACCACGGCGTCGATTGCGAAGATGACGAGCAGCGTCCGCGCGGTGTGCTTTGCCGTCTCGCTCAAATCGAAGAGGCTGATGAGCGGGTATCGAAGCGCGATGATCAGGATTCCCGCGAAGATGCCGATGATCGGCGTCAGCGCCATGAATCTGCGCGAATAGGTCTTCCCGCGTTCTATGTCCCCGCCGCCGATCGATTTGCCGACGAGGATGTTGCAGGCGTTGCAGATGCCGACGAAGAAGACGAACACCAGACCCTCGATCGTGCGCTCCACCGTCAGCGCGGCGTAGTTATCCGTTCCCATGCGCCCGAAGACCATGTTGACCACGAGAATGGAGATGCTCCAGAAGAACTCGTTGAGCAGCACCGGAAGCGCGCGGCCCCAGAAGGGCTTGAAGAAGCCTTTGATCGCGAAGACCTCCTTCAGCGGAGATACGACAATGGTCTTACGCACAAAGGAGATGATCAGCATCAGGATCGGATTGATCAGCGAGGAGATCGCGGTCGCAAGCCCTGCGCCGGCGACGCCCATCGCGGGCAGGCCGAACGCGCCGAAGATGAAGATATAGTTGAGCACGGCGTTCAAACCCGCCGCGATTCCGCTCGTGATCATCGGAATCTTCACCTGCTCCGTGCAGCGCAGCATGGTGGAGAGCGCGAGATTCAGCGTCAGAGAAAAATAGGAAACGCAAGCGAACTGCAGGTATTTCACGCCCTCCGCAATCAGTGCCGGATCATCCGTAAACAGCTGCATCACCTGCGCGGGAAAGAGTCCCACGCCGAGCGTGAACACGAGCCCCAGCGGCACCATGAACAGCAGCAGCATGCCATAGGTGCGCAGCATGCCTGCTCGGTTGTTCGCACCGTGATATTGGGCGACGAAGACGGCGCCGCCGCTGGACATACCGAACGCGAGCAACTCCACAAAAAAGGAAGCCCAGCCCGCAAGGCCGACCGCGGCGATGGAGACGTCGCCCAAGCGCCCGACCATCAGCGTATCGACCAGGCGGAACGACGTCATCAAAAGATTTTGCAGCGCGATGGGTATGATCAGCGGAAGAGCGGCCGCCCAGAAAGCGCGCTCAAACAGGTCCGCGATTCGTTTTTTTAACATAAAATGATTCTCCGCCCGCCGTCAACATTTGAGCGGCGGGGACGCGTCTCGCGCCTTCAATCGTAAGTATCGCCCGAAGCGTACAGGCGTTCGGGCGGTGATCATTAAGCTACAGTATATCAATTGTTGAATTCTGTCGCAAGTGAATGGGTCGCACATCTGTTCGATCCAATCGTGCTATCTATGGGCAAAATGCTATGGTGCAACGATCGTTTTTTGCTTTAGGCTGAAACACAGGGAGGAACGGTATTTCATTCGAATCATGTGGTCAAGCAGCTATCAATTGCGATGAACATAAATTCTGTACAAAAGCTCTGGGTGCCCTGGCCAATGCGAGTGATTTTTGCTGTCTTTTTCGTAATCAATTACTTCGCCTAAAACCCATCCGATTTTCATCAGCATTTTGATCAGAATTTCCGCCGCTTTGGTACTATAGCCCGTTAATTCCTTCACAGTGAAATAGGTACCTGGATCATCATAGAGAACGCTTGGTTTTTCCGTGCTCTGATTGCTTAGTTTTACTTGGTTGACCATATCCACCCATAATTTGAGAAATGGATATGCCTCGAGTTTAGGATTTCCTGCTGTCAAACCGCCGCATCCAATTTCGATTGCAGAGTCATAGATGATCAGGTGCGCAACTTGCCATGGACCATTTTTGTCTTTCAAGTCTTTTTTCATATGACAGATCCCCGCAATTCTATTTTTCTAGCAGAAACTGTAATATTATATCATGTTTCTACCTACAGCAGTATACGGAGCGGGAAAAGATTGCTTATCCTACGGCTATCTTCGTTTACCGCGCGGTCTTCGCGACCCCAACGCCCGCGAGCGCACAGAGCAGGCATGCATCCATCCAAACCTCGGGCGCTGCAACAAACGGCAGGAGCCGCGCCGCCGCGCAGCCCGCCAGCACGAGCAGGACGGGAACCGCCGCATCCTCCCTGCGGCCAAAGAAGCGAACCGAAAGCAGCAGAAGCCCGACCGCAAGCGCGCGCAGCAGATGCACGCGAACGATCCCGGCAAAGACGCCCGCAGCCTGCGCGTTTTGCGCAAACAGCGGATTTTCCGCCGGAAGCAGCGCGCGCGCGGCAAACCACGCCGCGACGGGCAGCGCCGCCATCAGCACGGCGGCAAGCGTCCAACCCCCGCGCTTCCGCTTCGGCGAAAGCAGCAATACGCCGGCGCCCGCGCCCAA
Source organism: uncultured Christensenella sp. (assembly GCA_964409605.1). Lineage (GTDB taxonomy): Bacteria > Bacillota > Clostridia > Christensenellales > CAG-138 > UBA7703. The sequence continues at coordinate 3,975 of CAYPEV010000026.1, read as the reverse complement.
CCCCGCAAACGCGGCAAATAGGCCCGCAACCCCAGCGAGCGTAAACGCGGCGGAGGCAAGATACGCAAGACCCGCCGTCTTATGCCGCACGGCGAGTACCGTCATGAACACGCCCGCCGCGATCAGCGCGCGGGCAAGCTCGTCGATCATCCGCGTATTTGCGACAAACAACACGGGCAGGCAGACACCGATCAAAAGCGCTGCGAGCAGCACGCCGTCGGGCTTACTGTCCATCTGCTGCGCGGAAAGGAGCGCAAAGCACGCGGCGGCGGCGAGGCACAGCGCGCGTTCAAAGGCTGCCGGGTCCTCCGGCAGATGCAGCGAGCCGATCAGCGCGATCCCGGCGGGAAGCAGGATGATGCATACCAGCGAAACCCATTTCGGCAGGCGAATCACACACAGCAGCCGCAGCGCGAACAGCGCGCAGACCGCGATGATCAGCTCTTCCACAAACAGACCCCAGCGGAACGGGTCGATCGTCACCGTGCCGTAGACGAGCCAGGCCGCGAGCAGCAGCCCCGCGAAGCCGGCCGCGAGCGACGCCGCGGTGGTTTTTCCTCCGCTGCGCGCGGGTTTTCTGTTTGAGGTCTTCTTTTCCAAACTCTCTCCTGTTTTTTGCGTCTGCTGTTCGTTCTTACAATGGATTCTTCGCGGGTGTGCCCGCTTTTCTCGGATACTGTTTCGGCGTCGTGCCGTGTTTTTTCAGAATCACGAGTTCCCGCGCGCCATAGTCCGCGGAAGCGTCGACCCGTTCCGCCGTAGCGTGCAGAAGTTTCAGCGCGTTTCCGCTCGCGGCCAGTTCTTCCGAAGCATCCCCTTTGTAAGCGATGCTTATTCCGCCAACTTTTACCAGCGGCAGCGTGAGTTCGCAAAGCACGGGAAGTCCCGAGACCGCGCGGGTCAGAGCCGCGTCAAACCGCTCCCGATACTTCGGGTTTTGCCCCGCGTCCTCGGCGCGCGCGTGGACCAGCTCCGCCGAAAGCCCCAGCTCCTTGAGCACCGCCTCCAGAAACACCAGGCGCTTTTGCAGGCTGTCCATGAGCGTGAGCTTCAGGTCCCGCCGCAGGATCAGCAGCGGCAGGCCGGGAAACCCCGCGCCTGTGCCGACGTCCACGATTTCCGCACCCGGCTTGAGATAGCGCTCCGCCGCGAGGGAATCCAGAAAGTGTTTTTTTGCGACATCCTCCGGCGCCGTGATCGCGGTCAGGTTCACGCGCGTGTTCCAGTCCGCGAGCATCGCATAGTACGTCTCAAACTGCGCAAGCTGCACGTCCGCAAGGTCGGGCCGCAGCGGCGAGAGTATTTCCGCAATCATCCGCGTTCCTCCGTTCCCGGTTTTGCGGCGGAAAAGCCGCGCTTAGCGTAGATCAGGAGCACGTTGACGTCCGCCGGCGTTACGCCGGAGATGCGCCCCGCCATGCCGATGGAGGAGGGCTTGTGCTTGTTGAGCTTCTGCCGCGCCTCCAGCCGGAGGCCGTCCAGCGCGAGATAGTCGAGATCCTGCGGCAAAACCGTGTGTTCCAGCGCGCGGTTTCGGCTGACCTGCTCCTGCTGTTTCTGGATATAGCCGTCATACCGCGCGAGGGTTTCCACGCGCTCCTCCGTCTCCCAGTCCAGCGGCGAAAGCGCCGGGAACACATTCAGCAGGTCGGTATAACGGATATGGGTACGCTTTAAGAGGTCAAACAGCTTGATGCCGGAGACGGGCACGCTCTCCCCGTGCTCGAGCAGCAGCGCGCGCAGCGCCTCGCTCGGCGGCGCGGTCTTGTCCAGCGCCGCGAGGGCTTGCTCCACGCGTTCACGTTTTTGCATCAGCTTTTCATACCGCTCGCCTGAGATCAGCCCCGTGCGCAATGCTTTGTGCGTGAGCCGCTCGTCCGCGTTGTCCTGCCGCAGCAGCAGGCGGTATTCGCAGCGCGAGGTCATCATGCGGTATGGCTCCGGCGTACCTTTCACCGAAAGATCGTCCACCAATACGCCGAGATACGCTTCGTCGCGCCCCAGCGTCAGCGGTTCCTCGCCGCTGCAATACAGCGCGGCGTTGATCCCCGCGAGCAGTCCCTGCGCCGCCGCTTCCTCATAGCCGCTCGTTCCGTTGACCTGTCCTGCCAGATACAGGCCGGGCACGGCGCGCGCGGCAAGCGTACGATCCAGCGCGGTGGGGTCGATGCAGTCGTATTCGATCGCGTAGCCAAGGCGCATGACCTCGCAGCGATGAAGCCCCGGCATGGTGCGCAGCATCGCGATCTGCACATCCCCCGGCAGGCTCGTGCTCATGCCCTGGACATACATCTCGTTTGTCGTGCGCCCTTCCGGTTCGATGAAGATCTGGTGGCGCTCCTTGTCCGCAAAGCGCACGAGCTTGTCCTCAATGCTGGGGCAATAACGCGTGCCGGTGGCGTTGATCTTGCCGCTGTACATCGCCGATCGATGCAGGTTTTCGAGGATCACGCGGTGTGTGTCCGCGTTGGTATAGGTGAGATAGCACGGCGTCTGCTCGCGCACAAGCCTGCCGTTGAGGAACGAAAACGCGGGCGTCGGCACATCGCCGTCCTGCCGCTCCATCTCGTCATAGTCGAGCGTGCGTCCGTTTACGCGCGCGGGCGTGCCCGTCTTGAACCGCTGGAGCGGCACGCCGAGTTCGCGGAGCGCGTCCGAGAGCGTCTCGGAGCGGAGCAGCCCCGCGGGCCCGCTCTCGCGGGAAAAATCGCCGATCAAAATCCGGCTCTTCATATAAACACCCGCGCAAACCACCGCCGCGCGGCAGGAATAGGTGAAGCCTTCCGCCGTAACCACGCCGGAGATCCTCCCGCCTTCGATGAGAAACCGGCTTGCTTCGCCCTGCGCGAGGGTGAGTTTTTCCTGCTCCTCCAGCGCACGCTTGACGCGCTCGTGATAGCGCCGCTTGTCCATCTGCGCGCGCAGGGAATGCACGGCCGGGCCTTTTCCCGTGTTGAGCATGCGCATCTGGATCAGCGTGTCGTCCGCGGCCAGACCCATCTCGCCGCCCAGCGCGTCGATCTCGCGCACAAGGTGCCCCTTGCCCGTGCCCCCGATCGCGGGATTACATGGCATGAGCCCCACCGAGTCTAAATTCAGCGTCAAAAGGAGCGTCTTTTGCCCCATTCTAGCGCAAGAAAGCGCGGCTTCCACGCCGGCGTGCCCCGCGCCGATGACGACGATATCATAGCTGTTTGCGTTTTTTGTTTCCATATTTGGCTTTTTTTCGTTCCGTTTCCCGCAGGCGCGCTTGCGTTTTCCCGCGCGATGTACACGCGCATTTTACCATACTGCGGACGATACGGCAACGCGCCGTGTTTTTACCGCACGGGCAGGCGCTTTTTGATCGCGTTTCCGCGCGGGTTGTCAGAACCCGTGATAAGTATGGTATACTGTTACAAAGTATCCTGATCCGGCGGATCGAACAAGGGGGACACATCCATGAGCCGCATGCGGTTATTAAATGAAAGCAATGGTCAGACGTTCGAGGGGTTTTGCCTCGTCAAGAGCGCGAGTGTCAAAACCAACATCAAGGGAACGGAGTATCTCGACCTGATCCTCGCGGACAGCGAGGGCGACTGCGCGGCGAAGCTTTGGGACTATAATAAGGAGCTGCACGGCGTTTATGACGCAAACGACGTCGTCAAGGTGCGCGGTTCCATCAACATCTGGAAAGACACCGAGCAGCTCAAGATCGACAAAATCCGCCGCTCCACGCCGGAGGACAATGTCGACATGGCAAAGCTCCTGCCCTGCGCGCCGTATGATCCGGAGTGGCTCTACGACGAACTGTTTTCGCTCGCGGAGGGCTTTGCGGACGACGATCTGAGGCGGCTTGTGCAATACGTCATGCGCGAAAACCGCGAACGGCTGCTGTTTTATCCCGCGGCGGTCAAGCTCCACCACGCAACGCGCGGCGGCTGGCTCCACCACACCTGGACGCTGACCAAGCTCGCCCGCGCGATCATCGACATC
>CAYPEV010000025.1:7816-17472 GCA_964409605.1 uncultured Christensenella sp. | reverse complement strand
ACTCCAGCGAGCGCACGGGGATATCCAGCGTGCGGAAGAAATCGATGGTGTTCTGCAGCATCTTCTTAAACCAGTCCATGCTCTCCTCGGGTTTGCAGACCACGATCATCTCCTGCTTTTCAAACTGATGGATGCGGTAGACGCCGCGCTCCTCGATGCCATGCGCGCCGACCTCTTTCCGGAAGCAGGGCGAGTAGCTTGTCAAGGTCTGCGGCAACTCGCCTTCTTCGAGGAACGTATCGATGAATTTGCCGATCATGGAGTGTTCGCTGGTGCCGATGAGGTAGAGGTCTTCTCCCTCGATCTTGTACATCATGCCTTCCATCTCGGAAAAGCTCATCACGCCGTCGACCACGCCGCTGCGGATCATGAACGGCGGGATATAATAGGTAAATCCGCGCTCGACCATGAAATCCCGCGCGTAGGCGAGGATGGCGGACTGCAAGAGCGCGATATCGCCGCAAAGATAGTAAAACCCGTTGCCGCTGGTCTTTCTCGCGGCGTCGAGGTCGATGCCCTTGAAGCGTTCCATGATCTCCACATGGTAGGGAATCTCAAACTCCGGCACGACCGGCTCGCCGAAGCGCGCGATCTCCACATTCTCCGAGTCGTCCTTGCCGATGGGCACGGAATCGTCGATGATGTTCGGAATCACCAGCATGCGGCGGCGAATCTCGGCGGAAAGCTCGGCCTCGCGGACATCCAGCCGCGCCATCTCGTCCGCCATGTCGTTCACCTGCTTTTTAGCGGCCTCCGCCTCCTCGCGCTGCCCCTTTGCCATCATCGATCCGATGGATTTACTGATGGCGTTGCGCTGCGCGCGCAGATAGTCCGCGCGGGTGTGCGCCTCGCGAAACTCGGCGTCAAGCGCCACAACCTCGTCCACAAGCGCTAACTTGTCGAATTGAAACTTCTTTTTGATGTTCTCTTTCACGAGCTCCGGCTGCGTGCGGATGAGCTTGATATCCAGCATACGATCCCCCTATGTCAATCCAATAAAAATCCAGCAAACTGTTGATTGAATCTGTTTATCTGCTGCAAAAGTAGTTTTACTGTCATTCTCCCCACCTCCGGCGGGGGGAATGACAGATAGCAGTGCTTACATGCGCTCCGGCGCCGCGATGCCCAGAAGGCCCAGACCGATGGCAACGACCCTGCGCGTGGCGTCGGTCAGCGCGAGGCGCGCCTGCCGCACACCGGCATCATCCGCCATGATGCGCTGTTCATAGTAAAACTTGTTGAACGCGGCACAGATGGCAATGATCGAACGGGTGACGAGATACGGCTCGTTCTTCTCCATCGCCTCGACGACGGCGTCCGGAAACGCACCGATCGCCGCGATTACTGCGGCTGCTTCCGCGTCGGTCAGTTTGCCATAGTCGATCTCCGCGGGCGCGTAGTCCGCTTTTCTCAGCACGGAGCAGGCGCGCGCGTGCGTATACTGCGCGTACGGCCCCGTCTCGCCGTCGAAGTTGAGCACGGCGTCCCAGTCGAACACAACGTCTTTGATGCGCCCGTTGTAGAGGCTGTTCCAGATCAGCGCGCCGATGCCGACCTGGGATGCGATGGTCTCTTTATCCTCGAGATCCGGGCTCTTTTCGCGGATGATGTCGTAGGTCTTTTCGCAGGCCGCCGAGAGCACGTCGCGGAGCTTGACCATGTTGCCCTTGCGGGTGGAAAACGCGCCGTCCGTGCCGCTGACCATGCCGAAGGAGACGTGGACGAGATCCTTCGCCCAGTCGTATCCCATCAGCTCGACCACCTTGAACCACTGCCGGAAATGCAGATCCTGCTGGTAGGCCACCACGTAGAGGCACTTCGCAAAATCGTAGGTATCCTTGCGGTAGAGCGCGGCCGCGATATCGCGTGTGGCGTAGAGCGTCGCCCCGTCGGAGCGCAGGATGATGCACGGCGGCATCTTGTAGTCGGAAAGATCGACAATCTGCGCGCCCTGGTCGAGCTTGAGGAGGTTCTTTTCCCTTAGCTCGTCCACCACGCGGCCCATCTTGTCGTTGTAGAAGCTCTCGCCGGCATAGCTGTCGAAGCGGATGCCGAGGATATCGTACACCTGCTCGACCTCTTTGAGCGTGATCGCCTTAAACCAGTCGAACAGCTCCAGCGCTTCCTGATCGCCGTCCTCGATGCGCTTAAACCAGGCGCGCGCCTCGTCGTCCAGCGCGGGATTCGCCTCGACCTCCTGATGATAGCGCACATAGATTTTGACCAGCTCGTCCACACCGCCCTGATCGATCGTGTCGTGATCCCCCCAGAGCTTGTAGGCCACGATCATCTTGCCGAACTGGGTGCCCCAGTCGCCGAGGTGATTGATACCCACGGAGTGAAACCCGAGGTGGTTATAGATGCGGTATAACGCGCTGCCGATTACCGTCGTCGGCAGATGCCCGATGTGGAACGGCTTTGCGATGTTCACCGAGGAATAGTCGATGCAGACGTTGCGTCCTCTTCCCTGATCGGAGCCGCCGTAGCGCGCGCCCTCGGCAAACACGCGGGAAAGAACCGCCTTTGCCTGCACGCTTTTATCGAGATAGAAGTTGACATATCCGCCCGCGGCGGTCGCTTTTTCCACCCCCTCCGGCAGCGTCAGCGCGCCGGCTATCTCCGCCGCGATGACCGGCGGGGCTTTTCGGAGTGTCTTTGCGAGTTTGAAGCAGGGGAACGCAAAATCCCCCATCTCCGGCGAGGGCGGGGTTTCAAGCCACGCGGCAAGCTCCTCTGCGGGGAGCCCCGCGGGGACGGAGAGTACGGTTGCGATTGACTGTTTGAAATCCATCGGTGTTTTCCTTTGTTTTGCGCATTGTCGTTTTGCTTATTTCGTAATGAATGATTATATCAGACAATTCCCCGTCTGTTAAGGCAAAACTGGCGTTTTCAGCAGAAAAAACGCATAAACGGCGGCATATGCAGTCCTTTCCGCCCCGCGCCGCTCTTTACAAACCGCGAAAAAGCCGCTATACTTCTGCTATTACAGCGATGATCGGGACACGTCGGGTTCCACAATCGTCCGCACGAGCGAGCCGCGTATGGTGCAAGGCGGCGGCGGGCAGGAAGCGCCGATATCACCCGTGAGCGCGCGCGCCAAAGGCAGAAGCCGAGTAACGCGCGACGTATCCCCCGCGTTAAGGGGGTCTTGAGCGGGCGGCTTTGGGCCGCCAAGCAGGGTGGTACCGCGCAAAGCAGGAGTTTCGTGCTTTTCGTCCCTCTTTTTCGGGACGGAGGGCTATTTTTTTACGCGTTTTTCCCGCAGGAAGTTTGACACGACACACAGAACAAGGAGAGCGAATCGAATGTACAAAAAAGTATCGAGCGAGCTGAATTTTGTCCCGCGCGAAAAAGAGGTGCTTGCGTTTTGGAAGGAGAAGCAGATCTTCCAAAAAAGCGTGCGCCTGAGAAAGGGCGCAAAGCCCTATACCTTCTTTGACGGGCCGCCGACGGCGAACGGCAAGCCGCACATCGGCCATGTGCTCACGCGCTCGATCAAGGACATCATCCCGCGCTACAAGACCATGAAGGGATTCGACGTGCTGCGAAAAGCGGGCTGGGATACCCACGGCCTGCCGGTGGAGATCGAGGTGGAAAAACAGCTCGGCCTCGACGGCAAGGAGCAGATCGAAGCCTACGGCATCGAGCCGTTCATCAAGGAATGCAAGAAATCGGTCTGGAAATATAAGACCGACTGGGAGACCATGTCCGACCGCGTGGGTTTCTGGGCGGATATGGAAGACCCGTATATCACCTACGACAACAACTATATCGAGAGCATCTGGTGGGCGCTCAAGACGATCCACGAAAAAGGCCTGCTCTACAAAGGCCACAAGATCGTGCCGTATTGCCCGCGCTGCGGAACGGCGCTGTCGAGCCACGAGGTCGCGCAGGGCTATAAGGACGTCAAGGAGACCTCCGCCATCGCGAAGTTCTTCCTCAAGAACGATCCTTCCGTGGCGATTCTCGCCTGGACGACCACACCCTGGACGCTGCCGAGCAACGTCGCCCTGTGCGTCAACGCAAAGGAGACCTACGCCACCGCGAAGCACAATGGCGAAACATACATCCTCGCCGAAGCGCTCGTGAAAAGCGTGCTCGGCGAGAACGCCGAGATCGTCTCCACCCAAAAGGGCGCCGACCTCGTAGGCCTCGAATACGAGCCGCTGTTTGCGCTGCCCGTGAACTTCGGCAGCAAGACCGGCTACCGCGTCGTGGCGGACGAATACGTCTCGCTCGAAGACGGCACCGGCGTCGTCCACATCGCGCCCGCGTTTGGTGAAGACGACTCCCGAGTGGGCAAAAAATGGGAGCTTCCGTTTTTGCAGCTGGTCAACGCCAGCGGGCATATGGTCGGCGGCACCCCGTGGGACGGCCTGTTCGTCAAGGACGCGGACAAGCCTATCCTCGACGCGCTGAAATCATCCGGCAAGCTCTTTGCTGTGCTGTCGTTTGAGCACAGCTATCCCTTCTGCTGGCGCTGCGATACGCCGTTAATCTACTACGCCAGAGAGAGTTGGTTTATCAAGATGACCGCGGTCAAGGAAAAGCTCATCGCCTTCAACCGCAGCGTCAACTGGATCCCCGAGACGATCAAGGAAGGGCGCATGGGCAACTTCCTCGAGAACGTCATCGACTGGAGCGTCTCGCGCGAGCGGTACTGGGGCACGCCCCTGCCGGTCTGGATGTGCGAATGCGGGCATGTCCACGTCGTGGGTTCCCGCGAAGAGCTGCAGAAGCTCAACCCCAACGTTTCGCCGGATATCGAGCTGCACAAGCCCTATATCGACGAGGTCACCTTCCCCTGCCCGAAGTGCGGCAAGGCGATGAAACGCGAGCCGGTCGTCATCGACTGCTGGTTTGACAGCGGCGCCATGCCCTTTGCGCAGTGGCACTATCCATTTGAAAACAAAGAGGAGTTCGAGCGCCGCTACCCCGCGCAGTTCATCAGCGAGGCCATCGACCAGACGCGCGGCTGGTTCTATTCGCTGCTCGCCATCTCCACTTGCCTCTTTGACGAGGCCGCGTTCCAGAACTGCATCGTCATGGGACATGTGCAGGACATGGAAGGCCGCAAGATGAGCAAGCACCTGGGCAATGTCGTCGATCCCTGGACGGTGCTGGATCAGCAGGGCGCGGACGCCGTGCGCTGGTATTTCTACATCGGCTCCATGCCGTGGCTGCCCAGCCGCTTCTCGGCGGAGGCGGTCAGCGAAGCGCAGCGGAAGTTCATCGGCACCTTCTGGAACACCTACGCGTTCTATACGCTCTACGCGGAGATCGACCAGTTCGACCCCACGCAATACCGGCTGGAGGATCGCAGTCTATCCGAGATGGACCGCTGGGTGCTCTCCCGTCTCAATACGCTGGTCAAGACCGTGGACGGCCACCTCGACAAACTCCGCATCACCGAAGGCGGCAGAGCGCTGCAGGCATTCTCGGACGAGCTTTCGAACTGGTATGTCCGCCGCTGCCGCGAGCGTTTCTGGGGCAGCGAAATGAGCGAGGACAAGAAGGCGGCTTACATGACGCTGTTTACCTGCCTCAGGACGCTGACGCTTCTCTCCGCCCCGTTCCTGCCGTTTATGACGGAGGAGATCTACCAGAACATCGTGCGCAGCGTGGACAAGAACGCGCCGGAGAGCGTGCATTTCTGCGACTATCCTGCCGCGGACGAAGCGCGCATCGACGCGGATCTCGAGGCGAATATGGCGCGCGTGCTGGAGATCGTCACCCTCGGCCGCGCCGCGCGCAACGACGGAAACGTCAAAACCCGCCAGCCGCTTCCTCTGATGTACATCCAGGGCGAAGCGATGCACGAGCACTATGTGACGATCATCACAGAGGAGCTGAACGTCAAGAAGGCGGAGTTTGTCAACGACGCTTCCGGTTTCCTGAGCTATCAGGTCAAGCCGCAGCTCAAAACCCTTGGGCCGCGCTACGGCAAGATCCTGCCGAAGATCGGCGCGCATCTTTCACAAAGCGGCATCGGCAACCTCGTCGTACGCGCGCACGCCGCGGGAAGGAACTATGAGGTCACGATCGAAGACGTCTTTGTGGTTCTGGGTCCGGAAGACGTGCTCGTCTCCACCGGCAAGACGGACGGCTTTGTCGCCGCGACGGACAACGAGACCATCGTGGTGCTGGATACCAAGCTCACGCCGGAACTCATCGACGAAGGGTTCGTCCGCGAGCTGATCAGCAAGGTGCAGACCATGCGCAAGGAGGCGGGCTTCGAGGTTAGCGACCACATCGCGCTCTCCTACGAAGGCAGCGCGAAGATCGAGGAGATCTTCTCCCGCTTCGGAGACGAAATCCTCTCGGAAACGCTGGGCAAAGCGCTCGAAAAAGGCGCGAAGGGCTACACGAAAGCCTGGGACGTCAACAAAGAGAGCGTCACGCTCGGCGTGGAGAAACGGTAAAAAACTGGGAGGACGGAAACACGTCCTCCTTTCTCTTTCTGTTCAAAAGAATATGGGAGCAAAGATATTTACGCGATCAGAACTTAGCAAACGCCGTTTCCCCGCGAAAGTCCTTGCAAATCACGCTTTCTTATGATATACTCGCTTCCGCTAACGTCCTTCTTGCTCGGCGCAAAGACGCCGGGCCAATAGACCATAAGGAGGTGAAATGAATGAATCAATACGAAGCTCTCTACATCATCGTGCCTACTCAGGATGAAGAAACGATGAAAGCATCCGTCGAAAAGTTCAAAGGGATTGTCGAAACCAACGGCGGCGAAGTGACGGCGGTCGACGAATGGGGCAAGAAGCGTCTTGCGTACCCCATCGATTATAAGACCGAGGGCTACTACGTCTTGATGTCGTTTACGTGTGCGCCGGAAGTTCCCAAAGAACTCGAGCGTAACTTTAAGAACGACGAAGCGATTCTCCGCTATCTCGTGACCCGCAAGGGCGAGTAACGAGCAGCACAGTGCCGAAAGGATGGATGAAGCATGAATAAAATCACACTCATCGGAAACCTGACGCATGACCCGGAAGTGCGTTCCACGCCCAACGGCGTCACCGTCTGCTCCTTCACCATCGCGGTCAACCGCCGCTTTGCCAGCGGCGCGGGCGGAGAGCGCCCAACGGACTTTTTCCGCATCAACGCCTGGCGCCAGCTGGGCGAGACGTGCGCCCGATACCTGAGTAAGGGCCGCAAGGTCGCCGTCATCGGCGAGCTCCAGGCGCGCACCTACGAGGCGAAGGACGGCACGACGCGCATGTCCCTCGACGTGCAGGCGGACGAAGTTGAATTCCTCTCGCCCAAGCAGCAGGAGGACGGAGCCGCGCCCTCATCCCGTGCGGATAACGCGCAGGATATGGCCGGGTTTACCGACATCCAATCCGACGACATCCCGTTCTAACGCGAGCGGACAACCGCCCGCAAACAAAATTTTTCGAATTAGGAGGCTTGCAACATGGAAGACCGTAAAATGCGTCCCCGTATGAAGCGTGGCCGCCGCAAGGTTTGCAAGTTCTGCGCTGATAAAGCCGCTAGCATCGACTACAAGGATATCCGTACCCTTGAGAAGTTTGTGACCGAGCGCGGCAAGATCATGCCCCGCCGTATGTCGGGCATGTGCGCCAAACATCAGCGCGACCTTGCTATCGCCATCAAGCGCGCGCGCATCGTCGCTCTGCTGCCCTACGTGGCGGACTAAGCGACCACACAACACAGCACACAAACCCAAAGAGGACTTAGCAGAATCAGAACCGCCGTACGGCGGTTCTTTTTTGATTTATTTATTGACTAAGAGTTTTCGTCTCGATACAATACTAGTGAACCCGTAATTGGTGCTAGAGGGCAATTGGAGCCCAGAGAGAACCGGTTGCGGGTTCTCTGTTTCTTGTTTCTATATGGAAATCCGGAATGCAAAAGGGTTTTCGCCTCACCGCATCAATCGCTTAAAAGTGCGCCCCGATTCATTCCCTAATATCGCTCTTCTCGAATGGCAAAGGGGCCGGATACTCGTAAATCTCAAAGTAATCATCCGAAAACACCTTTATGCCGCCTTCAAAGATGGGGTACTTTTTCCAGCTCTCGTCATCTTTTTCAAACAAGGCGAACGTCTTGCCCTGATGATAATCCGGTTCCCAGTACGCCTTCTTCGTGTTCGCATAGCTGTAGGTCAGCTTCTCCAGCTCGACGACGGCGCAGACTTCCACCTTTCCGTCCGTCAACTCCGTGATTACACCGCTGTCCCAATAAAACGCGTATCCGAATGTGAAGTCATGCTCCTCCAGATATTCTGCGGCAGGGCGAATCTGGCTCACGAGATTGATGTTGGTGTACGAAAGCCCGTCGTATTGCGTCACATACTGTTCCGGTTTATTGACTAGGAAGTTTGTTGTAACAACGGCGCTGACGAGCGAGGAGAGCATGATTACTCCCGCACAAATCCTGGTCAGCCGGATCGAGTGCGTCGGATACGCATCGATCAGCACGGCAACAAGAAACGCGACAAGTACGATGACCGGGGTATAGTAGTGGATCGAATAATTTGCCGTGATCAAAAACACCAGCGATTCGAACATCATTGCGCTGAAGAACCAGGAAGCGACAAACCGCTTCTCGAGATCGCCCTCCTTGCGCCTGCTAAAGAATTGCCAGACCGAAACTCCGGCCACGAGCGCGAAAGCAAGGATGGCGAGCAAAGAACACACGCCCTCCAGTGAAAAAACGCGTGCCCCGTCCCGATATCCGAATAATTCCAACAGATCGTTGATCAGCTCGTTGAGCGCGCCCGGCTGCGGCGCGATTGTCTTTAGAGAATAATAGGTGCTGAATCCAAACAGTCTTCGAAGGAAGAGGAGATTTGTAGCAATACCGATCAGATTTACACCGACTCCCAACGTGATCAGCAGCAAAGCGCGTCCTTCTTTCGATGCAATGGCTCTCTGATACAGTTCGCGAAGGATGGGCGTTTTACCCGTTCGTTCTGCTTTGGCAATCTGCAGAAAGGCATCCGAGCGGATATACTGGAAAATTCCGATTAAGAAAGCCGGGAAAAGCGAGATATAGAGCTGTCTCATTCCATTTGTGCCGGTCAAGAAACACAAGACGAAGAAAAGCGTGAGGCTTGTGTAATAGATCGCTTTCTTTTGCACACGCGTATCGGACAGTTTGATCAGTAATCCAATGAGCAAAAATCCGAGCGAAATATGAAACGTATAGTGCCCGTGCAGCAGCACAATACGCGCAAAAGCCACGCTGAACGGCAGCAGCAGGAAGGTAGCCGAATAAAAGAAGGCTTTGCGCGATACGTTCGCCTGCTTGCACACAAACCAATACGATGCCACGAGAATCGCCTGCAGCGTTACTGTGCCAAGGAAACGCACGAGCCTCCAGCTTTGAAACAGACGAAAGAAAAAGGAATACACCAATTGCATATTGATCACATGCAACTCCGTGTAGTACCGCCATCCGGTCGACATAATCGCGTTTTCTTTCGCGAGAAAATTCGACAGCACCAGAACGTTGGAAGCGTCTGCGTCAAGAATATTCCCGCTCGTATAGTATGTCAGTGCAATCAGCCAGCCCCAACATGCCACAAACAAAAGCACGGGAAAAACGTCACTGATTTTTGAAAGTCGTTTTATTCGTTTCGTCATGCGCCCTCTACAAGATTATCATTATCAACAGTTTAGCAC